>NZ_LR861805.1:4395000-4765000 GCF_903989465.1 Xanthomonas sp. CPBF 426
GCAGGCGTCCGCACAAATTACCTGCGCACACTGTCAAAGAACATTGGGAAGTGGCCTCAGCGCCGTTCCCGTCAGCTTCGTCGTTTCCGTCGAAGCGAGCCGCCCATTATAGCGGACTTTTTCTTGCCGTCAACACCTCATTTCGAGATGGTTGACGCTGCTTCGTTTCGACCTGAAGGTTTTCTGCGAAGCGAGCCGGCCATATTAGCAGGCTTTTCATCTTCGTCAACCCCTCGTGAAGAGGAAGTTGCCGCCGCTGCACCTCAATCTGCCGAAGCATCTTTCCGTGTAGCGAGCCGCCCATCATAGCCGGCTTTTTCGTTTCGTCAACACCTTAAATCAAGGCATTTTCGAACCCTTCCGCTCTGGTTCCGCATTTGCGGGGCCGTTGCGTCGGGGGAGGCGAACTATAGGCCCAACCGGGACGTTTGGGAAGGGGTTTGTGAAAAATTTTTCACGATCCCGCTGCCATCTGTAGCAGTAAGTCCTTCGTCGTTGCTGCAGCAAGCCGCTGATCCTGCGTCATCCGTCTGATGCCTCTATATAGATGTCATCCCGGCGCCGACATCGCTGCCATGCAGCAACCCTCGCCAGCTCAGGCGCTGACCAGCGCAACGCGGGCGAAATTACGCTTCCCCACCTGGATGACACCCTCGAAGCCCGGCCCAAACTGACGTGCCGGATCTTCGACCACTTCACCATCGATCTTGACCGCACGTTCCTTGAGCTTACGCGTGGCCTCCGAATTGCTGGGCGTCAGGCCGGCGGCGGTGAGCAGACTTGCGATCCGCAGACCTTCGGCCGGCACGGCCACCTCCTGCAGCGGCAACAGGCTGGTGTCGCCCTGCCCCGTCACCACGGCGTGCCAGCCGGCGATGGCCTGCTCTGCAGTGGCGGCATCGTGGAAGCGCGCGGTGAGTTCGCGCGCCAGACGCAACTTGACCTCGCGCGGGTGCAGGTCACCGGAGGCGACCTGTTCTTTCAGGCGCGCGGCCTCGGCAACACCGATGTCGAAAGACAGCAGATCGATCCAGCGCCAGGTCAGTTCGTCGCCGATCTTCATGGTCTTGGTGACGATGTCGATGGCCGGCTCGTTGATGCCGATGTAGTTGCCCAGCGACTTGGACATCTTGGCCACCCCGTCCAGGCCTTCCAGCAGCGGCATGGTCAGCACGACCTGCGGGGCCTGGCCGTAGTGCTCCTGCAGGCCGCGCCCCATCAGCAGGTTGAACTTCTGGTCGGTCCCGCCCAGTTCGACGTCCGCCTTCAAGGCGACCGAGTCGTAGCCCTGGACCAGCGGATACAGGAACTCGTGGATGGCGATCGGTTGCTGGCCGTTGAAGCGCTTGGCGAAATCGTCGCGCTCGAGCATGCGTGCCACGGTGTGCTGCGCGGACAGCTTGATCATGTCCGCCGCGCTCATCTGGCCGAACCACTCGGAGTTGAAGCGCACCTCGGTGCGTTCGCGGTCCAGGATCTTGAAGACCTGCTCCTCATAGGTGCGCGCGTTGGCCAGCACATCGTCGCGGCTCAGCGGCTTGCGGGTGACGTTCTTGCCGCTCGGGTCACCGATCATTCCGGTGAAGTCGCCGATCAGGAAAATCACCTGATGCCCGAGCTGCTGGAACTGCCGCATCTTGTTGAGCAGCACGGTGTGGCCCAGATGCAGATCCGGCGCGGTGGGATCGAACCCGGCCTTGACCCGCAACGGCACGCCGGATTTCAGGCGCGCTTCGAGCTGATCGAGCTTGAGGATCTCCTCGGCGCCGCGGCCGATGAGTGCGAGGGATTCTTCGATAGTGGCCAACCACAGACTCCAGCGGCGTTTGCCGTCAAAAACGTGAACGATGTTAAACGCGGGTTAATTCCACGCCAAATGAAAATGTTGAACAGGCTCAATGGTTTGACGCGCTGTTACAGGCTGTCTATGGTACCGGCGATTGGGCCCGCACTTCGAGCCAGCGAGGAATTTGAACGATGCAGAACTCAGAGCAGGGCCGTGCACGCAAGCGGCGCTTTCACGAACGCCTCCACGTCCTCCACGACACTGCCCTGCATCGCAAGCTCAAGGCGCATCTTCCGGCGGCATTCAACGACCAATGGACGCGCCGGCACTGGATCCACGCCAGCCTGTTCGCGACCATCGGTGCGCTGGTGGCCACGATCGTGCCGGGCTTTTCCAATGCCATCGATGCGCCGCTGTCCAGCCATTCCACGCTGGCCCTGCCGTTGCCGCCGTTGGTGCCGGCCCGCAAGCAGCTGGCACCGAGCACCGATTGGGAAATCCTGCAGGTCAAATCGGGGCAGACGCTGAGCACCTTGTTCGGCGAATTGGGAATCCCGACGGCGGTGATGTACCAGGTGCTGGCGCATCCGGGCACCAAGGAGGCGCTGACCAAGCTGCGTCCGGGCGCCGAGATCGCCTTCGACATGCCGACGCCGGGCGAGCTGCGCGCATTGCGCTTCGACCGCGACGACAGCCACCGCGTGGAGCTGCGCCTGCTGGGCGACAGCGTGCGCGAGAACGTCACCGAGCGCGCCACGACCACGCGCACGGTGGTGGCAAGCGGGGAAATCAGCAGCTCGCTGTACGCCTCGGCCGGCAAGTCGGGGCTGTCGCCGGCGGCGGTGGCGATCATGACCGACGAGATCTTCAAGTACGACATCGACTTCGACAAGGATCTGCAGCCGGGCGATCGCTTCAGCGTGGTGATGGACGAGACCTGGCGCGAGGGCGAGCGCATCAACACCGGCGACATCCTGGCGGCGACCTTCACCACCGGCGGCAAGACCTACACCGGTTTCCGCTTCGAGCGTGCCGGCAAGCCGGCCGAGTATTTCGACATCAACGGCCGGCCATTGAAGAAGAGCTTCATCCGCATGCCGGTGGCCTATAGCCGCATCAGCTCGACCTTTGGCGCGCGCAAGCATCCGGTGCTGGGCACGATGCGCATGCACAAGGGCGTGGACTACGCGGCAGCATCGGGCACGCCGATCATGGCCGCTGGCGATGCACGGGTGGTGTTCGTCGGCACCCAGCGCGGCTACGGCAATGTGGTGATCCTGGACCACGGCAGGAACTTCAGCACGCTGTACGGGCACATGTCGCGCTTCGGCAAGATCAAGGCCGGCCAGCGCATCAACCAGGGTACGGTGATCGGCTATGTCGGCATGACCGGCCTGGCGACCGGCCCGCATCTGCATTACGAATTCCGCGTCGCCGGGCAGCAGCGCAACCCGATGTCGGTGACGATGCCGCCGCCGGAGCCGTTGCAGGGCGCCGAGCTGGCCGCCTTCCGCGCGCAGACGGCGCCGGCGCTGGCGCGTATCGAAGGCATGGAGAAGTTGATCTACGCCGACGCCGGCAAGCCCGCCAAGGGCAAGCCGCGCGGTTGAGTGGGCGCGGCTGGTTTCCCAGCCGCCGCGCTGGCAACCGCCGATCGCACGACTGCGCCTCCGTTCGAGGGCTCTGGCTCACGCGACGCCGCAGCCGGCATCGGGTTGCTGCCAGCAACAAGTGGACACCATGGTGCCGACGCGACAGTCGGCACTACATTTAGGGTGCTTGGCTGGCGAGCGCATCGCCCCTGCTTCCACCGCAATGCGCGCAAGGCCGGTTGACTCTCCCATCCCGGCTGCACAAGCTGCACGACCACCGTGCAACTGGCCCTGGCATGTCTGCTCCGGAACATCTTGAATCCCCGCTCTATCTGGGCCTGATGTCGGGCACCAGCGCCGACGGCATCGATGCGGCGCTGGTGCGCTTCACCGACGAGGGCCATCGCCGCTGCGAACTGGTCGCAGGCACCACGGTGGCCTGGGAGCCACAGCTGCGCGAAACGCTGGTGACGTTGGGCCAGGGCGCCGAGGTCATCGCCATCGATGCGCTTGGACACCTGGATGCGCAGGTGGGGCTGGCGTTTGCGGCCGCGGCCAATCAGCTGATCCGCGACAGCGGCATTGCGCGTGGGCGCATTCGCGCGATCGGCTCGCACGGGCAGACCATTCGACATCGCCCCAAGGCCGATCCGGCCTTCACCTGGCAGATAGGCGATGCGAGCCGGATTGCCGAGCACACCGGCATCACCACGGTGGCCGATTTCCGCCGGCGCGATGTGGCTGCCGGCGGCCAGGGCGCACCGCTGATGCCGGCCTTCCATCTGGCCATGCTGGGTGCCGCCGACGAGGACCGTGCGGTGCTGAACCTGGGCGGCATCGGTAACCTGACCTTGATCCCGCGCAGTGGCGCGGTGCTGGGCTTCGATACCGGCCCGGCCAATGCATTGCTGGACAGCTGGTGCCAGCAGCACCGCGGCACGGCGTTCGATGCCGACGGTGCGTTTGCCGCCAGCGGGCGCGTCGATACGGCGCTGCTGCAGGCGCTCTTGGCCGACCCGTGGTTCGCACTGGCACCGCCCAAGAGCACCGGACGCGAGCAGTTCCACCTGGACTGGGCGATGCAGGCGATGCGGTCGCCGGGCAACGCGGCGCCGTCCGCGGCCGATATACAGGCGACCCTGCTCGAACTCACCGCCGCCAGCGTCGCCGACGCGTTGCTGCGGCTGCAGCCCGATACCCGCCGGGTGCTGGTGTGCGGTGGTGGGGTGCGCAATCCGGTGTTGATGGCGCGCCTGGCGGCGCGACTGCCGGGCGTGGTGGTGGAATCCAGCGCGCGGCATGGGCTGGATCCTGACTATCTAGAGGCAATGGGATTTGCGTGGTTGGCCGCGGAGCTGCTCGCGGGCCGCACGGCCAATCTGCCGTCGGTGACCGGGGCGGCGGGGCCGCGGTTGCTGGGGGCGATCTATCCGGCATGAGTGGCCTGGATCGGCGCGCGTTGGATGCCACTACCGCGCTTCCTGATGGTGCCCCGCCCCGAATTCTGCGACGCGACCAGCGCTCAATTAATGAGGGGTAGCGGTGACGTGTTCGGTGAAGCTAGCTTGCTGATGATGCCCGCCTCGTCTGCAACCGACTAGCACGCAATTGAGCAGAGGCTGGCGGGGACGTGCGCAGTTGAGCCGGCGAATGCACAGCAATCTCGGCTCTTCTCGGCAGCATGCAAGGGTTTCCGACCAAACCATCCGCATTCGCATACCGTGCTCGCACCGAGTGAACTTGCGCACCGGGCAGCACCGCCTGGCCGTTTGCAGCGCTAGGGAGTATTCCCCGCCGGCAGCGCCTTGAGCGCGGCGATCGCCTCGGCCAGCACATCGACTTCCGGATGCTGCAGGCCGCCGCTGACGTCGTACTCGCTGGCGAACAGGCCCTGTTCGAGCAGATGCATCACCGTCTGGTGCTGGGTCCAGCCGCGTGCGACGGAGATGCGACGGATCCTGTCCACCAGCAATGGATCGATGTCACGCAGTACCAGATCGGTCATGCCCTTCCTCGTGCGATGCAGTGCCGCGTCGGCATCATCGGCAACCTTGGCGGACGTTTCAATCCGGGCGCCCGTCGCGGGCATCCAGCCGCGGCCACAGCCAGGCCAGCAGGGCCAGCGTGGGAACCACGGTGAGGGCGCTGAGGATGAAGAAGGTGCTGTAGGAGGTGGCCTCGACCAGGAACCCGGATACACCGCCGGCGAACTTGCCCGGCAAATTGGCCAGTGACACCAGCAAGGCGTACTGGGTGGCGGTGAAGTTGCGATTGGTCAGCGATGACATGAAGGCCACCAGCACGGTACCGGCGAACCCCTGGAACAGATTGTCGGCACTGAGTGCGGCATAGAACGCCCACAATTTGCCGGGGTTCTGCGCCATCAGCAAAAATGCCAGGTTGGACAGCGCCACGCCCAGGGCGGCGACCAGCAGCATGCGCCGGAAGCCGAACGCAGCCACCGCCGCACCGCCGGCAAACGCGCCGACGATGCCCATCCACACGCCGAACAGCTTGGACACCGTGGCGATGTCGGCCTTGGTGTAGCCCGAATCCAGATAGAACGGCCCGGCCATCACGCCGATCACCTGGTCCGGGAACTTGAACAGGCCGACAAAAGCCAGCAGGACGATGCCCAGCGCCAGCCCGTTGCCGGAAAAGAAACTGGAAATGGGCTGCCAGAATGCGCCGGCCACGTCGATGCGGCGCACCACCGTGAGCTGCGGCCGGTCCGGCTCGCGGCATACCAGGGTGGTGATGATCGGCAGCAGCATCAGCGCCGACATGGCCAGGTACGCCGAGGTCCAGTTGAGGTATTCGGCCAGGTACAGCGCGCCGGCGCCACCGAGGATCAGGCCGATCCGGTAGCCCAGGGTGTAGGTCGCCGCCAAGGCGGCCTGCGCCGTGTCCGGGGCGATTTCGATGCGATAGGCATCCACCACCGAATCCTGCGTGGCGCCCCAGAACGAGGCGAACAGCACCCAGGCGACCAGGCCGGTGACACTCATGTCCGGGCGCGAAAACGCCAGTGCGAACAGGCCGGCGGTGACGCCGAGTTGCGAGACCAGCAGCCAGGAACGCCGACGCCCCAACCACGCGGTGAGCGGAAACGCATAGCGGTCGAGCAGCGGCGCCCACAGGAACTTGAGCAGGTAGAAGAAGCTGGCCAGGCTGATCAGGCCGATGCTGCCCAGATCCAGCCCGACATCGCGCAACCGGGTGGACAGGGTCTGCGAGGCGATCAGCAGGAACGGAAGGCCACTGCCGAAACCCAGCAGGGCCATGGTCGCCGCCGATGGGGTGGCGAAGGCCTGCCGGATGCCGCGCAGTCCTTTGTAGTTGGGTGCAGGCGTGGTCATGCGTATGGCCGCTGGGAATGGGGGCTGATCGATGCCGGGCGGGCAGTATCACCGGCCACTGCGCGGAGCGACCTGCCGGACACGCATGATTGGCTCCCGGAAGGATCCACGGCCATCTGGCTGCGGCCAGGCACGGCCTGCACGCCCTCGACGTGCATCTGCACGACGCGGCCGGAAACACAACACGGTGAGGCTTGGCCAACCGTCCCGGTGCGCGTCACCGCCGGCTGCGCACCCTTCCTCACTCCGCGTAATCTACGACATACGGCGCGTGGTCGGAAAAGCGCTGCTCGCGGTAGATGGAGCAGGCCTTGACCTTGTCGCGCAGGCCGGGAGTGACCAGTTCGTAGTCGATGCGCCAACCGACGTTGTTGCTGCGCGCCGCACCGCGGTTGCTCCACCAGGTGTAGTCCTGGCCCTGGGGATGCAGCACGCGGTAGGTATCGACCCAGCCGCGGCCGCCGGCGGCATCGGCGTCTTCCAGCGCATCGGCGCACAGGCCGTTGAGCCAGTCGCGCTCGGGCGGCAGGCAGCCGGAATTCTTCTGGTTGGACTTCCAGTTCTTGATGTCCAGCGCCGAGCGCACGATGTTCCAGTCGCCGCACAGCACGTACTGCCGGCCGCTGGCCAGCCATTCATCCAGGATCGGCCGCAGCCATTCCATCACCTGGAACTTGTAGCCCTGGCGCAACTCGCCCGAGGAGCCGGACGGAATATAGAAGGACACTACGCTGAGGTTGCCAAAGCGCGCCTCGATGTAGCGGCCCTCTTCGTCGAACTCGGGCCAGCCCAGCGCGGTGCGCACTTCATCGGGTTCGTGCCTGCTGTAGATGGCCACGCCGCTGTAGCCCTTCTTGGTGCTGGCGTCGCGGAACCAGGCCTTGTAGCCGGTGGGCAGGAATTTGGCACCGGCCAGCTGATGCTCCTGGGCCTTGGTCTCCTGCACGCACAGCACGTCGGCGTCCTGCTCGGCGAACCACTCGAAGAAACCCTTGGTGACGGCCGAGCGCAGGCCGTTGGCGTTGAAACTGATGATGCGCATAAGGGCCGGGAATGGGGAGTTGGGAATGGGGAATCGTAAAGCCTACCCCAGGCGCATGCGGAAGGCTGCCGGCGCACGATGCGTTTACCATTCTCGATTCCCTATTCCCCATTCCCGTCCAATGACCGACCACCGCACCCGTTTCCTGCAGCTGGCCCTGGGCGCCGATGCCCTGCGCTTTGGCGAGTTCACGCTCAAGTCCGGGCGGCTCAGTCCGTATTTCTTCAATGCCGGGCGCTTCGATTCGGGCGCCAAGACCGCGCAGCTGGCGCAGTGCTATGCCGATGCGATCGACGCGGCCGGGGTGGAGTTCGATCTGCTGTTCGGGCCGGCCTACAAGGGCATCCCGCTGGCGACCGCGCTGGCCTGCGCCTACGCCGGGCGCGGGCGCGACCTGCCGCTGGCGTTCAACCGCAAGGAAGCCAAGGACCATGGCGAGGGCGGCAGCCTGATCGGTGCGCCGCTTCAGGGGCGCAAGGTATTGATCGTCGACGACGTGATCACCGCCGGCACCGCGATCCGCGAGGCGCTGGGCATCATCCGTGGCGCCGGCGGCGTTCCGTCCGGGATCGTGGTGGCGCTGGACCGGCAGGAGATCGCCTCCGAGCAGGATCGCCGCTCGGCCGCGCAGGCGGTGGCGGCCGAGGCCGGCATCCCGGTGATCGCGGTGGCCAACCTGGGCGACCTGCTTGCTTTTGCGGCAGGAAACGCCGACCTTGTGGGCTTCCGGGAACCGCTGCTGGCCTATCGTGGCCGTTACGGCACCGACACCACAGGCTGACGGCAGGCGACAGGGGGCTGCGATGATGCCGAGACACACCCGTTTGGCGTTACTCGCCGCCGTTGCGGCGGCCGTGGCCGCCGCACCTGCCATCGCGCAGGACAAGCCGGCCGCGAAGACGCTGTATTGCTGGAACCAGAACGGCGCCCGGGTGTGCAGCGATACGCTGCCGCCGGAGGCGGTGAACCAGGCGCGCGACGAGTTCAACGCCAGGAGCGGCCTGCGCAGCGCCGAGGTGCAGCGCGCCATGAGCAGCGACGAGCGGGCCGCCGCCGCTGCCAGCGAGCAGCAACGCCAGGCCGATCTGGCCGCCGAGCAGATGCGCCAGCGCACCGACCAGGCGATGCTGATGTCCTACCAGAGCGAGGACGACCTGCGCCGGGTGTTCAACGAGCGCATCGCCATCGTCGACAACAACATCCACACCGCGCGCTTCAATGTGACCAGCCTGCGCGAAGGGCTGGCCAGCATGCTGCGCAGCGCCGGCGACCGCGAACTGGCTGGCCAGGCGGTGGCCGACAAGCTGGCCGCCGACATCCAGCAACGCCATCGCGAGCTGCTGGCGCAGCTGCGTCTGCAGACCAGCTTCGAGCAGCAACGGGTGGCGCTGGACGGCGAGATCGCCGACATCCTGCAGCGCTACCGGGCGATGAAGGAACCGCCGGCCGCCACTGCGCCTGCCGGCTGACCGGCCCGCCGTCATTGCCACCCGTGCGGCGCACTGCGGCAGGCGGCATTTCCCGATCCGACGCCCTGCCCGCATAATGGCCGGTCTTACTCCCTGCCCACGAGGCTCTCCCGCATGGCCCGGATCATCGCCATTGCCAACCAGAAAGGCGGCGTCGGCAAGACCACGACCGCGGTCAATCTGGCGGCCGGCCTGGCGCGCGCGCCCAAGCGTGTGTTGCTGGTGGATCTGGACTCGCAGGGCAACGCCACCATGGGCAGCGGCATCGACAAGCGCGATGTGGCCGCCTCGACGTGCGACCTGTTGCTGGGCGAAAACACCGCCGCCGAGATCCGGGTCACCGCGCCGGAAGGCTTCGACCTGCTGCCGGGCAACATCGACCTGACCGCTGCCGAGATCCAGCTGATGGATCAGGGCGAGCGCGAACAGCGGCTCAAGCGCGCACTGGCACCGATCCGCGACGAGTACGACTTCATCCTGATCGACTGCCCGCCGGCGTTGTCGCTGCTGACGCTCAATGCCTTGACCGCGGCCGACTCGATCATCGTGCCGATGCAGTGCGAGTACTACGCACTGGAAGGACTGACCGCGCTGCTGGAAACCATCGAGGCCTTGCGCGCCAACCTCAATCCGGCACTGGAAATCGAAGGCGTGCTGCGCACGATGTTCGACATCCGCAACAACCTGGCCAACGCGGTGTCGGCCGAGCTGACCGAGCATTTCGGCGACAAGGTGTTCCGCACCATCGTGCCGCGCAACGTGCGCCTGGCCGAGGCGCCCAGCCATGGCCAGAGCATCGTCGGTTACGACCGCACCTCGCGCGGTGGCGTGGCCTACCTGGGGCTGGCCAGCGAAATCCTGCGCCGCCAGAACGACCGCAACAAGGCCTACCGGCCCGTGGAGACCGTCTGATGAACAAGCCGATCCCCGCAAAGAAGCGTGGCCTGGGCCGTGGTCTGGAAGCGCTGTTGGGACCGAAGGGCGCGGCCGCCGCGGCGGCGCCGAGCGCGGCCAGCGAGGAAGCGTTGCAGCCGGGCGACAGCCTGCGCCAGTTGCCGGTCAGCCAGCTGCAGCCGGGCAAGTACCAGCCGCGCAAGGAGATGGACGAGGTCAAGCTGGCCGAGCTGGCGGAGTCGATCAAGGCGCAGGGGGTGATCCAGCCGATCGTGGCGCGCGAGCTGGCGCCGGGGCAGTACGAGATCGTGGCCGGCGAACGCCGCTGGCGCGCCTCGCAGCTGGCCGGGCTGAGCGAGGTGCCGGTGGTGGTGCGCGAGCTGGACGACCGCACCGTCATCGCGATGGCGCTGATCGAGAACATCCAGCGCGAAGACCTCAACCCGCTGGAAGAAGCGCAGGCGCTGCAGCGCTTGATCGACGAATTTTCGCTGACCCACGCCGAGGCCGCCGGCGCGGTGGGCCGCTCGCGTGCGTCGGTGTCCAACCTGCTGCGGCTGCTGGAATTGCCGGTGGCCATCCGCGTGCTGCTGGAAACCCGCCGTCTGGAAATGGGCCATGCGCGTGCGCTGCTCACCCTGGCGCCGGAGCTGGCCAGCAAGCTGGCGCAGGAAGCGGCCGACCAGGGTTGGTCGGTGCGTGAGGTCGAACACCGTGCGCAGCAGTTCGCCGCCGGCAAGGTGCCCGGCGCGTTGCGCAAGGGCAAGCCGGCCGCTGCCGCGCCGCAGGCCGATATCGCCTCGCTGGAGACCGAACTGTCCGAATCGCTGGGCACCAAGGTGGTGTTCAACCACGGCCGCGGCGGCAAGGGCAAGCTGGTGATCCACTACACCGACCTGGACACGCTGGACGGCGTGCTCGAACGCCTGCGCGTGCAGCGCAGCTGAGTTCTCTGCGCACCCACCAGGAGCAGTCCCGGCAATGAATCCCGTCAAGGTCGATCGCAAGCACCTGCTGCATCTGACCGACCTGCCGAACGTGGGCCCGGCCTGCGAAAAGGATCTGCAGCGGATCGGCATCCGCGTTGCCGCGCAATTGCGCGGTCGCGATGCCTACGACATGTATGCGCAGCTGTGCCTGCGGACCGGTGTGCTGCACGACCCCTGCGTGATCGACGTGTTCCTGTCGATCACGCGCTTCATGCAGGGCGAGGCGCCGCAGCCGTGGTGGGCGTTCAGCGCCGAACGCAAGGCAACGCTGGCCAGCCAGGCACCGCTCCGGCTGGGGTGAGTGCGCGCACGCGGTCAGGCGCTGCCATCAACAGGAGCAACCCATGAGCACTGAACACGACCAGATCAGCCCGGGCGGCAGCACGATGATGCTGCACGCGCAGGAAAAGCGGTTCGCGCCGGCACACGGCGGTGACTGCATCGAGCGGATCAGCGCACATATCGAGCGGCATCTGGGACCGATCTCGGGCGTTCTGCACGAGATCATCTCCGATGCCGTGCATCTGGACGTGCATGTGGTGCCCGCCACCGAGGACGTCCCCTACCTGCGGCTGGTGACCTCGGGCATGAGCGACCTGCCGATGACGCTGCCCGAAGGGGTGGAAGCGCCGCAGTACATGGAGCTGATGCTGAGCCTGCCCGCCGATTGGTCGCTGGACCAGCGCGACTTCGAAGACCCGCGCCACTACTGGCCGATCCGCCTGCTCAAGACCCTGGCCCGGCTGCCGCACACGTTCGAGACCTGGCTGGGCTTCGGCCACACCATCCCCAATGGCCATCGGGCCGAACCCTACGCACCCGGGGTGCGCTTCGATGGCGCCATCGTGCTGCCGCCGGTGAGCACGCCCGAGAAATTTGCGCGCCTGGTCATCGATGCCGACAAGACCATCGTGTTCATGACGGTGGTGCCGCTGTACCCGGAGGAGATGGCACTGAAACTGAAGGACGGCAGCGACGCGTTGCTGGATCGCTTCGATGCCAGGGGGATTGGGGACATCATTGCGCTTGATCGCGTCAACGTCGCCAAAAAGCGCTTCGGGCTGTTCTGAGCCCGCTTGCCGCTCGCCTGCCTTCGACATCTCCAGGACCATTGCAATGACCATTCTCGTCACCGGCGCCGCCGGTTTCATCGGGGCCTACACCTGCCGCGCGCTGGCTGCGCGCGGTGAGTCGGTGGTGGGCCTGGACAACTACAACAGCTATTACGACCCGCAGCTCAAGCGCGACCGGGTGGCGGCGTTGTGCCCGGGCATGGACATCCGCACGCTGGACCTGACCGACCGCGATGGCCTGGCCGCGTTGTTCGAGCAGGTCCGGCCCACGCGCGTGGTGCATCTGGCCGCGCAGGCCGGGGTGCGTTACTCGCTGGAAAACCCGTCCGCCTACGTCGACAGCAACCTGGTCGGCTTCGTCAACATGCTCGAGCTGTGCCGGCACCGCGGCGTGCAGCACCTGGTGTATGCGTCGAGCAGTTCGGTCTACGGCGATTCGGCCACCCCGCCGTTTTCCGAAGACCAGCGCGTGGACCAGCCGCGCTCGCTGTATGCGGCGACCAAGGCCGCCAACGAGCTGATGGGCTATACCTATGCGCAGCTGTACGGCCTGCGCGCGACCGGGCTGCGGTTTTTCACCGTGTACGGGCCATGGGGACGGCCGGACATGGCGCCGTTGATCTTCAGCCGCGCGGTGCTGGCGGGGCGGCCGATCGAGGTATTCAACCACGGCAGGATGCAGCGCGATTTCACCTTCGTCGACGACATCGTGGCCGGCGTGCTGGGCGCGCTGGACACGCCCAGCAGCGAGCCGGTGCCGCACCGGGTGTTCAACCTGGGCAACCACACCCCGGTGGAACTGGAATACTTCATCGACGTGATCGCCCAGGCCGCCGGCCGGCCCGCCGAGAAGGTCTACCGGCCGATGCAGCCGGGCGACATGATCCGCACCATGGCCGATACGCAGCGCGCGCAGGCCGCCTTCGGCTTCGAGCCGGCCACTCCGGTCGAGCGCGGCTTGCCACAGGTGGTGGAGTGGTGCCGCCATTATTTCGGCGAGCGCGCCTAGCCGACACCTGCCACCACGGCGCAGCCGCAATACTGGTGGTAGCGGCCAGGCGGCCAGGCGATAGCACATCGCCACGAGTCCGTCCGTAGCGAGGCGCGCATCTGCAGGACGGCGCGCCGGACGTTGAGCTTTCGCGCCCACCCTGCACCATCCGAGCGCGGCGCGCGGCGCCTTGCCGGCCACGCAGCCGGCGCTTTAGGGCATGCATACACGCTACAGTCCGCTTTGCGCGCGCTCCACCGCACATAACGCGCGCGTGCTTCATGCCTGACTCAGACAGTCAGGGCACAATGCGCGATCTTTTCGCTCAGCCTTCATCTGGCCACCACGAATCCATGAGCCACCCTCAGCTTTCCGTTGTCGTCCCGGTGTTCAACGAGCGCGATAACGTCGCCGCGCTGGTCGGTGAGATCGTCGCCGCCTTGCGCGGGTTGGTGGCGTTCGAGATCGTCTATGTCGACGACCACTCGCGCGATGACACGCTGGCGGTGCTGCAAGGCCTGAAGGTCACCACGCCGGAGCTGCGCGTGCTGCATCACGTGACCCAGAGCGGCCAGAGCACGGCGGTGCGCAATGGCGTCAAGGCCGCCCGTGCGAGCTGGATCGCCACGCTCGATGGCGACGGCCAGAACGATCCAGCCGACATTCCCAAGCTGCTGACCGCGCGCGCCAGCGCCGATGCGCAGGTGAAGCTGTTCGCCGGCTGGCGGGTCAACCGCCAGGATTCGGGGTCCAAGCGCTGGGCCAGCAAGTGGGCCAACGCGATCCGCTCGCGCATGCTGCACGACAACACGCCCGATACCGGCTGCGGCATCAAGCTGTTCGAGCGCGAGGCGTTCCTGGACCTGCCCTACTTCGATCATATGCACCGCTATCTGCCGGCATTGATGCAGCGCGCCGGCTGGCGCACGGTGAGCGTGCCGGTGCACCACCGCCATCGCACCGCCGGCGTGTCCAAGTACAACAATCTCAATCGCGCGCTGGTCGGCATCCGCGACCTGCGCGGCGTGGCCTGGCTGATCACCCGCAGCAGGCGCACCGTGGTGCAGGAGCGCTGATGGAACTGCATTGGCTGGACCAGCCACTGACCTGGCTGTACTGGACCGGGCTGCATGTCACCGGCTGGAAGCTGATCGGCTATGTGGGCGCACTGATGTTCGGCGGCCGTTGGCTGGTGCAGTTTGTCGCTTCCAAGCGCGCCGGCAAGCCGGTGATCCCGCGCATGTTCTGGTACATGAGCGTGGTCGGCAGCCTGATGACGCTGAGCTACTTCGTGTTCTCGGCCAAGCAGGATTCGGTGGGCGTGCTGCAGAACCTGTTCCCGGCGTTCACCGCGTTCTACAGCCTGTATCTGGATGTGAAGCATCGCGGGTGGAAGCGCGACCGGGCGGTGCATTGAGCGGGGAATCGGGAATCGGGAATCGGGATTGGGGAATCGCGGTTCGCGGGTGCTGTGACCGGTTGCTGGTGATTGGTGCGCCAGGTCTCCAGGCTTTTGAGGTGGTGCCGGTGGCGCAACTGAGCTGGTGCAGCAGGCTGCATCGGCTCTGCCTTGTGGTGGGTAACCCCAGGCGTGCGATATCCGACAGTCAATGGGTTTCTTCGTACACCGCGATGCGCTGGTGACCGACCGGAGATGAGGCGCGTCGCCGATGCCGCGGCTGTTTGCTCATCGGCATGCTGTGCGCATGTCCAGTGCGCTTCTCCATCGTTCCTTGTCCGGGTCGGCGCCGATTGCGGCGCACTGGCATTTGCGGCTGCACACGCATCAGCAGGTGCCGTTGTTTGCCGACTGGCGCTGCGCGCGGGCCGCGGCGGCGAGCCTGGCGGCGGCCGGTCACTGGCAGGGCGCGCAGTTGCTGTGCTGGGTGCTGCTGCCCGATTGCTGGTGTGCGCTGCTGCAGGCACCGGGCAAGGCTGCGCTGCTGCACATGGCTGCCGTTGCGCGGCAGGTCGCCGCCGGGGCGGTCAATCGTGCACGTGGCCGCGGCGGGACGGTGTGGCAGCCGCAGATGCAGGCGTCGGCGCTTGCCCCGCATGACGACCATCGACAGTTCGCGCGCGCACTGGTGGCGTTGCCGTTACGGGCAGGGCTGGCCGCGCAGATCGGCGGGTATCCGTACTGGGATGCGGTCTGGCTGCTGCACGACCACGCTGCGCACGGCGCCGGGACTGCAGTGCCGGTTGATGGTCCACGCATGCCGGGTCCGGGAGACAGGTGACCGTGATCGCGCGCGTCCGTCCGGCGCGAGCCAGACAGACTGTTGCGTGTCTTCGCCGGTCAGCATTGCGGGTCTGTGCGAGCGACGTCCGCCCGATCAATGTTGACGTCGAGCGCCGTCTGTTCGGGCGACGTCTGACGTCGGTCGCCACGTCGGTCAAGGCGGGCTGCACGCTGCGGTGATCGCCGACATCTGCCAGCGCCGAGCATGGCGTGATCGGCCACTACAAGCGGGTTGCGGCGCCGCGACCCGCCCTGCCGGTATACCGGCAGGGCAGTCGTCCGTGACGCACCGGTCGCTCAAAACTCCAGTGGATGCTCCGGCAGCAAGGCCTGCAACTGGCTGCGGAACAGCCCGCGAATCCGCTCCAATGCGGCCTCGGTGTCAGCCTCGAACCGCAGCACCAGGATCGGCGTGGTGTTGGAGGCACGCACCAGGCCCCAGCCGTCGGCGAAGTCCGCGCGCAGTCCGTCGATCGTCGACAGCCGCGCCGATTCGAACGGCGATTCCTCGCCGGCCTGGGCACGCTCGACGAAACGCGCGACCAGTGCATGCGCATCACCGTCCACCGGCACCTTGATTTCCGGCGTGGACACGCTTTCGGGCAAGGCCTCCAGCACCTCCGACGGGGTCTGCTCACGCTGGGCCAGGATTTCCAGCAGGCGTGCGGCCGCATAGATGCCGTCGTCAAAGCCGTACCAGCGCTCCTTGAAGAAGAAGTGCCCGCTCATCTCGCCGGCCAGTTCGGCGTCGGTCTCGCGCATCTTGGCCTTGATCAGCGAGTGCCCGGTCTTCCACATCAGCGGGCTGCCGCCATTGCGCAGCACGTGGTCGGACAGCTTTCCGGTGCACTTGACGTCGTAGATCACCAACGCACCGGGATTGCGCTGCAGCACGTCGGCGGCGAACAGCATCAGCAGACGGTCCGGGAACACCATGGTGCCTTGCTTGGTAACCACGCCCAGACGATCGGCATCGCCATCGAAGGCCACTCCGATATCGGCATCGAAGCGCTGCACCATCTTCACCAGATCGTCGAGGTTGTGCGGCTCGCTCGGGTCGGGGTGATGGTTGGGGAAGGTGCCGTCGATCTCGCAGTACAACGGGATGACCTCGGCACCGATGGCTTCCAGCAGGCGCGGCGCGATCTCACCGGCCACGCCGTTGCCGGCATCCACCACGACCTTGATCGGGCGGTCCAGCTGCACGTCGTCGGCGATGCGCTGGATGTAGGCGTCGCTGATGTCGCGCTGTTCCAGCTCGCCAGGCGTTGCCGCGGTGTGCAGGCGGCCTTCGTTGATGCGCTGGTGCAGGTCGGCGATCGCCGACCCGGACAGCGTCTCGCCACCGATGACGATCTTGAAGCCGTTGTAGTCGGGCGGATTGTGGCTGCCGGTGACCGCCACGCAGCTGCCGGCGCGCAGTTCATAGGCGCCGAAATACACCACCGGGGTGGGCGCCAGACCGACATCGATCACCTGGCAGCCGGCGCGACGCAGGCCGTCGATCAGGCCATTGGCGAGCTCCGGGCCCGACAGCCGCCCATCGCGGCCGACCACCACCTCGCGCAGGCCCTGCGCCTGCATCACGCTGCCGATGGCCTGGCCGATCAAGGCGGCGACGCCCGGATTGAGGTCCTTGCCGACCACACCGCGGATGTCGTAGGCGCGGAACATCTCGGTGGCGACCTGCACGGCCGGCACCAGCGCCGGCGGCGCGGGCGGCGCATCTGCGTCCAGCGCGCGCGCCTCGCTGGCGAGGCTGGCGTCGTGCTGCAGGCTCTGGCTGAAGGTGGGTTCGTCGGCGCTCGGCTCGCTGGCCACGCGGCGACGCGGCAAGGCGACGCGGCCACGGCTGGCCAGCACCAACAGCACGGCGATGGCGAGCAGCAGCACGGCCACGATCGCGCAGCCGACGGTGCCCAGACCCAGCGGGCCCTCATCGCGTTGCGGCACCGCGGCGGCCACGCGCATGCCGCTGTCACCCAATGGCCTGGCCAGGGTCTCGGCGGCATCGGCCAGCGCCACATCGCCTTGCTGGGCGACGTTGTAGCTGCCCTGGCGCAAGGCCAGATAGGCGCTGCCGGGCACTGCGATCGCATCCAGCGGGCCGGTCAGACGCAACAACGGCAGGCGCGCGTACGCCACCGCCGGCTGCGTGCCCAGTGTGACCACCGCTGCCACACCCAGACGGACCTGCTTGGCGTCGCGCACCACATGCACCTGGGCACGTTTGGCCACCAGCGCCGACTCGAGCAGGCTCAGCCGCGCGTAACCGAAGTCCTTGGGATTGTCGTAGGCGGCGGTCAGGTCGCCGGGCAGGACCTGCACGTCCTCGGCGCCCTTGAAGCGCTCGCGGATGGTCGAGGCCGCCGCCAGCGCGTCACCGTTGGCCAACGCGGCGATGACCTGCGGCTGCTTGAGCAGGGCGTCGAGCTGGCTGGCCTGCTGCGCCATGGCCTGGCTGACGTCCTGCACGGCGCGGTCGCGCGCCTGTTCCAGGTCCTGCGCAACCGCATCCTTGCGCCATTGCGTGTAGCTGCTCCAGCCGAACCAGGCAGCCAGCAGCAACAACACTCCCCCCAACACCGGACCACGCGTACGCACGCTGGACATCGACTGCCTGCGCTCGCTCGTCTTGCTCATGTGACGTCCCCCGTCAGCGCACGCCGGTGTGGCCGAATCCACCCGCTCCCCGCGCGCTGTCGACGAAAGTATCCACCACTTGCAAGCCCACGCGCACGATCGGCAGGATCACCAGCTGTGCGATGCGGTCACCCGGCTCGATGGTGAAGGCGGCGCGACCGCGATTCCAGGTGCTGATCAGCAACGGCCCCTGGTAATCGGCATCGATCAGCCCGGTGCCGTTGCCGAGCACGATGCCGTGGCGATGGCCCAGGCCCGAGCGCGGCAGGATCACCGCACACAGCTGCGGGTCGGCCAGATGGATCGCGATGCCGCTGGGAATCAGCGCCGCATCGCCGGGCTCCAGCGTCATCGGCGCTTCCAGCGCGGCGCGCAGGTCCATGCCTGCGCTGGCGTCGGTGGCATAGGCCGGCAGCGGCCACAGGTCGCCGAAGCGCGGGTCGAGCAGCTTCACCTGCAAGGACTGGGTCGGGGTGCTCATGCCTGCAATCTCTCCGCGATCAGGGCCAACAGCTGGTCGGCCAGTTCGGTCTTGCTGCTGCTGGGGAAGGCGCGCTCGCCGCCCTGCCAGTAGGCGGTGGCGGCGTTGTTGTCGCTTTCGAAGCCGCCGCCCTCGATCCCCACCTGGTTGGCGATGATCAGGTCCAGCCGCTTGGCGGCCAGCTTGCCACGCGCGTAATGCTCCACGTCGTGCGTCTCGGCGGCAAAACCCACCACCAGCTTCAGCGCGCCGGTCTGCGCGGCGACCTCGGCCAGGATGTCCGGGGTGCGCACCAGTTCCAGGGTCAGCGTCTCGCCGGTCTTCTTGATCTTCTGCGCGACCACCCGCTTGGGGGTGTAGTCGGCCACCGCGGCGGCGCCGATGTAGATGTCGGCCGGGAACGCGCCCAGCACCGCATCGCGCATCTGCGCAGCCGAGCGCACGTCGATCCGCCGCACGCCGGCCGGGGTGGCCTGGTGCACCGGGCCGCTGACCAGCACCACCTCGGCCCCCTGGGCGGCGGCGGCGGCGGCCAGGGCATAGCCCATCTTGCCGCTGCTGCGGTTGCCCACGTAACGCACCGGATCCAGGTCCTCGAAGGTGGGGCCGGCGCTGATCACGATGCGCAGGCCCTCCAGCTGCGCGCTGCTGGGCACGAATGCCGGCGCAGCCGCACTGCTGGAGGCCACCGGCGCGGCGCTGCCGGCGCCGGCACCGCCGGCCAGGGCGGCAATGATCGCCGCCGGCTCGGCCAGCCGTCCGGGGCCGGATTCGCCTTCGGCCAGCGGGCCGTCATCGGGACCGACCACGCGCACGCCGCGTGCGGACAGGGTCGCCACATTCGCCTGCGTGGCCGCGTGCAGCCACATGCGGTGGTTCATCGCCGGGGCCACGGTCAGCGGCGCAGTCGTGGCCAGGCACAGCGTGCTGACCAGATCATCGGCCAGGCCATGCGCCAGCCGCGCCAGCAGGTCGGCGGTGGCCGGAGCGACGATCACCTGATCGGCCCAGCGCGCCAGTTCGATATGTCCCATCGCCTGCTCGGCAGCGCTGTCCCACAACGTGGTGCGGGTGGGCTGCCCGGACAGCGCCTGGAAGCTGAGCGGGGTGACGAATTGTTGCGCGCCGCTGGTCATGGCGACCTGTACAAGTGCGCCGGCGTCGCGCAGGCGACGGACCAGTTCAAGCGATTTGTAAGCGGCAATGCCTCCGCCGACGCACAGCAGCAAGCGCTGTCCGTCCAGGGGGCGGGCCTGAGTGGAGCCGATCACGTCGGAGTCGTCCTACGGTTACAAGGACAACTAGATTAGCCGATGCCCCCGTCCGGCCTGATAGGCGTGAGCGATGAGCACCGGCAATCTCGCCATATGCACATTCACGACTGGCCCACCCACGAACGCCCGCGCGAGAAACTTCTGGCGCGCGGGGCGACTGCCCTGTCCGATGCCGAGCTGCTGGCGATCTTTGTCGGCTCCGGCCTGCGCGGCCAGGACGCCGTCCAGACCGGGCGCAACCTGCTGCTGCGTCACGGCCCGCTGCGCGTGCTGCTGGACCACACGGCGCCCGCGCTGGCGCGGCTGCCCGGCCTGGGTCCGGCTTCGGCCTGCAAACTCAGCGCGGGGCTGGAACTGGCACACCGTCACCTGCTGAGCGCGCTGGAACGCGGCGATGCGCTCAGCGACCCGCCCAGCGCCGGCCGCTACTTTTCGCAACGGCTGCGTCCGCGCCCCTATGAGGTGTTCGCGGTGCTGTACCTGGACACCCGCCATCACGCCATCGCCTTCGAGGAAGTGTTCACCGGCACCATCGACGGGGCCGACATCCATCCGCGCGAGGTGGTGCGGCGGGCGCTACTGCACAATGCCGCGGCGGTGATCGTCGGGCACAACCACCCGTCCGGCAATCCGGAACCGTCCGAGGCCGACCGCGCGGTCACCCGGCGTCTGCTGGGCGCATTGGAGCTGGTGGATATCCGCCTGCTGGACCACTTCGTGATCGGCGACGGCCGGCCCGTATCGCTGGCCGAGCGCGGCTGGCTGGGATGACAGCGCGACGCTGACCTGAACCATCGGCCCGACCCCGGGGCGCGCGGTCGGGTAAAATCGCTGGTTTCGTTCCAAGCAGATCCCACGTGAAAGCCCAACTCCGCGCACTGATCGGCCAAGGCATCGAAGCCTTGCGCGCCAACGGCACCCTGCCTGCCGACACCCTGCCGCCGGATTTTGTGGTCGAGCGACCCAAGACGCGCGAGCACGGCGACTTCGCCACCAATGCCGCGATGCTGCTGGCCAAGCCGGCGCGCAGCAATCCGCGCGCGCTAGCCCAGGCGCTGGTCGCCGCATTGCCGGCCAGCGACGACGTGGCCAAGGTGGAGATCGCCGGGCCGGGCTTCATCAATTTCCATCTCGCCCCCACCGCCTACCAGCGCGAAGTGGCACATGTGCTCAAGCAGGGCCACGACTACGGGCGTGGGCTGGCCGGCAACGGCCGCTCGGTGGGCGTGGAATACGTCTCGGCCAACCCGACCGGCCCGCTGCATGTCGGCCATGGCCGCGCGGCGGCGATTGGCGACAGCCTGGCGCGCGTGCTCGATGCCAACGGCTGGAACGTCAAGCGCGAGTTCTACTACAACGATGCCGGCGTGCAGATCGAGAACCTGGCCTTGTCGGTGCAGGCGCGCGCGCAGGGGCTCACCCCCGACAGCGACGGCTGGCCGGAGAACGGCTACCGCGGCGACTACATCGCCGATGTGGCCAATGCCTACCTGGCCGGCGACACCGTCGACCTGGAAGGCCATCTGGTCACCGGCGGCAAGGACCCGGCCGACTTCGACGCGATCCGCCGTTTCGCCGTGGCCTACCTGCGCAACGAGCAGAACCACGACCTGGCCGCCTTCCGCGTCGATTTCGATATCTATTTCCTCGAAAGCTCGCTGTACAAGGACGGCAAGGTCGAAGAGGCCGTGCAGAAGCTGATCGCCTCCGGCCATACCTACGAGGAAGGCGGCGCGTTGTGGTTGAAGTCCACCGACTTCGGCGACGACAAGGACCGGGTGATGCGCAAGTCCGACGGCACCTACACCTACTTCGTGCCGGACGTGGCCTACCACCTGACCAAGTGGCAGCGCGGCTACGAGCGCGCGATCACCGAACTGGGCGCGGACCACCACGGCTCGCTGACGCGCGTGCGCGCCGGCCTGCAGGCGCTGGAACTGGGCATCCCGCAGGGCTGGCCGGAGTACGTGCTGCACCAGATGGTCACGGTGATGCGCGGCGGCGAGGAAGTGAAACTGTCCAAGCGTGCCGGCAGCTACGTCACCCTGCGCGACCTGATCGAGGAAACCAGCGCCGATGCGGTGCGCTGGTTCCTGATCGCGCGCAAGCCCGACTCGCAGCTCACCTTCGACATCGACCTGGCCCGCCAGCAGAGCAACGACAACCCGGTGTTCTACGTGCAGTACGCGCATGCGCGCGTGTGCAGCGTGCTGCGGCAGGCGCAGGAAAAAGGCTACAAGTACGAGCAGGCGCATGGACTGGCCGAGCTGGCGCGCCTGGACGACGAGCACTCGCTCAACGTCATGGTCGAGCTGTCGCGCTATGCGGAGGTGGTGGAAATCGCCGGCCAGGCGCTGGAGCCGTACCAGATCGCGCAATACCTGCGTGAATTGGCGCACGCCTTCCACACGTGGTATCACAACACCAAACTGCTGGTGGACGATGCCGCAGAGCGCGACGCCAAACTCACCCTCGCCGTCGCCACGCAACAGGTGCTCGCCAACGGCCTGGAACTGCTTGGCGTCAGCGCCCCAGAAAAGATGTAAGTCGGGCCGCATGGCCCGTAACGACGTGATTCGGAGAAGTGGTAGATGGCAGCACGACGCGGTAAGAGTCAGGCGCGACGCAACACCAGCAATGGCACCCCCGTTTGGGTGTGGTTGGTGGCAGGCGCTGCGATTGCGGCAGTGATCTTTCTGGCCGCGCCCAACCTGTTCAAGAAGGACGGCGACGGCTTCCTGCGCGTGGGCCCGCGGGCGAACCCCGACGCCCAGCCCGAGCCGGTGGCCGATGCCGACGTGGATACGCCGGCCGAGCTCCCCAAGCCCGCGCAACCGCCCAAACCGCAAGCCAAGCCGGGCGATGCGCAAACCCAGTACGACTTCTACACCTTGCTGCCCGGCAAGGAAGTGCAGATGTCCGATGCCGAACTGGCGGCCAGTGCGCGCGCCGAGGAAGCCGCACGTGCGCGTGCGGCGCTGGAAGGCAAGCCGGTTGCACCTGCACCGGGTGCGAGCGTGGCCGCCGCCACGCCGGCCACCAGCGTGCCGGTGCCGTTGAACGAAACGGCGGCCAGCGCGCCGAAGCCGTTGGCGGAGACCGCCCCGGCACGTCCGGCCGCCACGCCGGCGCCGGACAGCACAGCCGCGCTCGCCACGCCGGCAGCGACGGCTGCGCCGAAGCCGGCAGCGACAGCTGCCACCGCGGCAACCCCCGCTGCAGTGGCAGACAACACCCGCTACATCCTGCAGGCCGGCTCGTTCGGCGCCTCCGGCGACGCCGAATCGACCAAGGCCAAGCTGGCGATGATGGGCCTGGCCGCACGCGTGGAATCGGCCGATATCAGCGGCAAAACCGTCTACCGCGTGCGCATGGGGCCATATGGCAGCGCCGGCGAACTGGCCGAAGCCAAGCAGAAGCTGACCGGCAGCGGCTTGCCCGCCATTGCGATCAAGGCGCAGTAGCCGCAGTGCTGCAGCGCGCCGCCGGCCTGTGGTTGTGGTGGGGACTGATCGGCGCGGCGCACGCCACCGAGCAGATTCCAGACCGTATCCGGATCGACGGGCAGGACGCGGCGCTGCTAGCCGAACCCCTGTCGCCGGTGCTGGACGACCAGGCCACCTGGCAACGTTTCGTGCCGCATGCGCGGCAGGCGCTGGGCAGTTGCAGTGCGAACTGGCGCGGTTACCGGGCCGATTGGCGCGTGGAAAACGCGCAGCTGCTGCTGGATCGCGTCGTCATCGGCGCCTGTGCCACCGCACCGCCGGCATTGCCCCTGGATGTGTTGTTTCCCGGACGAACCGCCCCGGTCGCCGCGGACTGGATCGATGGCGAGCTGGTGATTGCTTTGCCAACCGCTGCGAGCGCCGCCGACACCGCATCCACCGCCGCAGAGGCGCCGTACCTGCTGCTGCAGGTGCAACACGGCCGTGTCCTGGCGCGCGAACCGCTCAGTGAGGCCAGCCTGCGCGCGCGGCGCGCCCAGGCCAGCGCGCCCGGCCCTGCCACTGCCCCCTGATCCCTTGCCTGATCCCCCTCGTTTGCAGGAGTTATCCCCCATGTCCAAGACTGTCCTGATCACCGGTGCCACCTCCGGATTCGGCAGCGCCGCCGTGCGCCGGTTTGCCGCCGACGGCTGGAAGATCATCGCCACCGGCCGCCGCGCCGAGCGCCTGGATGCCCTGGCGGCCGACCTGCCCGCCGGCCAGGTGCATACCGCCGCGTTCGACATGCGCGATGCGCAGGCCTTGTCGGCAGCGATCGATGCAGTGCCGGCGGAGTTTGCCGACATCGATGTGCTGGTCAACAACGCCGGGCTGGCGCTGGGCACCGCGCCCGCGCAACAGGCCGACCTGACGCAGTGGCAGCAGATGATCGACACCAATGTCACCGCGCTGGTCACCCTCACCCACCGCCTGCTGCCGGCGTTGATCGCACGCCGTGGCGCCATCATCAACATCGCCTCGGTCGCGGCGACCTACCCCTATACCGGCGGCAACGTCTACGGCGGTACCAAGGCGTTCGTGCAGCAGTTTTCGCTGGGCCTGCGCGCGGACCTGCACGGCACTGGCGTGCGCGTGACCTCGATCGAACCGGGCATGGCCGAAACCGAATTCACCCTGGTGCGCACGGGCGGCAACCAGGCCGCCTCGGACACGCTGTACCGCGGCGCCACGCCGATGACCGCCGAGGACATCGCCGAGCAGATCTTCTACGTCGCCAGCCTGCCGGCGCACCTGAACATCAATCGGCTGGAAATCATGCCGGTCACGCAGTCGTTCGCCGGTTTCCAGGTAGCGCGCGACGCGCAGTGACGATGGCCTGCAACGCCGATGCATCTTCCGGGTCGCGATCCGATGCTGTGTCGGCCGGCGCGTGAGCACCGCGCGCCGCATCGAGGCAGCACGACAACGCCGCGCATTGCGCGGCGTTTTGCGCTGCGCGGTCAGCCGCGATCAGCGGCAGCCAGCGGCCGCACGCCTGGCCGCAGCACCCTGTCGCGCAGCTGCAGGAACGGGCGCTCCACCACGTAGTGCAACAGCGCACCGCCCAGCACTGCCACCAGGCCATACACCGCAAACGCCAGCACGCCACGCCCCTCCAGCGCCGGGCCGAACCAGCCCTGGGTGAGATGGAACACGGCCTTGTGGGTCAGATACAGGCTGTAGGAAATGGCCGCCAGCCATGCCGCACCAGGCACGCGCAAGCCGCCAAGCACACCGCGGGTGGCGGTGCCGGCGAACACCAGCAAGGCCAGTCCCAGTGACAGCACCGGCCAGCCCAGCGCATTGCCGACCAGGCCGGTGCGCTCGCGAAACAGCCACATCGCCAGCGCCAGGATCGCCACGCCCGCAAGCAAAAATGCATTGCCGTGTTGCTGCAGCCGTTGCCACAGCGCAGGGCGAACGACCTTGAGCACCGCCAGCACGACACCGGCCAGCAGACCGTCCAGACGGTTCCAGGTCGGGTAATAGAGGTCTTCGATGAACCAGTTGCGCTGCAGGCCGGCGCCGGCGCTGTCCAGGGCGGTGTTGTGCCACCAGATGCCGGCACGCAACGCGATGCCTGCCACCACCACCAGCACGCAGAGCACGACGAACCGCGCGGCCGAGGGCCGCCGCATCAACAGCGTCGCCAGCAACGGAAACACCAGATAGAAATGTTCTTCCACGCAGAGCGACCAGGCGTGCGAGAACGCGGCATCACGGCCATAGTCGACCAACAGGTTCAGGGTGAAGCTGACGAACATCCACCACGGCGCCAACCCGGGCGCCTCGCGGAACTGCGGCCACGCCAAGTAGATCGCCAGCACCACCAAGAACGCCGGCAGGATGCGGAACGCGCGGCGCAGGTAGAAATCCCTGAAGTCCAGGCGTTGCCCGCGTGCCAGCGGCCTCAGCACCTGCGTGCCGATCAGGAAGCCGCTCAGCACGAAGAACAGGTCCACGCCCATCCAGCCGTAGCGCGACAACCACGCCCAGTCCGGCCCCAGACCGCCGACCACGAAGGAATGGAACAGCATCACCCAGACGATGGCGATGCCACGCAGCAGATCGAGAGCGGGATAGCGCATGCGGGCGATGCAGGGCCGAGGGAGCCCGATTGTGCCGCATCCCGCCGCTGCGGCGATGCCGGCACCGGCGTTGGCCGCGCTCGCCGGCTCGTGCCGGCAACGCAGACGCGTTCTCGACGTCTGTCAGCAGTGCAGGCCTGCTGCCGTCGACCAGCTAGCGGCGACAGCAACACGCCCTGCACTCCACCGGTGCCGCACCCGGAGACCTTCGGTACAGCCACCAGCCGCATTGCGGCCGCCAAACCGCTGTCGATGCGGTGGCTTCCCCACGGCGTCATCCATCACGCGACAGCCTGCTGCTCGACGCGCGCTCCCTGCGCCAGCGTCACCGCCGGTTCCAGCAATCCCCATGCTTCCAGTTGGTCCACTGCCCGGCCGATTCCGTCCTCCTCGCGGATGCGCTGGCCCAGCGCGCGTGCCGCCGCGCGCATGCCCGGCGCGCTGGCCTGGCCGATGGCATCGGCCAGGGTCTCCGGCTGCAATCCGGCCCGTGCAAGCGCCGGCGGCGCGACGCCGCGCTGGGCCAGGCAATGCGCCCAGAACGGCTGGTCGTAGCCGAACGGCAGCACCACCGACGGAATCCCCGCAGCCAGCGCCGCACCGGTGGTGCCGGCACCGCCGTGATGCACCGCCACCGACACCCGTGGAAACAGCCAATCGTGCGGTGCCTGTTCCAGCTGGAAGAAGCGCCCGGCATCGTCGGACGCATCTTCCCCGGCCGCCAGCCCGCCCCAGCCGCTGGCCAGCAGCGCGCGCTGACCGGTCAGACGCACCGCCGCCTTGACGGTGGCGGTGAGCTGCGCCGCATCGCTGCTGATCATGCTGCCGAAACCGATGTACAGCGGCGGCGGGCCCGCCTGCAAAAATGCCTCCAGCGCGGCCGGCGGCTGCCACTGCGGCTGCGGCAACTGCCAGAAACCGCTGACCTGGGCCCGATCCGGCCAGTCCGGCGGACGTGGGCACAGATGCTCGCTGTAGCCATACACCACGCGCTGCGCACTGCGATCGGGACCGCTCCACGGATACGCCGGCAACCCCAATGCCGGGCGCACGATACCGTTGAGCGCCGGACGCATCAGCTGCCAGCCGGCAAAGCGCACCGCATGATGCAGCGCCACACTCACCAGCCCGGGCAGACGTACGGTGGGCATCACCATCAACGGCACGTGGCGCGAGGCGGTCAGCGGCTGCAATTGCGTGAGCACCACCGGCAACCCGTAGGCCTGGCCCAGGCTGTGCGCCAGCAGGCTCGCGCTGCCGACGCCGAGAATCAGGCCGGCATCGGCACAGGCCGCGCAGCCCTGCGCGGCCCAGTCGCGTGCCCACTCCAGCAGCTGGGCGCGCAAGGTGCCCCAGATGCCGCGCCAGCCACCGCGCATCTCGGCGACATCCGGATGGCCCTGCAACAGCTTCTGGTGGTCGCCGCTGAGCGGGAAGAACTCCAGCCCGTTGGCACGGATCAGCGATTCAAAGTTGGCGCTGGTCAGCACCCGCACCGGGTAACCGCGCTCCTGCAAGCCACGCCCCAGCGCAATGATCGGGCGCACATCGCCATGCGTGCCCAGGGTGGCGATCAGCACCGGGCGGCGTCCCGCGTTGAAGGAAGACTCAGGCATATTCGGCCACCCCGTCGCTGGCGGTGGCGATGCGGCCATCACGTTGTACGGCTTTCGCAGTGGCCGCGTGCAGCAATGCACTGAGCGTGGCCGAATGCGTGGGCGACAGCATCGAATGGTGGTCGCTGTCGAGCGCATGCAGGTGCAGGTTGCGCACGTACGGGCGCCAGGCCTGCGGCCGGTAATCCACCCATACCGTATCGTCGCCGCCGGAGCTCATGCGCACGCTGGCTTCGACGAACACCACATCCTGGTCCAGCGGCTTGGGGCGATGGCGCCGCGCCAGCTGCAGGTGGTGCTGGGTCATGCCGCCCATGTCGTCCAGCAATGTGGGACGTTGTTCGAGCAGCTGGCGCACCGCGGGCAGGTCGTTCAACCCGTAGTGATCGCACAGCAGGCTGGCCAGTTCGGCAACCGTGGTCGGCATCGGCTGGCCATGGGCCAGATGCAGGCCCAGCGCATGCACCGATGCACGCACGTTTTCCGATTCCGGCAGCGACGCGGCCTGCTCCAGGTGCGGGTAGCTGTCGAGCATCGCCAGCAGTTCGACTTCTTCGCCCAGCGCATGCAGTTCGGCGGTGATGGCATGGGCGATCAAGCCGCCCAGCGACCAGCCAATCAACCGGTACGGCCCCTGCGGCTGCACCGTGCGCAGCCGCGCCAGATAGTCGCGTGCAATCGCCTCGATGCTTTCCGGGCGATGCTGCGGGTCGCTCAAGCCCGGCGACTGCAGGGCATATACCGGCCACTGCGGATCGAGCTGGCCGAGCAAGGTGAGATACGACCAGCCCAGACCGACCACCGGATGGATGCAGAACAGCGGCGTCGTGCCCGGGGTGCCGGCACGCAGCGGCAACAGCACGCCGAGCGGGTCGTTCGGGGTCTGTACGTTGCGCTTGATCACCTCGGCCAGGCCGGCGATGGTCGGTGCATGGAACAGGCTGCCCAACGGCAGTTCGACACCGAACGCCTGCGGGAAGCGTGCGGCCATTTCCGCCGCGCGCAGCGAGTCGCCGCCGAGCTCGAAGAAGTTGTCTTCCACACCCACCGCCTCGATCCCCAGCACGTCCTGCAGCATCGCCGCCAGCTGGTGTTCGAGCGCGTCGCGCGGCGCCACATGCGCGCGCTGCGGCAGCGCACCCGGCGACGGCAAGGCGCGGCGATCCAGCTTGCCATTGGGTGTCAGCGGCAATGCCTGCAACGGCATCCACAAGGTGGGAATCATCGACGCCGGCAGGCGCTGCTGCAGATGCGCACGCAATAGCTCGGGCGATGGCGTTGCGCCCTGCTTGCCCACCACATACGCCAGCAACTGCAGCGCATCGTGGTCGCCATCGCGATGACCGACCACCACCGCCTGCGCCACCTGCGAATGCAGCAGCAAGGCGTTTTCGATTTCGGCCGGCTCCACGCGATGGCCGCGGATCTTCAGTTGCGCGTCGGCGCGGCCGATGAATTCCAGCATGCCGTCGCGGCGCTGACGCACGCGGTCGCCGGTGCGGTACATGTTGCTGCCGTCGTTGGCGAACGGGTCACGCACGAACCGCTCGCTGGTCAGCTGGCGCTTGCCGCGATAGCCCTTGGCCACGCCCGCACCGCCGATGTACAACTCGCCGATCGCGCCGGTCGGCAGCGGTTGCCGCTGTGCATCGAGCACATAGACACGCGTATTGAGCAGCGGCCGGCCGATCGGCGGAGCGGCGGCGTCGGTCAGCTGCAACGGCATGATGGTCGACCAGATCGTGGTTTCGGTCGGCCCGTACAACTGGGTCAGGCGCCCGACCCGGCTCAGCAGCTGGGTCGCCAGTTCCGGCACCAGGGCTTCACCACCGACCAGGGCGTGGATGCGGTCCAGCGCCAGATCCTGGTTGGCCAGCAGGATGCGCCACAGCGATGGGGTCGCCTGCACCACGCTGATCTGCGCGTGCGCGATCAACCGCGACAGGCTGCGTGGATCGTGGGTGATGCCGGCCGGTGCGATGACCACGCGCGCGCCCACCAGCAACGGCAGATACAGCTCCAGCCCGGCGATATCGAAGGTGATGGTGGTGACTGCCAGCACGCGGTCGCGTGGGCGCAATGCCAGCTCATGCTCCATCGCATGCAGGAAATTGAACAGATTGCGATGGCTGATTTCCACGCCCTTGGGCGCGCCGGTCGAGCCGGAGGTGTACAGCAGGTAGGCAGTCCCGTCCGGCGTGGCCAGCGGCGCGATCGCCGCCGGCAACACCGCCGGGCGCGGATCCAGCCAGACCATGCCACCGAGCAGATAGCGCTCGCACAACGCCGGCTCGCAGACCAGCGCGATGGCGCCGGAATCGTTGAGCATCTGCCGGTTGCGCGCGGCCGGGCTTTCCGGGTCCAGCGGCAGATACGCCGCCCCGCTCCACATCACCGCCAGCAGGGCCACCAGCAAGTGCTCGCTGCGCGGCAACGCGATGGCGACCACATCGCCGGGGCGGACGCCATCGGCCACCCATTGCGCGGCGATGCGCGAGGCCAGTTCGCACAGCGTGGCGTAATCCAGGGTGCGGTTGTCGTATTCCACCACCACCGCTGCCGGCATCAGCTCGGCGCGCTGCAGCATGCCGTGCAGCAACGTGGCCGGTTCCGGCAACGCCGCGGCGGTGGCGTTCCAGGTGTGCAACAGGCGGTGGCGTTCCGCATCGCCCAGCACATCGATCTGGCCCAGCGCGCACTCCGGGTCGGCCAATACCGCATCGGCCAGATGGGTCAGGCGGCGGCAATGGTCGGCCAGTTCGTCGCTGTCGTACAACGCCGGATTGGCATCCAGATCGAAGCGCAACGCGGCACCGTCGCCGCGCTCGTAGCAGAAGATGGTCAGATCATCGGCCGGGCCGTTGGAGAGGTTATGCGGCATCGCATGGGCCTGGCCAAAGCGCAGTGCGTAGTCGAAGGCTTCGATGTTCACCGCCAGGCGTGCGAACTTCTGGTCGATCCCGAACATGCCCAGATCGCGGCGCACATCCTCGAAGCGGTATTGCTGGTGGCGCAGCGCATGCCTGACCACCGAGGACACCTGCGCGAACAGGGCATGCACCGGCTGCTGCGGATCCATTTTCAGGCGCAGCGAAATCACATTGGCCACCAGGCCTGCGGTCTGCCGGTAACGCGCATTGATGCGGCCGGTCACCGGCATGGCCAGCACCAGATCCTCGGTGCCGGTGCAGCGGTAGTAATAGGCGGCGATCAGCGAAATCAGCATCTGCGGCAGGCTGGCTCCATGGTCCTTGCCCAGCGCACGCAGCCGCGTCACCTGCTGCGGCGAGAACTGCCCGGTGCCACGCAACAGCCCGGTCGACAGCTGGCTGCCCGGACGTGCCAGGGTTGCCGGCGGTGGCAGATCGGCCAGCTGCTGCATCCAGTAGCTGCGGTCGCGCTGAAAGCGATCGGAGTCGCGATACTGCTGCTCGAGTTCGATCAGCGACAGCGCGCTGCCATATTGCGCAGGCGCCGGCTCGATGTTTTCTGCGTAGGCGTTATACAGCACCGCCATGCGCTGCATCATGATCGAGGCGCAATAGCCATCCATCACCAGATGACTGACGCATTGCACCCACATGTGGTGATCCTCGCCCAGGCGGAATACCGCGCAATGCCATAACGGCCCGTTCTGCAGGTCTTCCGGCTTGCGGATTTCTTCATCGACCCAGTGCTCGGCCGCAGTGCGCGGGGAAGGATCTTCGCTGACGTCGAAGTACGGAATCGCGGCGGTGTAGTCGGGCAGGACCACCTGATGCGGCACGCCGTCGTGCTCGACGATGCAGAGCCGCAGCGTGTCGAATTCGCGCGTCAGCTGCATGCTGGCGCGGATCAGCAGCTGCGGATCGAGCGGGCCGACCATTTCCAGGGCTTCGGACAACATCAAGGTGTTGTCGGTGTGCAACTTGTTGGCGACCCACAGGCCGCGTTGCGCTTTGGTCAGGGGAAACACGGGAGAGGCGTCAGCGTGCATGGCGTGCATCCTTCTTGTATGGCGCGCAGTCGCCCGGTGCGCCATGCCCGCAACGCGGTCACTGGGACGCCGGATCAGCACATGGCCTTGAAAACGTGAGGTAAGAGACACCGACGACCGCCGGCGCAGGCCGGCGATACACGATGGAAACGCACAATGGGAACGCACCACGAAGCGACGTGCAGCGTCGAGACAACGACGTGCACCGGCTTTCTTTAAAGCACTTGTTTCCCGACAAGTTAAACAAACACTAACAATTAGCCAACGCGATAACCCGTGCAAAAATCACGAAATCCGCGTCGCCTGCAAAAATCATGTGCTGAAGTGTGATTTCAATTAGTGTTCCAGATGCGTACGTCCACAGATGGCGTTTCCCACACGCCGCGCGCTGCGGACCAGACTGCCATGCATCACCCGGCAACGTGGCCAGGGCGTTCTTTGCCGGGAATTTGGCCCTGTTTCGCAACATGCCCGGAACCGCGCGCACCAAGACCACTGCATGCAACGGCATTGACATCAGTGCACTGCGGGCACAACCACTGCGCAGGGCACCGCACTTTTTTGGAATGCGGATTGCAACCGCAGCGTCACGCGAGGGTTATCTGACTGTCATTGCCACGCCGCGTCGGCCACGCATGCACAGCCGTGGGATGCGTGGCCAGCTCCTGGCTAGAGCAGATGGCGTGGGGTCTCGCAGGCCGTCGATGGGCGGTACGTCACCGGCATCGCCTAGGCGCGCAGAAACCACGGCGTCCGGCGATGGCGCCGGTTCAACACCTGAGGCACGTCACATGCCGGCCGCATCGCTGTGCTGCGGCCCACCTCTTCCATGCATTGCGCGCGGAGTGACAACAAAACGGCGCGCCACGGCATCGGCCGCAGCGCGCAGTGCATCAGCCCAACGGTTCGTCGGACAGATAGGTGTAACCGGTCAACCCTGCTTCCAGTGCATCGCTCAGTTCCTGCGCGCGCTCGGGCGATAGCTGCGCGGCGGCAATGCGCTCGGCATAGGTCGCACGCAGCGTGTCCAGCTGATACCCCACGTAGTCCAGCATCACATCGGTGGTATCGCCACGACGCTGCTGCGCGATGCGATAGCCGTCGCCATCCACGGCCACTTCCACCGCATCGGTATCGCCGAACAGGTTATGGATGTCGCCGAGGATTTCCTGGTAGGCGCCAACCAGGAAAAAGCCGATGCGATAGCTCTCGCCTGCATTCAACGTGTGCAGCGGCATCGAGCTGTCCAGGCTTTCGTTCTCGACATAGGTCTTGACCATGCCGTCGGAATCGCAGGTCATGTCGGCAATGATGCCGCGCCGCTGCGGCGCTTCGTTCAGGCGCTCGATCGGCACGATCGGAAACACCTGATCGATCGCCCACACATCCGGGATCGACTCGAACACGCTGAAGTTGACGAAGTACTTGTCCACCAGCCGCTCGTTGAGTTCGTCCAGCACCGGGCGATGGCTCTTTTCGTCGAAGCTCAGGCGTGCACGCACGCCGTGCGCGATCGCATAGAACAAGTCGTCGATGCGCGCGCGGTGGGTCAGGTCGATCTGGCCCAGTGCATACGCACTCAAGCCTTCGGCGTGGAAATGCTGCGCCTCCTGGAACAGTTCCACCGCCGGGCGCACATCGAGCTCGTCGTGGATCTCGCGCAGGTGGCGGATCGCCGCCGGTTCGTCGTCGTGCGCGTCGGGCACGCGGCCTTCCGGCGCCTGCTCCACTTCGGACACGTTGGCGATCAGCACCGCGTGGTGAGCGGTCATGGCGCGGCCGCATTCGGTGACGATGCGCGGCGGGGTCAGGCCGTGCTCTTCGCAGGCGCTGGCCAACGGCTGCACGATGTTGCTGGCGTAGGAATGCAGGCCGTAGTTGATCGAGCAATAGCTGCGCGAGCGCGTGCCTTCGTAATCGATACCCAGACCGCCGCCGACGTCCACGTGGCTGATCCTGGCGCCCAGCCGCGACAGCTCCACGAAATAGCGCGTGGCCTCGCGCATGCCGTTGGCGATGTCGCGCACGTTGGAGATCTGCGATCCCATGTGGAAATGCAGCAGGTTCAGGCTGTCGGCGTACTCGGTGTCGCGCAGCGTCTTCCACAGGTCCAGCACCTGACGCGGCGACAGCCCGAACTTGGCCTTGTCGCCGCCGCTGTTCTGCCACTTGCCCGCGCCCAGCGAGGCCAGGCGCATGCGCACGCCCAGGCCCGGCTTGACGTCCAGCGCGCGCGCCTCTTCCAGCACCAGCTTCAGCTCGGAGGGCTTTTCGATGACGATGAAGGTCTGCAGGCCGAGCTTGCGGCCGATCAGCGCCAGGCGGATGTATTCGCGGTCCTTGTAGCCGTTGCAGACGATCAGCCCGCCCGGACGCGACAGCGCCAGCACCGCCATCAGCTCCGGCTTGCTGCCCGCTTCCAGGCCGAAGCCGTCACCGTGGTGGCTGGCCAGGGTGCCGGCCACGCCGCGATGCTGGTTGACCTTGATCGGGTACACCGCGGTGTAGCCGCCGGCGTAATCCCATTCGGACTGCGCCTGCGCGAACGCCGCCTGCAGCTTGCCCAGGCGCTGGCCCAGGATGTCGGGGAAACGCACCAGCAGCGGCAGCTTGGCGCCGGCCGCGCGCGCGGCGTCCACCACCTCGGGCAACGACACCGACGGGCCGTCGCTGGTCGGCGTGACCACTACATGTCCGGCATCGTTCACGTCGAAATACCCGTCGGCCCAATGCGGGATCGAATAGGTCTTGCGGGCTTGGTCGAGGGACCAATCGCTCATTTCGCTGACTCGGCTGGGGCAAAAAGGGCGTGAAGTGTAACGCCTGGCACGCGCAGGGTCCGTTACAATCCGCGCCGACTTCACGCCCTGCTCCTGGTCGGAGCGGGGTTGGCAGGGGGTCGGGACGGCCGCCAGCAGCTTGCTTGCACGCGGCGGCGCCCACCCCTCATCCGGCGCTTCGCGCCACCTTCTCCCGGCGGGAGAAGCAACAGCCCCCATCTTTAGGACTTTGCATGAGCGCCAACGACAACTGGTACATCGAACACTTCCAGCCGACCGGCTCGGCCATCGGCTTCCGCATCAGCGGCAAGCTGGACGAGGTGCAGTCCCCGTTCCAGAAGATCGAGATCTACCAGACCACCGACTGGGGCAAGCTGATGCTGATCGACGGCGCGGTGATGCTGACCAGCCGCGACAATTTCTTCTACCACGAGATGATCAGCCACCCTGCGCTGTTCACCCACGCCGCGCCCAAGCGCGTGGTGATCATCGGCGGCGGCGACTGCGGCACGCTGCGCGAGGTGCTCAAGCACCCGGGCGTGGAAAGCGCCACCCAGTGCGATATCGACGAGCAGGTCACCCGCATGTCGGAGAAGTATTTCCCCGAGCTGTGCGACTCCAACCACGACGCGCGCGCCGAGCTGTTGTTCGACGACGGCGTGGCCTACATGGCGAACTGCCCGGCCGGCAGCGTGGACATCGTGATCGTCGACTCCACCGATCCGGTCGGCCCGGCCGAAGGCCTGTTCAACAAGGCTTTCTACGAGAGCTGCTTCAAGGCACTGAAGGACGACGGCATCCTGGTGCAGCAGTCCGAGTCGCCGCTGGCGCTGCTGGAGCTGATCAAGGAAATGCGCACCGAAATGGGCAAGGCCGGCTTCCAGTCGTTCAAGACGCTGCCGTTCCCGCAGCCGTGCTACCCCACCGGCTGGTGGAGCGTGACCATGGCCAGCAAGCAGGCCAACGCCGATTTCGCCTTCCGCCAGGACGCCGCACAGGCCAAGGGCTTCGAGACGCTGTACTACACCGCGCACCTGCATACCGGCGTGCTGGTCGCACCGCCGTTCGTGGCCAAGGCGCTGGGCGAGTAAGCGTAACTGTCAGCCCGTCGCGCTGCCGGCAGGTACGGGTGGCGCGACGGGAGCCATGGGAGGCCTGGTTCCCGCCGGTTCCGGGCCGCGGCCGCGCCCGCCTGGCGATCGGCGCAGTCGTTTGTCGGTCCTGGCCGTGGCCACGGCCAGGTAACCGTGCCGAGCGCCTACAACCGTGCCAGCACCTCGGTTTTCTTGGCGTCGAACTCCTCCTGGGTGACCAGCCCCGCATCCAGCAATTGCCTGAGCTTGCTCAGCACCTGTATCGGATCGTCCGCGGCGGCTGCCGTGCTCGGCGATGTAGACGGCATGCCGCCCTGCGCGCCGGGTGCATGCACCACCACGCCACCGGCCGAGGCGCGCAACTTGTCGAACTCCAGCTGCTGGCGCTTTTCGTAGGCCGATTCTTCCACCTGCTGCGCATAGGCGTAGACCCGCCGGGCCTGTTTCTTGGGCAGGCTGTCGATGGACAGGTAGCCGCCCTGCGTGGTGCGGCACATGATCGTCGCTCCCAGCATCTGCTCGCTCATGTGCACGTCGAGCACCTCGCGCCAGGGGACATCGCGAAACGTCATCCCGAACAGCGTGGGGTGCACCACGATGAATCTGCGAGTGGTCAGCACCACCGCGGCCGGCGACAGGTTCACCACCATTTTCTTCTGCACCGCGATGTACTCGACCTGCTCGTCCCGCGTCAGCAACTCGTTTACCTTGGGCAGGATCTTGCCCACGGCCACCGGGTCCTGCTCGTCGGCCAGGAATTGCGTAAAGACCTCCATACCTTCCTCGTCGTGATCGCCTGCGCCGCAGCGTTGTCCTGTATGACACCACATCCGTGCCTTCGTGGTGCCGATCAGAAACCCGGCCAGCAATGCACGGCGCCGGATCGCTGAGTGCTTCAGACAGCCCCAACGGCAACAAGGCGGATGTCGCCATCGCCTTGCTGTGGGCACCACGCTGGTTTTATCGCTGGCTCAAAAAACGGACTCCGGCGCCGAAGCTCAACACGTCGGTACGATTGATCGTGATGTCTTCGTCGTCGTACTCGTCGGCATGCAGGTCGTTCGTGTGGGGCGCGCTCACACTGACATGCTGGCCGATAGCCACGCCGCAGCCCGTACCCAGAGCGGCCACCGACGTCGAAGCCCGCCACGCCGATGGGCACGGCACGCCCTGCGTACCAAGTCGCCGGCTGCATGCAGCGCGCCGCCCGGATACAGCGACAGGATGAGTCTTAGATGACGCGGCAAGCTGTTGATTCTTAAAACCGTTCCACTCCCGGAACATTTCATTTGTTAAACAAATGTAATTACCATACTTCCAAGTTCTAAAATTCACCGGACCGATCCCTCGCGATCATCGTGAACCTGCCAGACGCGTGATTCCTCCGCGCCGACAAGGTCCGGAGACTTGCCATGCATTACCAGCCGCTGGACACCTCCAGCCTGCAAATCGTCACGCCGGTGCTGCTCAAGCAGGGCACCCGGCTGCTCGAGCCCAACGTCTATCGCACACATCTGGATGGACAGCTGGCGGTGGTCAAGGACTACAGCCGCTACCGCCGCACGCTGCTGGCGCCGGTCGCGCGGCTGATGGTGCGCCACGAGGCGAAGATGCTGGCCCGCCTGCACGGTTGGCGGCATGCGCCGGCCCTGCTCGGCACGTTGGGTGGTCTGGCGCTGGGCATGGAGTTCATCCCCGGCGACACTCTCAGTGCCAGTGCGGTGGTCGGCCAGGAAGTCTTTCAACAATTGCAGCAGGCACTGCGTCGCCTGCATGCGTTCGGCATCACCCATAACGATCTGCACGGCACCAACGTGGTGGTCAGTGCCGGGGTGCCGGTGTTGATCGATTTCACCTCGGCCTGGCGCTTCCCGCGCTGGTTGCGGCGCGGCACGCTGGCACGCCAGCTGCAGCGCAGCGACGTGGCCAATTTCCAGAAGATGCGCCAGCGCCTGGCCGGGATCGCACCGACCGCCGACGAGGCCGCACGCAGCGCCGAACCGCGCTGGGTGGGTACCCTTCGCGGCGGCTGGAAGCGGCTCTATCGCCGCCTCAAGCGCGGCGCGTAAACAGCTCGGAGCCGCCTGACGAGCATGCGTCAGAGAGGTGCGGACGGCGCGGGGTACCGGCGTGTGCGGGTGCAGCCGCACCTGGCAGCGGCTGCGCCCGCCTGCCGGTGAGCACAGTCGCTGTGTCAGCGACTCTCAGCCGCCAACAGCACCATCAGTGCTCCACCGCCGCCGACCCGGCGGGCGCCTTGTAGGCGATCAGGCGCGGCGCGTCGGCGATGAAGCGGTCCAGCACGCCATCGGCAATCTTGACCGGGCCCCCGAAGCGCGTGGCGCCGGGAATCGAGACGATTGCTGCGGCTTCGGCAGCGATCCGCTTGGCATCGGCAAACGCAACGGACGCCTGCGCGTCACCACGATTGGCGGCATCCAGCCCGGCCGCAGTCTGCTGCAGCGCGCGGCCCCAGCCGTCCATCGCCTCCAGCCAGGGACGCGACTGTTCCGCAAAGCCCTTGTCGGCCACGCCCGTACGGATGACCTGCGGCGCAGCCGCGAACGCGTCCGCCGTACGCGCCAGTTCGGCGATGGCCTGGCTGCGCGCCGCCGCATCGCCGAGCGCAATCGTCTCGCGTACATGGTCGAGCACGGCCTTCAGGCGCGGCGCCTGTTCCTGCCACGGCTGGCTGCCGAAGGTCGGCGCCAGATGCTGGGTATCGAAGAAGGTCAGCAGCGCGGAGGTCACCTGCGCGTGGCCACCGGCCAGGTCGCGCGCGGCCGCGTGCCAGGTGCGCTGGGCATCGTAGCCAGTGTCGTTCCATGCGAACGCGGTCAGCCCCATCACCGCGACCCGGCTGGGCACTTCCTGATTCATCGGGTTGGAGACGATGCCGGACAACTCCGCCGACAGGCCGGCTTCGCGCCGCGCATACGGCGCCATCAGCAGGCGCCCGGCCGAGGTTTCGAAATCGTTGACCGGGTAGTTGTCCCACAGCAGCGTCTTGCGGCCGAACGCCTTGGTGGCCGCGCGTGCATCGGGAATGGAAATGGCCGGCGGCACCACGTCGGTGCCGGTCCACTGCACCACGATCTTCGGGTCCAGGTGCTTGCGCAGCGCTTCCTTGTACGGGCTTTCCTTGGCGTCGTAATACTCGGTCGGCACCATGATCAGTTCCGAAGACGCATCGTGGCGGGCCACCAGGTCGGCCTGCACCAGATTGAGCAGATACGACTGCGCGATGCCGGCCGCCTGCGCGCCGGACGCGCCGAAGGTGGTCTTGTCGCGCTCGCAGTTCCACTTGGTGTATTCGATATCGTCCAGCGCCACGTAGAAGCTACGCACGCCCAGCGCGCGGAAGGCATCGAACTTGCGCAGCAGTGCCTTGGCATCGGCCGGATCGGAGAAGCACACCGTCGGCCCCGGCGAGATCGCATAGACGAAGTCGACGTGATTGCGCCTGGCGGTGGCCGCCAGCTTGCCGAGCGCCTTCAGCGTCGCGGCCGGATACGCCTCGCGCCAGCGGTCGCGCGCATACGGGTCGTCCTTGGGGCTATAGATGAAGGTATTGGCCTTGCTGCGGGCGAGAAATTCGATGTGCTTGCTGCGGTCGGCCATCGACCATGGCGCGCCGTAGAAGCCTTCGATGGTGCCGCGGATCGGCATCGCCGGATGATCCTGGATCGCCAGGGTCGGAATGGCCGGGCGCTCGACCAGCTGGCGCAGCGTCTGCGCCGCGTGGAACAGGCCATCGTTGTCGTGACCGGCCAGCGTGATCAGGCTGCCGGTGCCCAGTGCCACGCTGGCCAGCGTATAGCCCTCCGTGTGGGTGTCCTGCACTGCCTTGCTGCGGGTCAGGGCATCGCGCACCACTGCCGCCTCACCGGTGCCGAGCACGATATGCGGGCGGTCGAGCGTGGCCGGCAGACGCGCCGCAGTGGCGATCTTGGTGACGCCGGCCGTGCCGAGGATGCGGCGCACCAACGCGACCGCCTCCGGATCTGCGCCCGGTGCCACCACCAGCACCACCGACCGACCCAGCGTGACCGTGCCGCTGTCCAGCGTGATCGCGACCGGCGTGGGGAAGATCGCCGGCTGGGTGACCGGCTGCGCCAGTGCGGGGACTGCCGCCGCTGCCAGGCCTGCTGCCAGCCACAGCGAGAGCGGGCGCAAGCCCGACGTTCCAGCGCGTCGCTTCATCCCCGAACTCCGGTATTGAAATGGTATTAGGCCCTAGAGTAGGCAAGTCCTCGCGTGGCGACAAGCAGGGCCGATCTCGGGACGGTCTTCGCCTCCAATGAGCCTGACGCCAGGTCACACGCATGCGCCAGCTGCCGATGCCGGCCTCGGGTGCCTGGCCCGGCCTTCGGTATTGAAATGGTATGAGTGCTTGCCGACGCCTTACAGCGCGTCGCTATCCAGCTCGCCGGTGCGGATCCGCACCACGCTGCCCAGGTCGTAGACGAACACCTTGCCGTCGCCGATCTTGCCGGTCCCGGCCGCGGTCACGATGGCCTCGACCACGCGCTCGGCCTGGTCGTCGGTCACCGCCACTTCGATCTTCACCTTGGGCAGGAAATCGACCACGTACTCGGCGCCGCGATACAGCTCGGTGTGCCCCTTCTGGCGCCCGAACCCCTTGACCTCGGTCACCGTGATGCCCGCCACCCCGCAGCCGGCGAGCGCTTCGCGCACATCGTCGAGCTTGAACGGTTTGACGATGGCCATGATCATTTTCATCGGTGCAGTACCAAGGGCATGACGGGGCGCGCAGCATACCGTGGACGGCCATAACACTCACCCCATGGCGTACCGCCGTCACCGCGGCCGACAGCCGAATGGGACTATCCTTACCGCCTGCCGACTGCCTTGCCGATGTTCCGCGTGTCCCGGCCTGCACTAGGCTTCCTACGGACCTGCGGAGAACACCCATGATCGATTTCAACCAGCTCGACGACCTCGCCCGCCGCCTCAGCGACCTGGTGCCGCCGGGCCTGCGCCAATCGCGCGAAGAACTGCAAGGCACCTTCAAGGGCGCACTGCAGGCCGGCCTGGGCAAGCTGGATCTGGTCACCCGCGAAGAGTTCGACGTGCAGCGCGCGGTACTGCTGCGCACGCGCGAGAAACTCGACGCGCTGGAACAGGCCGTGGCCGCGCTGGAAGCCCGCGCGCCCGCGGCGCCACCCACCGCTCCCTGACCAGGGCCTTCCACCATGAGTCTGGCGCTGGTGCACAGCCGTGCCCGCGTGGGGGTGCATGCACCTGAAGTTCGGGTGGAAGTGCACTTGTCCGGCGGGCTTCCCTCCACCCAGATCGTGGGCCTGCCCGAGGCTGCGGTACGCGAATCGCGCGAACGCGTGCGCGCGGCGCTGCTGTGTGCGCAGTTCGAATTTCCCGCCCGGCGCATCACCATCAACCTGGCCCCGGCCGACTTGCCGAAGGAAGGCGGCCGCTTCGACCTGCCGATCGCCCTCGGCATCCTGGCCGCCAGCGGCCAGATCGATCGCCAAACCCTGGCCGATTACGAGTTTCTCGGCGAGCTCGCGCTGACCGGCGAATTACGTGGCGTCGATGGAGTACTGCCGGCCGCCCTGGCCGCCGCGCAGGCCGGCAGACGGCTGATCGTGCCGCTGGCCAACGGCGCCGAAGCGGCCATCGCCGGGCACGTCGAAGCCTTCACCGCGCGCACGCTGCTGGAAGTCTGCGCCGCGCTCAACGGCAGCCAACGGGCACCGGCCGCCGAGGTGGCGGTGCCGGCGCTCGGCGCGCGTGCCCTGCCCGACATGGCCGATGTGCGCGGCCAGCCGCATGCGCGTCGCGCGCTGGAGATCGCCGCCGCCGGCGGCCATCATCTGCTGCTGGTCGGCAGCCCCGGCTGCGGCAAGACCCTGCTCGCCTCGCGCCTGCCCAGCCTGTTGCCCGAATCCAGCGAAGCCGAGGCACTGGAAACCGCTGCCATCACCTCGGTCAGCGGCCGCGGGCTGGATCTTGCGCGCTGGCGGCAGCGGCCTTACCGGGCCCCGCACCACACCGCCAGCGCGGTCGCGTTGGTCGGTGGTGGCACCCATCCGCGTCCCGGCGAGATCTCGCTGGCCCATCACGGCGTGCTGTTTCTGGACGAGCTCCCGGAGTGGCAGCGGCAGACGCTGGAAGTGTTGCGCGAGCCCCTGGAATCGGGGCTGGTGACGATTTCGCGCGCAGCGCGCAGCGTGGATTTCCCGGCGCGGTTCCAACTGGTTGCTGCCATGAACCCGTGTCCGTGCGGATGGGCCGGCGACGGCAGCGGGCGGTGCCGCTGCAGCAGCGACAGCATCCGCCGCTACCGCAGCCGCATCTCCGGTCCGTTGCTGGACCGGATCGATCTGCATGTCGACGTGCCGCGACTGCCACCGCATGCCTTGCGCAGCAGCAATCCCGGCGAAGACAGCGCCAGCGTGCGTACACGCGTGGTCGCCGCACGCGAACGGCAACTCGCGCGTGCCGGCACACCCAACGCACAACTGGATCAGGCACAGACCGATCATCATTGCCACCTGCAGGGCGACGATCAGGTGCTGCTGGAACGCGCCATCGAACACCTGCAGCTCTCCGCGCGCTCGATGCATCGCATCCTGCGCGTGGCTCGCACCATCGCCGATCTCGACGACAGTGCAGCCATTGCCACCCGGCATCTGACCGAGGCCATCGGCTACCGCAAACTGGATCGTGCGGTGGAGACGGCGAGCGCGGCGTAATGCGCCGACCCGGGTGCGTCGAGGCGACCGCACGCCCGCGCACCCCATTCCACGCTGTTGGTTAGGACGCTAAGCACTCCAGCAGGGCAGGACGGTCGACCGCTTCATCGCACCATCGCTCGCTGCCTGTGCGACTGCAATGAGCGTGCACGCGCCTTTCTCTGGCAACACGGCATTGGCCCCAAACGTCCACCCGCTCTCTCCGGCGTCGCAACATCCATTTCATGGCAAAGCACGTACAACGTCCGCCACACCACTGCGCAGAGGCCGCCATGAGCCGACATCCCGACCTAGTCACCGTCCCGTCTCTGGATCTGAATCGCTATCTGGGCACCTGGTACGAGATCGCACGGCTACCGATTCGCTTCGAGGATGCCGATTGCACCGATGTATCGGCGCACTACTCGCTGCAGGACGATGGCACGGTGCGGGTGCAGAACCGCTGCCTGACCGCCGAAGGCGAGCTGGAAGAGGCAGTCGGCGAGGCGCGCGCCATCGACGACAGCAACGCGCGGCTGGAAGTCACCTTCCTGCCCGAAGGCCTGCGCTGGATTCCGTTCACCAAAGGCGATTACTGGGTGATGCGCATCGATGCGGACTACACCGCCGCGCTGGTCGGCGGTCCCGACCGCAAGTACCTGTGGCTGCTGGCAAGGCTGCCGCAGCTGGACGAAAACATCACCCAGGCCTATCTGGCGCATGCGCGCGAGCAGGGCTTCGACCTGGCCCCGTTGATCCACACCCCGCATACCGGGCGACTGACCGAGCAGCCACTTCCCTGAGTGCTGTGCACAGCTGACATCGCAGTCTGCCCAGTGGCCAGAACGCGCGTCCTCGGCCAGCGAATGCTGGTCCGCAGGGATTGGGTCGCACCGATAGATCGACTGCAGAGCTGGATCAAGAGCGGCTGATCTGCGGCCTGGTTGCAGGGCCCTTGCCTACCCTCGCGCCTGCCCACCCTCGCGGGACATGCCGTGACTCCGTTCCCGGAGGCTCTTCTGCGGCGTCCATGCCGCACAAGGCCCCGCGGCGGTAGGCGAACAAGGACCAATCAGGATGATCGCTGTGAATGGTGCAAGCAGTGCAGGGATTGGGGTGTCCGGGGCATGGCGTGTGCGGCCAGAGTTCCATCGCAAGCCGGGCAGCGGACAACCCCTCAACACGCAACCTACAAACGTCTCATCTGCTCACCGCACGCCGACTGACAGGCTGCCAGGAACGCGGCCGACCGATTTACCGGTGCGGTAGCCCGGCTGGTTACGGAGCCCCTGGCGGCATGGATGCCACCAAGGACCCCTAAGGATGGACTGCCTGTCCTGCAAGCAGTGAGGGCACGCGCCCTCGGACCTATCCGCGCCTCCGACGCTCCGGCATTGAACGACTGCGCAGACCGGACTGCAGCCCGACTCAACCGTTGAGCGTGCCCAGATCCTTGGCCGCAGCCTGCGCGCCTTCCAGGCTGTCGAAGGCAACACCGGTGTCGCCGACCACGTACTTGGTCAGCTCGCCATCGCGGGTGGTTTCCTGCATCTTGAAGATCGGCACTGCATCGGTGCCGCCGACGCGTTCTTTCTGCGTTGTCATGGTGATTCCTCCAGGGAGAGTGCCTTGCACGGAGCCGGATGGCGCCGCGGCTCCCACGCGGGAGCACAGACGACCCGACCCTAGCGCGCCGTCTGGTGCAGGCGCGTGAATCCATTGACGAGGCCGATTGCCACGGCGCCCGGCACCATCATTTGCAGAAAATCACATCCGCTTCGCCCCGCGGACGCGCGCAACCCACGCGTCTGTCGTACATTCGCGACGTGCAGCCTCATCAGTCCACCGTCACTCTCTCCACCGTCTTGCCGCGGCATGCCCGCGTGCGGCGCAACTACGCCGCGCCGTTCGTGGGGCGATGCATGTCAGCGCTGCCCTGCGCGGGCTGTCGTGCGTGAGCACGCCTCCCCGCAGATGTGGGTGGTGAGGTGAAGCGTCAACGCATCATCAGTGTGACCGTGTTGCTGGTGCTGCTGTGCGCAACGCTTCCGATCAGCCTGTCCTACTACCTGGCATGGCGGCTGGCGCTGGACCGCGAGGAAGGCAAGCTCGCGCAACTCGCGGCATTGTCGATCCGGCGCACCGAAACCGCCTTTGACGAGGCACATGGTGCGCTCTTGAGCATGGGCGCATCGCCGCTGCAGCCGTGTTCCCAACCGCATCTGGCGCAGATGCGCGCGCTGGTGCTGGCCAGTCATTACATCGTCGAACTGGGCTACCTCCAGCAGGGCCGGCTGCGCTGCACCTCGTGGGGCCCATCACCGGAGGTCGTGGCGCACACCGCTGCCGACTTCGTGGTCAAGCGCGGCATCGCAGTCACCACGCGGTTGCGCCCGCTGGCCAATCCGCACCACCCGCTGATGGCCTTGCAGTTGCGGGACTACAACGTGCTGATCAATCCGACCACGCTGACCGACATCAATCTGCCGCCCGGCCTGCAATTGGCGATTGGCACGCCGGACGGCCAGATACTGAGCAGCACCGGCACCGCCGCCGAGCAGTTGCTGATCGCGCTGCCGACCGCTGCATCCGGCCCCGGGCCGGACGCCCAGGCATTGTCCGGCCGCGACCGCCGCGGCGACTGGGCCGCGGTCGTCACCGAGCCGGTGGCGTATCTGCGCGGGCCACTGGCGGCTGCACGGCTGCAGGTGGTACCGGCCGGCATCGCGCTGGCGCTGCTGTTGGTCAGCCTGGTGATCTGGGTCTCGCGGCGGCGGTTGTCGCCGCTGGCGCGGCTGGAAATCGCCGTGCAGCGCAACGAGTTCGTGGTGCACTACCAGCCGATCATCGCGCTCGACACCGGCGCCTGCGTCGGTGCCGAGGCGCTGGTGCGCTGGCAGCAACCCGATGGCGTGTTGATCCCGCCCGATGCCTTCATCCCGCTGGCCGAAGAGAGCGGCCTGATCCTGCCAATCACCGATCTGGTGGTGGCCGAAGTCATCCGCGACCTCGGCCCGACCCTGGCGACCGACCCTTCCCTGCACGTGGCCATCAATGTCTCCGCCGACGACATCAAGAGCGGCCGCGTGCAGACCGTGCTGGCCCGGGCGCTGCATGGCACCAACGTGGACAGCGGACAGTTGTGGGTGGAGGCGACCGAACGCAGCCTGATGGACATCGAAGCGGCGCGCACCACCATCACCCACCTGCGCGGTGCCGGCCACACGGTGTCGATCGACGACTTCGGCACCGGTTATTCGAGCCTGCAGTACCTGCAAGGCTTGCCGCTGGATGCGCTGAAGATCGACAAGTCCTTCGTGGACACCATCGGCACCCACTCGGCCACCAGCGCGGTGACCTCGCACATCATCGACATGGCCAAGACGCTGCAACTGCGCACCATCGCCGAAGGCGTGGAACGGCAGGAGCAGCTGGACTATCTGCGCGCGCACGGCGTGGACCTGGCGCAGGGCTGGCTGTTCTCGCGCGCGCTGCCGGCCACCGGCTTCATCGCCTACCACGCGCTGATGCGCGGCGGCGCGCACTGACCAGCGCCGCTACGGCGTCAACACCGATTTGGAGCCGTGACGGCGAGTCGTCGACCAGCCGGGCACGGCGATCAAGGCACGGCAATCAGCGGGATGGCACGCACGGCCTGCTCGAATCGCGGCCAAGACGGTTCGCCGTGCCGAAAGCAACGAGGTCGCACGCCGACCAGGCGCACGCTCGTGTGGCCGCCAGGCCTGACTGACTGGCGCGACAAGAAAAAGGGCCGCCAGTGGCGGCCCTTTCGATCAGGCGCCTTGCAGGGCACCTTCGCGTTGGCGACGTACCGGCCTGGGCCGGCTCGGGAACGCATGCCGCACGATCCGCCACATCACCTGGCCGAACTGACGCGGCAGCGAGCCGGTGTTGTAGTGCTGGCCGTAGCGCGCACAGATCTGCTTCACCTCGACCGCAATCTGCGCGTAACGGTTGGCCGGCAGGTCCGGGTAGAAGTGGTGCTCGATCTGGTGGCTCAGATTGCCCGACAGCACGTTCATCAGCTTGCCGCCGGTGAGGTTCGAAGACCCCCGCAGCTGACGCAGATACCAGTGACCGCGCGACTCGTTGCGGATCGACTCCTTCGGGAACACTTCCGCATCGGCGGTGAAGTGACCGCAGAAGATGATCACGAAGGTCCAGATGCTGCGCAGCACGTTGGCGGCCAGGTTGCCCAGCAGCACGGTCAGGAAGAACGGGCCGGCCAGCGCCGGGAACACGATGTAGTCCTTGAGCATCTGGCGGCCGATCTTGCGGCCGACCGGCAGGAACGAGGCGCGTAACTCGGCCGCCTTCATCTTGCCGGCGAACCAGCGGCCCAGGCGCAGGTCCTGGATCGCCACGCCCCATTCGAACAGCAACGCGAACACCACCGCAATGAACGGCTGCAGCAGGTAGAACGGGCGCCAGCGCTGCTCGGGGAAGATGCGCAGCAGCCCGTAGCCGATGTCGTCGTCCATGCCGCGCACATTGGTGTAGGTGTGGTGCTTGAAGTTGTGCGTCTTGCGCCAGTTGTCGCCGGTGGCAACGATGTCCCACTCGTAGGTGTTGCCGTTGAGCTGCGGGTCGCCCATCCAGTCGTACTGGCCGTGCATGACGTTGTGGCCCAGCTCCATGTTCTCCAGGATCTTGGACAGCGTCAGCAGCACAACACCGGCGATCCACGCCGGGATCAGCACGCTGTGCACGAACGCGCCCAGGAACAGCAGCGCGCGTCCGGCCACGCCGGTCCAGCGCACCGCGGCCACGATGCGGCGGATGTAACGCGCATCGGCGGCACCGACCTGGGCCTGCACGCGGGCGCGGATGGCGTCGAGTTCGTCGCCGAAGGACTGCAGTTCGGCAGCGGACAGGGCGCGGTTGTGGACTCGGCTCATGAGGATTCCTTACAGATCCAGGATCAGGTCAGTGCTCGGGGCACTGATGCACAGGCGGACCTGTGCGGTGCGTTCGTTGCTGCGCTCACCGGTCAACAGGTGACGCGTGGTGCCGGCCTGGCGCGCGCAGGCGCAGCTGTTGCAGATGCCCATGCGGCAACCGTGCTTCGGCCGCAGGCCTTGCGCTTCCAGCCCCTCCAGCAGCGACTGGCCGCGCGGCAGGGTCAGCGTACGGCCGCTGCGTGACAGCTGGACCTGCACCTCACCGGCTTCGCCGTCGTCCAGCACCGGCACGCTGAAGGCTTCGGCCTGGAACGCGGCCACGCGGCCCTGCAGGCGCGCGCGCGCTGCCTGCACGAAGCCGCCCGGGCCGCAGACCATGACGTGGCGGCTGGAGAGATCGGCGACCTGCTCCAACGGGTAGCCATCGATGCGCGCAGCCGGCGTAGCGCCTTCGCGGGTGGTCAGCAGGCGCACGCGCAGGCGCGGATGTGCGGCAGCCATCGCCTCGAATTCCTCGACGAAGCAGGCTTCGTCGCGCTGGCGCACCCAGTACAGCAGGTCCACGTCCATCGGCATGCCGGCCTGCGCGGCGGCCTGCAGCAGCGCGCGCATCGGGGTGATGCCCGAGCCGGCCGCCAGCAGCAACAGCGGCGTCGGGGCGGCCGGCAGCAGCATGTCGCCGAAGGCCGGATCCAGCGACACCACCGTCCCGATCGGCGCATCGCCGGCCAGGTAGCGGCTGACCAGCCCGCCCTCGATCGCCTTGACGGTGATCGCCAGGCGGCCATCGGCCAGCACGGTCGGGCTGTAGCTGCGCAGCAGGCGGCGGCCGTCGATCTCCACGCCCAGGCTCACGTGCTGGCCGGCCTGCAGCCCTTGCCAGTGGCCGTTGGGCCGCAGCACCAGGGTTACCGCGTCGCGGCTGGCCGGCGTGCGCGCGACCAGGCGGGCCATTGGCCGTTCCAGGGTCCACAAGGGGTTGAGCCGGGTTGCCCAGAAATCGAACAACTGCGGCGACACCAGCCGGCGCGCCACACGCGTCGGCAACGGGGACTTGGACTTGGGGTCGGATGCCAGGTTCATGGATTGCACTATACGCATGCATGCACAGCCGTGTATACAGTTGTATATCGATCAGAGGAGCTATGATTCAGGCCCACGCCCGGCTACCGCCTCATGACCTCCATCGCCCTGCCTTCCAACGACGCGCCGCCGTCACGCAAGCCGGCGATTTCACGTGAGGATCTGATCGCCGCGGCACTGTCGCTGATCGGACCACACCGCAGCCTGTCCACGCTGAGCCTGCGCGAAGTGGCCCGCGAAGCCGGCATCGCGCCCAACAGCTTCTATCGCCAGTTCCGCGACATGGACGAACTGGCGGTGGCCCTGATCGATCTGGCCGGGCGTTCGTTGCGCACCATCATCGGCCAGGCCCGTCAGCGCGCCACCTCCACCGACCGCAGCGTCATCCGGGTGTCGGTCGAAGCCTTCATGGAACAGCTGCGCGCCGACGACAAGTTGCTGCACGTGCTGCTGCGCGAAGGTGCGGTGGGCTCGGATGCGTTCAAGCAGGCGGTGGAGCGTGAGCTCAGCTATTTCGAAGACGAGTTGCGGGTGGACCTGATCCGCCTGGCCGCCGCCGACAATGCCAAGCTGCATGCGCCGGCGCTGGTGTCCAAGGCGATCACCCGGCTGGTGTTTGCGATGGGCGCGGTGGCGATGGACTCGCCGCCGGAAAAAGACCCCGAACTGATCGAGCAGATCTCGCAGATGCTGCGCATGATACTCACCGGTGCACGCACCTTGGGCACGCACGGCGGGTGAGCGTAGCCTGACGCTGGAAAGCCACCGGTCTGTCTCGCGTTGACCGGTGACGCATGCTCGCTTCGAGCGATACGCCTGGCTGGTTGCCTACGCATCAAGTCGCACGCATGCGCTGTCGGTGCGTCAATGACCTGCGCGCAATAAGGTGGCGCAGTCCGGGTGCATAGCCACGCCAGGTGCGTGCAAGCGCCTGTGCATGGAGATCGGCACATGCCGCGTTTTGCGCAGACAAGCGAACATGGCGATCGCTGAAACATCGGCAGTGCCTGTTTGTCTTCAAAGCCATCCAACACCTGCAAGGCGATACGGTCGTACGTCTATCTCCTATCGACCAGCCTCATCCATGGCGGCGAATGCACAGTTCAGTCTTGTCGCGGTGGTGCTCACATCCAAGCACACGCGTTTCACTCCTGGCTGGCCAAGGTGGGCCACGTTCGCGATCTGCTCGACAGACGCACCTACAGGCACACGGAGACGACATGAGCAACCACGACACCCCTCTCGACAAGCAGGAACGCAAGGCCGAAGCGCAGGATCTGAACCGTGATCCGATCTCCGGTGCACCCGGTTCGCATCCGGTCGGTGTGGGTGTGGGCGGCATCGCAGGCGGCGCTGCCGCCGGTGCGCTGGCCGGCACCGTGTTCGGTCCGCTGGGCACGCTGATCGGCGCGGCGGTTGGCGTGGTGGCCGGCGCCGCAGCCGGCAAGGGCGTGGCCGAGCGCCTGGACCCGACCGTGGAAACCGAATACTGGCGTCAGGAGCACCAGAACCGTCCTTACTACAAGGAAGGCACTGACTACGACCGCGATTACGCCACCGTCTACGGCTTTGGCCTGCAGGCGCGCGAAACACGTCCGACCAGCACCTGGGAAGAAACCGAGGCCACGCTGGCTGGTGAATGGCCGCGCAATCGCGGCGAATCGCGCCTGGAATGGGAAGAGGCACGCCTTGCCGCGCGCGATGCCTGGGAGCGTGCCGATCGCACGCATAGCGTCTATCGCGAGGGCGATACGCATTACCAAGGCCGTTTCGACAGCGCGAGCTATCGCGACGCCGAATACTCCTACGACGATTATCGCCCTGCCTATCGTTATGGCATGCAGGCACGTCAGCAATATGTCGGCCGCCAGTGGGACGACCATCTGGAACGCGACCTGGGCGATGGCTGGGACCGTTTCAAGTCCAACTCGCGCCTGAGCTGGGAAAAGGCCAAGCATGCCGTGCGCGAAGCCTTCGATTCGGAAAATCACGATCAGGCAGCACGTCGCAATCCGACCGACCCGCGCGTCTAAGGTGTCGCGGCCTGGCACCAGGCCACGCTGATGTGTGAAAAAGAGCGGGCCCGATGGGCCCGTTCTTCATTGTCGAAAACATCGACGGGGACGCTGACCCCGTTGCCTGGACGACTCAGCTGGAGCTGTTTTCCACGGCACGGATGTCGCCACGAAATTCGCGCGCGCCCTGCCCGGGCGATGACACTGCATCGCCCTGTTGCTGCTTGAGCATCTGCTTGCGTGCGGCCACCACTTCCTTGGCCAGGGCGATGCGCCGGCCAACCACCATTTCGGTCAGCCAGTCGATCAGGGTCCGCGTGTATTCCTGCTGGTGTTCCTTGATGCTCAATGCGTGATCGGCACCGGCAATCACCCGCGCGCTCAGCGAGCGCGCATTGACGAAGGCATTGGCATAATTGCGCAATACCGGATGCGGCACGATCACGTCGTGTTGCGCCTCCACCAACAGCACATCGCCCTTGTAGTCGGCACAGGCCGCCAAGGCGATATTGTCGTCCGGGGTCAGCACGCGCTGCCGGTATTCCATCAATTCCGGATCGGCGTTGAGGCTGACCTTGGGGCGATCCCAATGCTCGTCCTTGTACAGCGCGGGCGAGCGTAACGCCAGCCATTCCACCGGGCGTTCGCGCGTCAGCAAGGCGGACAGGTAGCCACCGTAGCTGAGCCCGACCACGGCGATCGATTGCGGGTCGACATACGGCAGGCCGGCAAGCTGATCGTAGGCCGCCTTGATGTCGTCCAGGTTCTGCGCGCGTGTCACGCTCTGGCGCATGGACGCATAGCCTTCGTGGCCACGCAGGTCGAAGGTCATGCAGATGCAGCCAAGGCCGACCGCTTCGCGCGCGCGCACTAGGCTGTGATGCTGGCTACCGCCCCAGCCATGCACGAACAGCACGGCGGGAATGCCGGTGGGCGTGAGCAGGGTGCCACTGAGTTCGTCCTGGTCGACCGGGATCTGGATGCTGGAAAGTTTGGCTTCCATTACGTGGTGGATACCCTCCTGTATTTGAAGCGCGGACCCGGCCCGGGGCGTTCGGCGCGGTAGTAGATCTGCGCATCTGCGGGCGGTTCGCCCTGATAGATCTCGTGCGTGGATGCATGCACCCAGCGCAAGTTGGCATCGTCCTGAAAGCTGCCAATCGCGGCGAGCTCGGCCGGTGTGGCGCCGCCGACGCGCCAGGATTGCTCCAGCACGCCGCAGACCGCACCGTTCCTTCCATCGTCGCCGCTGACCACATCGTAGTTGCGCCGCGAGATGTGCAACCCAGGATAGGCGGCGGTGATGAATCGATCGTATCTGCAGGCTTGCGCGACCACACGCTGTTGCAGGGGCGGTAGCGCCGTCACGGCCAGCGCTTCGAGCGATCCGCGATACACATGCAGCGATGAGCCGCCATAGACGTCCTCGCCCTGCGCATTGCGCACGCTGCATTGGGTGCCGTAATAGGCGATCTGGACGCCGGCAACGCATAGCTCGCCCACGCTATGTGTCACCGGCTGCAGGATATTGCGCTCCAGGACCGCGCCATGCGTGCCCAGATAGTCCTCCGGCAAGCTGTCCAGCACCTGCGTCAGCTGCGCTGCATCGGCAATACGCCACTGGCCGTTGCCACCCACGCCGGTCGGCAGCTTGAGTCGCACACCGCCATCCGGCAGCAGGGTCTGCAGCGCACGCAGGGCATCGGTGCGCGAAAACACCGTATAGCCCGCCAACGTGGCCGGAATCAGCGCGGTGGCCAGTGCCTGGTTCCATCCGGGGACGCTGGCCGCCTGCTCGGCAATCAGCGGGTGGCCGATCACCTTGGTTGCCAGGAAGGCATGCGGCACGATGCCGCCCAGCAAGTCCGCAGCGTCATCGATGCCCAGTCCATGCGCCTGTTCCGACGTCAGGGTTTCATCGGGCACATGAAACACGGTCTCGGCGACCATGGGTCCGGAGGCGGCACGATGCCCTGCGCCGCGCACGTCCAGCAGCCGTGCAATTTCGCGACAGACCCACGCGTGCGTGGCACGCTCATGACCATCCTCGGGCACCGGCCGAGTGACATGCCCCACGACCTGGCAGTACTGCTTGTGCGCCATCACGTCTCCCCTCGCAGCGTCGAACCGCGTGCCGTTGCTGGCTTTTCAAGCAGTTGAGACCCGCGCAGTCGATGATGCAGCGCTACGCCGGCGCCGGAAGAACCCGGCTTACTTCAAGGTCAGATAGAACGCAAACACGATCACAAGGACGACGATCAAGCTGATGGCGACACGTCCCCCACGTAACTCCACCAAGGCATGCCACCACACACGTGCTTCCGAGGTGCCGCTGGCGGCTTGCGGCTTACGACTGCTTTCGCTGTCCTGCATCCTGAGTACTCTCATCTCCATCATGTCATCCCACATCCTAAGCATCAGACGTTACACAAGTGTGGAACGATTCAGAATCTTCCGTAAATTGCGGCAATGCGCGCATGTTTGCCCCGACATCATCGCAACGATCGCCCGATGCACGGTGGCAATGGGAACTCGCCGAACGTAGACCTTTCGAAAGGATGCAATCGATTGCTGACGGGTGCTCACCGCTGCGCTATGACTTGAATCGCCGATGCACGCTGCAGACGACACGACCTATATGCGTAGCATGTCACGGCGCAAACGAAGCTGACCAGTTAAGCACGCGCTGCTGCGATTCGGCCAATAGTCGGGTTCGATGATCATCCGTTGACACAGCCACGGTTACCCTGCGTGTCAAGTTTGTTTAACCCGGACCACGCGAAGTCATGAGCAGAGACCCATCCGTCATCGATGTACAGGCCGAAATCGCGCATTGGCAGGCGCGTCACGCGCAGGGCAACCTGGGTGCAGGCAAGTTCAGCGAATTGTCCCCGGTGGTGAAAATGGCCTGCGACATCTATCTGCAGGCACCGCGTTCGAGCGACCAGGAACGTCTGCGCCTGTTTCGCGACCGCCTGGAGCATCATTTCATTTCATCCAGCACGCAGTCCAATTACGAGCAGTTGGCGACCGATTGCTGGCAGCGGTTAGGCAACCGCAATAGTTGAGCAAGACCGTTCCTCATTGGAGAGCATCATGAAAACCCCGTATCAAGTGCAGCAGGAGCTGGAGCGATTGGAGCGGTTGGTTCCGCACATCGTCAGCGACCAGGGCGACCGCGCGGAGGACATCCTAGGCTTCCATGTCGCCAGCTTGCTGGGCAGTGCCCCGGCCAGCGAACACGCGTTGATTCGCGAACGCACCGCACGCATGGCGCGCGTGTGCCGCACCGCGCAGGATACGGTGCGCACGCCGGTCAGATCGTTAGGCCTTGGCGCAGTCGCCCAACCGCAGCTGGCCTGATCGGCAGGCACCGATCCACGCATCACCGGAGCCGCGTAGCGGCTCCTTTGCATTTCACCGTCGGCAGTGTTGGCCGCCTCTTCCCAGGACCTCCATGAAATCCCTTCTTGTTGCGACATCGCTCCTCGCCATGCTTTCCCTTACCGCCTGCGACCGCCCCGGCGGCGATGCGTCGCGGACTGCGCCGGCAGTGTCCCCCGAACCGACTGCTGCACCGGTCTCCGGGACTGGCGCCACCGAACTGGCCAAGGGCGATGCCGCCGTGCTCGGCGTGTTGGTGGCGCTGGATGAAAACGAGATCGCGCTGGCCAAGCAGGCCATTGCCCAGGATCTGGGCGGTGCGACCGATACGTTCGCCAAGCAGCTGCTGCACGACCACGAAGCCAACCTGGAAAAGAGCAAGGCGCTGGGTGCCACCGACAGCCCCCGTGCCGATGCCATGCGCGCCAAGGGCAAGGCGGCAGTGGACGCACTGGCAAAGACCGCGACCCTGCCCGATGGCAAGGACGCCTACCGCAATGCCTTCATGCGCACGATGGTCAGCGACCACGGCGACACCATCAAGATCATCGATGCCGAACTGCTGCCCGCCGCCGAAAGCGCGCCGGTCAAGCAGCATCTGGAAGAAAGCCGGCGCGTGGTGTCGGCGCACTTCGAGCGGGCCCACGCGGTGTCCTCCTCGCGCTGAGCCTGGAGCACCGTCTGCAAGCATCCAACGCGCCGGCCTGTCCGGCGCGTTGGCGTTTGGGCCTCGCCGATCGAGCGCGCTGTCCACCCGGCCGCCGTCCTGGCGCCACGCGGCGACCGCCACGCATGCGGCAGCGACTTCACCCTGCAGCAGGCAGCGCTGGCCTATCGTGCCGCATCGATTCGGCGCAGGAGTGTCCCCATGCAGTTGCTCATCACCGGCGGCACCGGCTTCATCGGCCAGGCCTTGTGTCCGGCACTCCTGCAGGCCGGGCATCAGGTCAGCGTGCTGACCCGCGACCCGCGCCGCGCCGGGCGCAGCCTGCCCGGCATGACCGCGGTGGACACGCTGGACGGGATGCGGGCCGATGCGGTCATCAACCTGGCGGGCGAACCGCTGGCTGCCGGTCGCTGGACTGACGCGCGCAAGCAGCGCTTCCGGGCATCGCGCCTGGGCATCACCGGCCAGCTGCATGCCTGGATCGCGCAGCAGCCGGCCGAACAGCGCCCGTCGGTACTGATTTCCGGCTCGGCGGTGGGCTATTACGGCGAGCGTGGTGACAGCGTCCTGACCGAGGCAGACCCTGCCGGCGACGATTTCTCCGCGCAGCTGTGCCGCGACTGGGAAGCCGAGGCGGCCAGCATCGCCGCACTCGGCCCGCGCGTGAGCTGGGTGCGCACCGGCATCGTGCTCGACCGCGACGGCGGCGCCCTGGCCCGCATGCTGCCGGCGTTCCGTTTCGGCGGCGGCGGCCCGTTCGGTGATGGCAGGCACTGGATGAGCTGGATCCACCGGGCCGACATGGTGGCCTTGCTGCTGTGGTTGCTGGAGCACGGCCAGGGCGGTGCCTACAACGCCACCGCACCGACCCCTGTCACCAATGCCGAATTCGCGCGCCCCCTGGCCCACGTGCTGCATCGCCCGGCGCTGCTGGCGTTGCCGGCCGGCCTGCTGCGACTGGGCTTTGGCGAGATGGCCGAGCTGCTGCTGATCAGCCAGCGCGTGCTGCCGCAACGCGCCCTGGAGGCCGGCTTCCGCTTCCGCTATGTGCGCCTGGACGAGGCGTTGCGCGCCATCCTGCAGCACTGACCGTGCGTTGCCCGGGCGGGGCCTTGCACACGGGGCGGGCCGCCGGTCGCGCTGCGACGGCCGTTAGCCATGCACTAATATTTGCCTAACGACCATCCCCGACAGTACTGCCGATCTCGGACTGGCCCCGGGCCCGGCGGAACACTATGCACCTGCTCCTTGTCGAAGACGACACCATGCTGGCCAACGCGATCTGCGATGGCGTGCGCCAGCAGTCCTGGACCATCGACCACGTCGGCAGCGCCAATGCCGCCAAGACCGTGCTGGTGGACCACCGCTACACCGCGGTGCTGCTGGATATCGGCCTGCCGGGCGAGTCCGGGCTGACGGTGATCCGCTTCATGCGCGGCCACTACGACGCCACGCCGGTGATCGCACTGACCGCGCGCGGCCAGCTCACCGACCGCATCCGCGGCCTGGATGCCGGTGCCGACGACTACCTGGTCAAGCCGTTCCAGTTCGACGAGCTGATGGCGCGGCTGCGTGCGATCACCCGGCGCAGCCAGGGCCGCGTGGTGCCGCTGCTCACGCAAGGGGATGTCTGCGTGGACCCGAGCAGCCGCAAGGTCACCCGTGACGGCAAGTGGGTGGCGCTGAGCGCGCACGAATACCGCCTGCTGCTGGCGCTGATGGAACGCGCCGGGCGCGTGGTCACCAGGGATCAACTGGAAGAAGGCGTCTACGGCGGCCCGTCCGAAGGCGGCAGCAACATGATTGCGGTGTACGTGCACCAGCTGCGCCGCAAGCTGGGTGATGCGCTGATCTCCACGGTGTATGGCCAGGGCTACATGGTCGGCAAGGCACCGGAATGAAATCGCTGCAGGCACGCATGCTGGCGGCGCTGGCTGCAATCATGTTGTTGAGCTGGTCCACCTCGTTGTGGATCCTGGTCGCCCTGGTCACCCAGGGCCATCACAGCGTGTTCGAGCAGGAGCTCAACATGTTCGGCGACCAGTTGATCAGCGCCCTGCCCGATGCGCTGGAGCACCGCTTCGATACGCAACCGGAGCCGCGGGCCGCGGTCGACGCGCACACCCCGATCGGCAATGTGTCCTCGCGCATGAGCTTCAAGCAGACCTTGATTGCGATGGTGCTCAACACCGTGCAACTGGGCGTGCTGGGCCTGCTGGTGTGGTGGGCGGTACGCACCGCGCTCGCACCGCTGCGCGCCATTTCCAGCGCCATCGCGCAACGCACCGGGCTGGAGACCGAGCCGGTGCCGCTGGCGCAGGTGCCGGAGGAGATTCGCCCGCTGATCGGCTCCTTCAATTCGCTGCTGGCCCGCGTAGAAAAGACCGTGCAGGCCGAGCGCGATTTCGTGGCAGACGCCGCGCACGAACTGCGCACCCCGCTGTCTGCGCTGCATGCCTACGCCGAGGTCGCGCTGCGCGCACCCACGCTGGAGTCCAAGGACGCGGCGCTGCAGCAGCTGCTGGAAACCGCACGGCGCAGCAATCGGCTGGCTGCGCAATTGCTGGATCTGGCCCGGCTGGATGCAGGCATCAGTTCGGCGGCGTACCGGCAGGTGGACATGGGCGAGTTGATCTCGCATGTGCTGGACGAATTCAGCGTGCAGGCCGACGCCCGCCACATCACTCTGCAGGTGGAGGCATCGCCGTGCCTGCTGCGTTGCGATGTGGATGCGGTGGGCATCCTGATCCGCAATCTGGTCGACAACGCCATCCGCTATGGGCGCCTCCACGGCACGGTGGAAGTGAGTTGCGGCTATTGCCTGCGCGCCGATGCGCTGCATCCATTCGTGCAGGTCAGCGATGACGGCCCGGGCGTGCCGGAAAGCGCCCACGCGTCCATCTTCGAACGCTTCTACCGGGTCGCCGGCAGCCAGGTGCAAGGCAGCGGGATCGGGCTGTCGCTGGTGGCCGGTATCGCGCGCCTGCACGCGGCCACCATCGAAACCTGCGAAGGCCACCAGGGCCGCGGCCTGTGCGTGCGCGTGGTGTTGGCCGGCGAAGGCGTGCGCCGCACTGGCTGAACGCAGGCGGCGATCGACTATCGCCTGTCGTTATCGCCCAAGCCAATAAGTTTCCAACACCCACTGCCTACAGTGCACTCACCGCATGCATCCAGGATGCCTGGTGATGGTCAACTCGATCCGTTCCACCCCGCTCGTCCCCGCCGCCGTCGCGCTGCTGGCACCGCACGCGGCCGCCAACGACAGCGCCATCCCTGCCGCCGTCGCCAACGCGGCACTACGGGAATTCCGCTGTGGCCGCACAGGCACGCGCAATCGCGACATTTGGCGCGCACTGCCGGATATCCGTAGCGCGCGCCAGGCACGCCGGCTGCAGCGCTGGGCCAACGGCGGTGTGTTGTTCACTGCCGCCGCAGTGGTGTTTGCGCTGGCGGTGGCCAGTTATCTGATGCATTGAGCGCGCGGCCCCGCTCTCGCGTGCTTGTCCCTATCTGCTTCCTCTCCAGGTATTTGCCCATGTCGTCGTATTCCCTTGTCCGTTGCTGCGCGCTGCTGGTTATCGGCGTGACGCTGATCGGTTGTGCCAGTACGCGCCCGATGCCGTACAGCCAGTTGCCATCTTCAAGCTATCTGCGCCCGCACGTTGGCAGCCGCGGCGACCGCATGCCGTACGCCTACCAGGGCGCGGTGGATTGGACACGCTACCGCGCCGCACTGGTCGAGCCGGTCAGCATCTATCGCGGTCCCGACGCGCAATTCGAAGACGTGCCCGAGCAGGACAGACGCATGCTCGCCGATGACATGCAGCAGGAGTTCGGCGTTGCGATCGGGCAGCGTTGGCAACGCGCGACAGTGGCCGATCGCGACACCTTGCGCGTGCGCATCAGCCTGACCGGTGCCAAACCCAGCAAGCGGGTGCTGGGCACCTTCATGAAGGTAGATCTGGGCGGCGGTTCCTATAACGCGGTGCAGGCCGCACGCGGCAAGGAAGGCGCGTTTTCCGGCTCGGTCAGCTACGCGGTGGAAATCTTCGACGCGCAGAGCAACCGCCTGCTCGCCGCCTACGTCGAAAAACAGTACCCCAGCGCAATGAACATCAAGGCCAGCCTGGGCGCCTACGACGCCGCCAAGGCCGGTATTCGCAAGGGCGCCGAGCAGTTGGTCAAGGGAATGGATTAGCTGGGATTCGGGATTCGGGATTCGGGATTGGAATCGGGAATCGGGAATCGGGAATCGAGAATCGGATTATCGGAAGCGATGGCTTCTAGTTTCCTTCTCCCACCGGGAGAAGGTGCCCCGCAGGGGCGGATGAGGGTACGGACCAGAGGCCCAATCCAGCCCAGATGTCAGATCCGATCACCTGCCCGATCACATGAGCGCAGCAAGACCGCGGTCGCCGAGTCACGGTCAACCCACGAAAAGGCCGGCGCTGTACGGACAGCGCCGGCCTTTGTCAGTTTGCACGGCCCACGTGTTGTCAGCGGGCCATGCCCTCTTGGCGCTGCAGCCTCAGCGCGTGACCCGCTTGGCCGCCTTTTTGCCGACGGCCTTGCGGGCGGCGGTGGTCTTGGCCACGGCGCGCGTGGCCGGCGTCTTGGTGACCTTGGCGGCCTTCTTCAAGGTGGTCTTGGTCACCGCCTTCTTGAGCGGCACCTTTTTCACTGCAGCCTGCTTGGTGGCGGTCTGCTTGGCCACCGGCGCCTTCTTGGCGGCGGGCTTGACGATGGTCTTGGCGACCGGCTTCTTGACCGGGGCCGACTTGGCCACCGCCTTCTTCGCTGCTGCGCGCGCACCCACCGTGGCCACCGCGCTCTTGCGCGCCGCGCTCTTGGCGGCCGTCTTGGCACTGAGCGCCGCCGCGTCGGCCTTGGCATTGGCCTTGGCGGTCTCCAGCTTCTGCCTGGCGCTGGCCTTGGTGTTGGCCAGTGTCTGTTTGGCAGCATCGGTGGTGGTGCTCAGCTTCTGCTTGGCCGCATCCTTGGTGGAGGCGAGCTTCTGCCTGGCGGCAGCACTGGTGGCGGCCAGTTTGTCCTTGGCGGCCGCTTTGCCCGACACCAGCGAACGCTTGGTCTTGGCCACGCCGCGCTTGACCGCGGTGGCTGCATCGCCAGCTTTGTCGACGACGCGCTGTTCGACCTTGACCACGGCCTTGCGCGCCTTGGCGACGCCGGTCCTGACCTGCGCCGCCGCCGTGCCGGCCGCGTCCTGCACGCTGGCCACCGCGTCGCTGGTGGTGCTGGCGATGGTCTCGCCCAGTTCGGTGGCCGTGCTCTTGACGCTCTCGACAGCGTCGGAGAGGGTTGCCGTCACACCATTGCCGTTGTTCATAGACCCTCCTTAAGGGCGTCAGTGCGGAAAACGCGGGCGATGCGCAGCGGCATGCGTATGCTGAACAGGCATCGGATCAAGCGGACGCTACGCCGGGCTCAAGCGGCTGTCAACGCAGCGCCCGCAAGGGATCTGCTGCGCTTTCACCAGGCGTTAAATTGCCCGCTGGCACTCTCGTTCAGCTTGATTTACGCAGCCAGACGCCCTATTCCTCTTCCACCGCGTAACCCGGACTTCGTTGCATGCGCCCGCTGCCTACCTTGCTGACACTTTCCCTGGCCGCTGCCTTCGGCGGTTTTGCCGCCACCGGCATCAATGCCTGGATGGACAACCGCGCCGAGGCCACACCGGCCGGCGCCGCCACCACCTTCAGCCTGCCGGCGGCTGCCGCGTTGCCGGCCGCCGTGGCCGGGCAACCGGTGCCGTCGCTGGCGCCGATGCTGCAACAGGCGATGCCGGCGGTGGTGAGCGTCAACACCAAGCAGGTGGTGCGCGTGCGCAACCCGTTCTTCAACGACCCAATCCTGCGCCGGCTGTTCCCGGAGATTCCGCAGGACCGCATCAATGAATCGCTGGGCTCGGGCGTGATCATCGATGCGCAGAAGGGCTACGTGCTGACCAATCACCATGTCATCGAAAACGCCGACGACGTGCAGGTCACGCTCGGCGACGGGCGCACGGTCAAGGCCGATTTCATCGGCTCCGATGCCGATACCGATATCGCGTTGATCCGCATCAAGGCCGACAAGCTCACCGACATCAAGCTGGCCGACAGCAACGCGCTGCGCGTGGGCGACTTCGTGGTGGCGATCGGCAACCCGTTCGGCTTCACCCAGACGGTCACCTCCGGCATCGTCTCGGCAGTGGGGCGCAGCGGGATTCGCGGGCTGGGCTACCAGAACTTCATCCAGACCGATGCCTCGATCAATCCAGGTAATTCCGGCGGCGCGCTGGTCAACCTGCAGGGCCAGTTGGTGGGCATCAACACCGCCAGCTTCAACCCGCAGGGCAGCATGGCCGGCAACATCGGCCTGGGCCTGGCGATCCCCTCCAACCTGGCGCGCAATGTGGTCGAGCAACTGGTGACCAAGGGCGTGGTCGTGCGCGGCACGCTCGGGCTGGAAACCCAGAACCTCACCCAGCAGATGCTGCAGGGCCTGGGTGTGGATTCGTTGCGCGGCGCCCTGGTGACGCGCGTGTTGCCAGGGTCCGCCGCGGCGGCCGCAGGCGTGCAGCCGGGCGATGTGGTGGTGGCGGCCAACGACCAGCGCGTGGACAGCGCAGAGGCATTGCACAACTATGAAGGCCTGCAGGCGGTCGGTAGCGCGGTAAGGCTGGAGATTCGCCGCGATGGCAAACCGCTCACGCTCACCGCGACACTGAAGGAGCAGGACCGCGCAGTCACCGGCGACATGCTCGACCCACGCCTGGGCGGCGCCACCTTCGTGGATCTGCCCGAATCGCTGCGCCAGTCCGGCATCACCGGCGTCATGGTCAGCGAGGTCAAACGCGGCGGTCGTGCCGCAGCCAATGGTCTGGTCACCGGTGATGTGATCGTGGCCAGCAGCGTGGGCGAGTTTGCCGATCTGGCCAGCTGGCGCGCTAATTTCCAACGCAAGCCGCAGCAACTGGTGGTGCGCATCCTGCGCGGCAATGCGCAGTACGACGCGTTGATGCGTTGACATGGCGTGCACTGCCCTCGACCTGCACTAACACCTCCTACACCGCAGCGATGCTATTGCTGCACCACGCCCGCATGCTATTCGCGGCTGCCATCAATGACCGAAGGAGATATCGCATGAGCCCCACCAATACCGACCAGCTGAAAGAAAACCTGAGCGAAGCCAGCACCCATCTTAAGTCTGCCGCCAGCGCCGCCGGCGAAGCCGTCAAAGGCGCCACCAGTGCTGCCGGCGACGAACTCAAGCTTGGTCGTGCCAACGTCAAGGCAGAGCTCTCCGATACCGCACTGGCCGGTATGGCGGCTGCCGAGTTCGGCGGCGCCGCTGCCAAGGAGCAGCTCGACGTGCTGGTCAGCAAGGGCAACGACCTGCTGGAAAGCGCGACCGATCTGATCCGCGAGCGGCCGCTGGCTGCGTTTGGTGTGGCGTTTGCGACCGGCTGGATCATTGCCAAGCTGGCACGTAGCAACGACAACTAAGTCGTGAGCGATCAGGCCTCCACAGCTGCCGCCTCCGACGCGCCCAGCGCGCGGCCGGAAACGCCAGGACTGGACGAAAGCGTACGTGCGGTCGGCGCAGCCGGCCGTGCGACGCTGGGCTCGGCCAAGGACACCAGCCGGGCATTGCGCCGGCTGGTGTCGGCCGATTTACAACTTGCACGCAGTGCCTTCGGGCGCGGACTGGCCTGGGCATGCGTTGCCGTGGTCTTCGGTGCCTCCTCGTGGCTGTTGCTGGCCGGTGCGATCATCGCCCTGCTGCAACGCGCGGGGCTGTCGTGGTTCCAGGCGATGTTTTTCACCGCGTTGGCCAGCCTGTTGGTCACCGGCATCGCGGCGTGGCGCGTGTTCTTCTACTTCGACCACACCGGCTTGAATGCAACACGCCGTCAGCTGGTCAAGCTGGGCATCTTCGATGACAGCAGCGACGACGACGATGCCCATGCATCGGCTGCCACTGGAGCACGTACATGAAGTTTGGCACCTTGCGTCAGCGCGTCGATCGCGCGGAATTCCTGGTGGAAGGGCGCGCACAGGAAACGCGCCTGCATTGGGGAGAACTGCGTGACACCTGGCGTGCCGGATGGTCCCCGTTGCGGATCATGGTGGTCGGGTTCGGCCTGGGTTTTGTCACCGGCCGTAACGAACCGCAGGCGGCGCTGGGCAGTATCGCCAGCAAGCTGGGCGGTATCCCGAAAATCCTGCAGATGATCAGCACGATCTCTGCGCTGTTCACTGCACATCGTGCGCAGGAAGCCTCCGAGCAGGCAGAACGTGCCGCCGACAATGCCGAAGAGGTCGCTGCCGATCCACCGGTGACGGTGGTGCAGGCACCGGTTGATCGCGCCGCATAATGACGACGGTCCCGGGCCATCGCCCGGGATCACGCTGCGCAAGGTGTGCCACCCAGTACACGGCAGAGCCCGCCACTGACATCGTTCGGGCCTGACATCCTGCGCACACCCTCTGTGCGCGGTGTTGACACGTTCGGCTGATAATGGCGCACCGCTGGCAGCATGCCAGTCTGCTGCCAGGGCGCGCATGACTCTTCCCGTTGATTCAATGGATGCTGCCGTTGCGGCAGATTCGCTTCCGCCGCCACCGGCACCGCGCCCGCGCGCACCGGTCTCGTTGGTGGTGCTGGCCACGCTGGCGGTCGGTTACACCCTGTGGGCGGCACAGACGATCATCCTGCCGGTGATGCTGGCAGCGTTTTTTGCCTTGATCGGCAATCCCATCCTGCGCGGTCTGCGCAAGCTGTATATCCCGCGCTTTCTCGGCGCCTTGATGGTGTTGTGCCTGGGCCTGGCCGCGACCGTGGCGCTGGCTGCGCAGCTGGCCGGGCCGGCAGCCGAGTGGGTGCAGCAGGCGCCCCGACAGATGCGCCAGATTGCGCGCGACGTGCGCGATTTCACCAAGCCGATGATGCAGGCCAACCAGGCCGCGGAAAACTTTGCGCGCGCCGCCGGCGGCGACGGCCAGCGCAGCGTGCAGATCGTGCGCACGCAGATGGACGACCCCTACAAGGCGCTGGTGCGCACGCCGAAACTGGCCGCCTCGGTGCTGGCGGTGGTACTGCTGACGTTCTTCTTCATGGTCTACGGCGAAAGCCTGCAACGGCATGCGATTGCGTTGCTGCCCAATCGCCAGCAGCAACGCTTCACCACCGAAATCATGCTGGACATCGAGCGCGAGGTCTCGCGCTACGTGCTCACCATCAGCGTGATCAATACGCTGGTCGGGCTGGTCTTTGCCGGCATTCTCTATGTGCTCAAGATTCCGCTGCCCGAAGCGCTGTTGTGGGGCACGGTGGTGGCGCTGCTCAACTTCGCACCGTACGTGGGTCCGTTGATCGGCGTGATGCTGATGCTGCTGATGGGCTTTGTGGAATTCCGCACCACCTTGTCGGCAATGCTGCCGGCGATCCTGTATCTGGCGCTGCACACCATCGAGGGCCAGGTGGTCACTCCGATCGTGCTCGGCCGCCGCATGGCGATCTCGCCGCTGATGCTGATCCTGGCGCTGATGCTGTTCGGCTGGCTGTGGGGCATGATCGGCCTGCTGCTGGCGGTGCCGCTGCTGGTCTGCATCAAGATGGTGCTGAGCCGGGTAGAGGGAATGCAGCGCTGGGCCAGGCTGCTTGAGTAGCCGGGATTGGAGATTCGGGATTCGGGAATCGCAAGAGCAGTGAAGCAGCCCGCCAAAGCGTTGCTCTACCCATTCTCGATTCCCGACTCCCCATTCCCGGCATTACAATCTCGCGATGAGTTTCCCAATCAGCGCCATCACTCTCGACCTCGACGACACGTTGTGGCCCTTTGCGCCGATCGGGGCGCGGATCGACCAGGTGTTGTACGACTGGATGCGCGAGCACAGTCCGGTCACCGCAGAGCGGTTTCCGGTGGAGGCGATGCGCGAACTGCGCGAGCGCAGCTTTGCCGACAACCCGCACCTGCATCACGATCTCAGCGCGCTGCGGCGGCTGACGCTGGAAATGGCACTGCGCGAGAGCGGTGGTGATCTGGCCTTGGTGGAGCCTGCGTATGAGGTCTTCTACGCCGCGCGCAACCAGGTGGAGTGCTACCCGGATGCGTTGGACGCGCTGGCGCGTATCGCCGCGCATGTACCGGTGGCGGCGCTCAGCAACGGCAATGCCGATCTGCAGCGCATCGGGCTGATGCATCACTTCGCGTTTCAGCTGGGCTCGCGCGAGCACGGCAGCGCAAAACCCGACCCGAGCATCTTCCTGGCCGCCTGCGCGCGCCTGGAGGTGCCGCCGGCACAGGTGCTGCATGTGGGCGACCATGTGCGCATGGACGTGCTTGGCGCGCTGGATGCCGGCCTGCGCGCCTGCTGGATCAATCGCGACCGAGCACAGTGGTCGCACCCGACCCAGCAGCCGGATCTGGAGTTCGATTCCATGACCGGGCTGGCCGATTGGCTGGACGCGCAGCAGCTGCATCCCGACGCCGCGCGTACCGGCATCCGCATTCCCGCCTGAGCCACTTTTGCTCGGCGCATGGCGCCGCCTCCGAGGATTTCCATGTCGCAGCTCACCGGTTTCATCGATCCCAACGCCGCAGCCCTGCCGCTGCATGTGCTCGACCGCGAAGGCTTTGCAGGTTGGTGCGCCGAGCAGCCCACCCGCGTGCTGGCGTGGGCGCAGGCGCAGCGTTTCGATGCCGCGCCGGGCAGCGTGCTGTTGCTGCCGGGGGAACACGGGCTGGCCGGCGCGGTGCTCGGGATCGGCGACCGCGCCGATGCCTACGCCTATGCGCACGCGCCGATGGCGCTGCCGCCGGCCAGCCGCTGGACGCTGGCCAGCGCGCTGAGCGAGAGCGAGCAGGCGCTGCTGCACCTGGGCTGGGGCCTGGGCGCGTACCGCTTCTCGCGCTATCGCAAGGTGCCGCGCGCACCGGCCGAACTGGCCGCCACACCGGCGCCGCACACGCGCGCCTTGATCCAGGCCTGCCTCCGCGTGCGCGACTGGGTCAACACCCCGACCGAGGACATGGGCCCGCAGCAGCTGGAAGAGGCAGCGCGTGCAGTGGCACAACCGCATGGCGCGCAGGTCGAGGCCATCGTCGGTGAGGCATTGCTGGCGCAGAACTTCCCCACCATCCACGCGGTCGGGCGTGCCTCGCACCGGGCCCCGCGGCTGATCACGCTGCAATGGGGCGACGCGGCGCATCCGCATCTGGTGCTGGTCGGCAAGGGCGTGTGCTTCGACACCGGCGGGCTGGACCTGAAACCGGCCGATGGCATGCGCAACATGAAAAAGGATATGGGCGGGGCGGCGCATGCCTTGGCGCTGGCCGGCCTGGTGATGGCGCAACAGCTGCCGGTGCGGCTGACCCTGTTGATCGCCGCGGTGGAAAACGCCGTCGGCCCGGATGCGTTCCGCCCGGGCGAAGTCATCACCACCCGCGCCGGTGTCACGGTGGAAGTGGACAACACCGATGCCGAAGGCCGCCTGGTGCTATGCGATGCGCTGAGCTACGCCACCGAGCAGCGCCCCGATCTGATCCTGGATTTCGCAACGCTCACTGGCGCCGCACGCATCGCCCTAGGGCCGGACCTGCCCGCGCTGTTCGCCAACGACGATGCGCTGGCGCAGGCCTGGTTGAACGCCGGCGAGCAGACCCGTGACCCGGTCTGGCGCATGCCGCTATGGCGCCCGTACCTGCGTTACCTCAACAGCCATGTCGCCGACATGGCCAACGCCGGCTCGCGCATGGCTGGCGCGGTCACCGCCGCGCTGTACCTGGAGCGCTTTGTCGCACCGGGCCAGCCGTGGGCGCATTTGGACGTCTACGCCTGGAACGACAGCGACCGCCCCGGCCGCCCGGCTGGCGGCGAGGCACTGGCGTTGCGCTCGGCTTACGCGATGCTCGAGCAGCGTTACGGCGGCTAAGGCCGGCTGACAGCACGGCTTCAACAAACTCGCCTTCGTCGACGCGTGAAGTGATGCCGACGATGGCAGCGACGTTGATCGGATTAAAGTGCGTGATCAGCCCGCGCCGCATTCACGGCTCGCAGCCATGCACACCGACCATCCCGACTGGTCCTTGCCCGCCCACCGTTGTGGGACCTTACGCGGCATGGATGGCCGCGTAAGAGCTTACATGGACATACTTGCAGCGTGCCCCGCGAGGGTGGGCGGGCAAGGGGCCTGCAGCAAACCCGCAGATCATCCGCTCCACAACCGATGCATCCACTCTGTTCGATTACCTCTAAAAGGCGAGCGAGCGCTCGAGCTTCAGCGTCGTTTGACTATCCCCAAGCCGAGCGGGTCGAGGGCGTAGTGCCTTGAGCGCGCTGCGCCATTGCCCGTCATCTGGATCATTCATCGACCGCTTTGGTCGCGGCATCACACACCAGACGCACTGGAGCGTGGACTATGCGCCCACGGGTCGTGCCGGTGCCGCAGGTTGGGCGGGGTGGCGATCACGGCGCCACACGCCTCACCGCATCGACTCTTTGCCGCATTGCCACCGGAGCCAGCCATGAACTTGCCACCTCCCGCTCCACCCCCGCAGCGCGCACGTGTTGTGGCGCCATTGCTCGGTATCGCCGCGATTGCCGGCGGTATCGCGGTGGCGTTCGCCTGGACCGCCGGCTGGATCGGTGGCGACCGGCTCACTGCCGCGCGCATGACCGACACCATCGAAGCCAGCGGGCCGCCGCATCCGGGCTTTCGCCGCGCGCACACCAAGGGCGTGTGTGTGAGCGGGGAGTTCAAGGCCAGCGGCAAGGCCACCTGGCTGTCGTCGGCACGCATCTTCAGCCAGGCCAGCACGCCGGTGCTCGGGCGCATGTCGATCGGCGGCGGCGACCCGCATGGCGCCGACGGCGCGGCGCGCGTACGCAGCATGGCATTGCTGCTGCGCAGCGACGACGGGCAGGAATGGCGCACCGCGATGAACAGTTTTCCGTTCTTCGTGGTGGCCACGCCGGCCGGTTTTCAGGCCTTGAATGTGGCCTCCAGGCCGGACCCGGCCACCGGCAAGCCCGATCCGGCCAAGCTGGCCGCGTTCGGCAAGCAGTATCCGGAAGCGGCCAAGTTCCAGCAGTGGGCCAAGACCGCGCCGTGGTCCAACAGCTGGGCCAACACCCAATACAACGGGGTGAATGCGTTCCGCGCGATTGCCGCCGATGGACGCGAGCGCTACATCCGCTGGTCGATGCGTCCGCATACGCCGTTCAAGGAGCTCAGCGCCGAGCAGCGCGCGCAGGCCGATGGCGATTTTCTCGCCACCGACCTGGACACGCGCCTGGCGCAGGGTCCGCTGCGCTGGGACATGGTGCTGACCGTGGCCGAGCCTGGAGATGCGGTGGACGATCCCTCGCAGCCATGGCCGGAAAGCCGCAAGCAGATCGTGGCCGGCACGGTGTCGATCGATCATGCCGAACCGCAGGCCACCGGCCCGTGCCGCGATCTGAATTACGACCCGCTGATCCTGCCCAAGGGCATCGCCGGATCGAACGACCCGATCCTGGCGGCGCGCTCGTCGGTGTATTCGCAATCGTTCAACCGGCGCGAGCATGAGATCGCCAATGGCACGGGCAACGCCGCCACCGGCCAGGGAGCGCACCGATGAGCAGCCATCCCCACTTCAATCTGCCCGCGCGCATCCTGCATTGGTTGATGGCCGCGATGATCCTGACCATGCTGTTCGTCGGCGTGGGCATGGTGGCGTCGGTGACGCAGCGGCCGTGGTTGATCGACCTGCATCGCCCCCTGGGCATTGCGATCCTGGTTCTAGCGGTGCTGCGCCTGATCAACCGCCTGCGTCACCGCCCGCCGCCGCTGCCGGCCGACCTGCCGGCCTGGCAGAAGGCCGCCGCGATCGCCTCGCACTGGCTGCTGTATGCGTTGATGCTGGGGATGCCGTTGATCGGCTGGGCGATGCTGTCGGCCGGTGCGTATCCGATCGTGCTGTGGCCGGGTGCGAACCTGCCGCCGATCGCACCGCACGATCCGGCGCTGTACGCCTGGCTGCGCAGCGCGCATGGCTGGTTGGCGTATCTGTTGTTCGCCACCGTGCTGGGGCATCTGAGCGCGGCGCTGTTCCATGCCTGGGTACGCCGGGATGGCGTGTTTTCCAGCATGGCGCGCGGGGAGCGGTCTGCGCGTTGACGGATTGGATGGGGGGTGTTGGAAGACGTGTTGCGCTGAGTGATTTCACTGCGCGGACGTACCCTCACCCCAACCCCTCTCCCGGTGGGAGAGGGGCTTGGTCTTCCCTTCTCCCGCTGGGAGAAGGTGCCCCGCAGGGGCGGATGCGGGTGCGGGCGAAGCATCGGCTTCGCTGCCATGTGGAGTGGCGTTACCCCCGTACCCTCACCCCACCCCTCTCCCGACGGGAGAGGGGCAGGATCTAACGCTGGCGCTTCGTCTTGGCCGCTGGCGCGGGTGCCTGAATGCCCTTGCCGGTCGCGGCCCAGTAGATCCCGCCATACAGATGCTCCAGATAACGCGGGTCGTTGTAGGCCTCGGTCAGATGGCCGAGCGCGGTGGCGAACACGCGGCCGCCTTCGAAGTGGTGGTACCAGGCCACCGGGTGCTGGGTGCCCATGCCCTTGGCAACCTGGCCCGGCCAGATCAGCGTGGGGTCGTAGCTGCTCTCGTCCACCGTCAGCAGTGTGACCAGGTCATCGCTGTACGGCGGATCGTATTCGTACCACTCGTCGGTCCACACCCAGCGCCTGGGCAGGCCGGCGGTGGCCGGGAAGTTGGGGTCCACCACGTCGACCATCGCGGTCTGCATGTACGGATGGGTGCGGAACGAGCGGCCGATCAGATGGTCGTACCACTCCCAGTCGCCACGCTTGATCGCAAACGCCTTGTGCACCGCCACCACGCCGCCGCCGTTGCGCACGTATTTCTGGAAGTTCGCACGTTGCGCCGGATCCAGATCGGTGGCCGGCGTGTTGAGCAGCACGATTGCCGCGTATTGCGATAGATCGCCATCAAAGGCCTTGGCATTCCACGCCCAGACCAGCTCGACATAATGCTTGCGCGCCATCGCTTCGAATTGCGGTTTGGCCACCGGGATATAGTCGTGGTGATACTGGTTGGGAATTGCCGCCACCAGGATCTTGAACTGCTCGGCGGACGCATTGAATGCGCAGACCAGCAGCAGACCCAACAGCCACAGAGGTTTCATGCCGTTCGCTCGGAAATCGTTCTGGCCCGGCAGTGTACCTGCGCCTGCACGGCATGCTTTGCGCATGATCTGGAATAGCTGTCCGCTGCGCCGGTGATCGAGTGATGCGTGCCAGTGCATGGCCAATGCCATCCGGCGCTGCGCCCGCTGACAGCGCAACGCGTCTGCCTCACCGGTTCACAGCCAGCCTTTCTGCCGGGCCAGCCGATACGCCTCGATGCGATTGGCCACGCCCAGCTTGCCGATGCATTCGGACAGATAGTTGCGCACCGTACCGTGCGACAACTGCAGCTGCTGCGCGATCTCGCTGGCCGAGCGCCCTTCGCCGGCCAGCCGCAACACGGTGCGCTCGCGTTCGCTCAAGGGGTCGGCTTCCACCCAGGCGTCCAGGGCCAGTTGCGGGTCGATCACCCGGCCGCCGCGCTGCACCTGACGCAGTGCGCTGACCAGTTGTTCGGCCGGCGCGTCCTTGAGCAGATAGGCAGCCACACCGGCATCCAGCGCGCGGCGCAGAAATCCCGGGCGGGCGAAGGTGGTGACGATCATCACCCGCACCGGCAGTGCCTGGCGCTGGATACGCTGGGCCAGTTCCAGGCCGGTCAGGCCGGGCATTTCGATATCGGTGATCAGCACGTCCGGCTGCAGGCGTTGCAGGTCGCGCCAGGCACTTTCGCCGTCGCCTGCGCTGCCGACCACCTCGATATCGTCTTCCAGCCCAAGCAAGGCGACCAATGCGCCACGCAGCAGCGCCTGGTCTTCGGCCAACAACACCCGGATCATCGCGCGCGCTCGTATGCAGACAACGGTGGCGCACGATAGCAGCGGTGGCGCCTGCCGTGCATGGGTCGATATGCAGTGGACGTGCGTGCGATCAGCGCGACGGTGTCACCAGCGGGACCGGCACCGGCGGCTGCGCCGGCACTGGTGTGGGCTGCGGCAACGGCACGCTGGCGCGCAGGCGCATGCCGCGCGGCAGCGCTTCCACTTCCAGCGCGCCGCCCAGGCCGCGCAGGCGTGCGCGCATGCCGTCCAGGCCATTGCCGGGCACGATCACCCCGCCGCGCCCGTCGTCGCTGATGTCCAGCACTGCCTGGTCGCCGTGCGCGCGCAAGCTCACGCGCACGTGTCTGGCCCGCGCATGCCGTTGCACGTTGGTGGCCGCCTCGCGCACCACCAGCGCCAGTGCGGTTTCGTGTTCCGGCGGCAATGCCAGCGTCTGCAGGTCGTGTTCCAGCACGATGCCGTCCATGTCCAGCAATACCCGCGCCGACGCCAGCTCGGCCACCAGCCCGGCCGCGCGAATGCCGGTGACCGCGCGCCGCACCTGCGCCAGGGCATCGCGCGAAATCTGCGCCACCGCATCGATCTCGCTGCGCGCTCCTTGCGGATCGCGCTCGATCAGACGCGCGGCCAGATCGGACTTGAGCGCCACCAGCGACAAGGTGTGGCCGAGCAGATCGTGCAGATCGCGGCCAATCCGTTCGCGCTCGGCGGTGGCCGCCAGCCGGCGCACTTCGTCCTGCGACAGGCGCAGCAATGCGTCCTTGCGTTCGTTGATGCTGTACACCGCACCGACCCCGGCCATGCCCAGCACCGACACCGGCAGCCACACCAGCGACTGCAGGCGCATTCCCAGCCAGTGCGCCCAACCCAGGTAGAGCACGTTCATCACCACCAGCATTGCGAAGTGCCGCCACATGGCATGCCGTGTGGACGGGCGCAGGCTCAGGCAGGCGAAGACGAAATAGCTGATCCCCGCCGGATACACCGGCAGCAATGCGGCACTGAGCGCACCCATCGCCCAGGCGTAGCGATACAGCGTGCCGCGCGGCGCCAGCAACATGCGCGCGTACAACAACAGAAACACCGGATACGACAGCACGGTGCACAGCAGCCAGGTGCTGTCGTATCCACGTGGCGAAAACACCGGCACCACGAACACCCAGCTCGACCACAGCAGATGCACGGCATCCATCCACGGCGACTGGCCCTGCGCCAGACGTGCGGCAACCTGCGACGTGGCGGCGGGGCGAACCCAGGCGGGCGGCGACAAGCGCATCGGGATGGGTCCGTGTGAGTGATCGGATTCTGCCACTGCCGGGCCCGGCCGGGCGCCCGATGCGGCAGCTCGCTGCGAACCGCCACGCTCATGCATCTGCGCCGCGCCCGCTCGTGGTGATCCTGCACAGCACCGACCCGGGCAATCGCGCAGGCCGACAACAGCAATGAACGCAGCGCATGGCCAATCCGGCAGTATGAGGATGGTGCAGCCTCGCGCATGCTGCAAAGCCCGGCCAGTTGCCGCTGTCATGGACGGCAGGTGACAGCTGTCACTGGTGGAGGTGCCGCGACGGTCGCATGCTGCGCAGCACCTTGCAGCCGCGTCGATCGCGCTACCGCTCGTCGCCCCACCTGCATTGGTGACTTCCGGCAGCTTGCGGCGCCGCCCGCGTCCGGTCACATTTCGCGCAGCATCCCGTCCCGGTTATCGATGAATACTTCTGCCGATCTGCTCAAGCAACTGCGCATCGACCGCCAGCGTCCTGCTGCCCCTGAACCTGCACGGCGCGGTGGCTGGATCATCGCCGCCGTGGTCATCGTGATCCTGTTGGCGACCGCGGCGTGGTGGTTCACCAGACGCCCAGTGATGAAGGTGCAGACCGCACCGGTGGTGGCGATCAGCGCCGGCAGCAGCAGCGCCTCGGTGCTGGACGCATCCGGCTACGTGGTGGCGCGGCGCATGGCCACGGTGTCGGCGCAGGTCACCGGCAAGGTGCGCGAGGTGATGATCGAGGAAGGCATGCGCGTCGAACAGGGCCAGGTGATGGCGACGCTGGACCCGCTGGATGCCGATGCACAGCGCACGCTGTCGGCATCGCAACTGTCGGCCGCACGCAGCCAGGTCGACAACATGCAGGCGCAGCTGGCGGTGGCCAATGCCGATGCGACGCGCCTGCAATCGCTGGTCGGCGCGCAACTTGTGTCGCGCTCGCAATACGAGCAGGCCACTGCACAACGCGATGCCTTGCGCGCACAGCTGCAGAGTGCGCAACGCAACGTGCGCGTGGCATCGGACCAGTTGGCGATCTCGGCGATCCGCTCGGACTTCAACGTGGTGCGTGCGCCGTTTGCCGGCGTGGTCACCGCCAAGGCCGCCCAGCCCGGCGAAATCGTCTCGCCGCTGTCGGCCGGCGGCGGCTTCACCCGCACCGGCATCGGCACCATCGTGGATATGGAATCGCTGGAGATCGAAGTGGAAGTGGGCGAGTCCTACATCGGCCGCGTGCAGCCGAAGATGCCGGTGGAAGCGGTGCTCAACGCCTACCCGGAATGGAAGATTCCCGGCGAGGTGATCGCGATCATTCCCACCGCCGATCGCGGCAAGGCCACGGTGAAGGTGCGCGTGGCGTTCAAGCTCAAGGACCCGCGCATCGTGCCGGAGATGGGCGTGCGGGTGAGCTTTCTGGAGCGGGCCAACACGCAAGAGGCCAGCAAGCCGCAGGGCGTGCGCGTGCCGGGTGCGGCGCTGGTCGAACGCGACACGCGCACGGTCGCGTTCGTGCTTGGCGAGCGCAACACCGTCAGCGCAAGGACGGTCACTCCCGGCATGGTGATGGGCCAGGACCGCCAGGTGGTATCGGGCTTGAGTGCAGGCGACAGCGTGGTGCTGGATCCGCCGCAAGGCCTGAAAGACGGTGACACGGTGGCCGAAGCGGACGCGGAAGCGGACGAGTAACCACAACGGCAACCGCAGTCAACAACATGCAACGACGCCGCTGCGGGGAGCGGCGCCCACATGCGCAGTCAGTGGATTACACGATCGTTGCGCCTGGATGGCGTTGTGATCGCACACAGCGATGTCGCCATGGCGCCGGGAGCGCGGTCGATCGCGATCCGCATTCGTCATTAGTCATTGCAGAACCACGCTTGGCTCGCCGCCGCCATGCGTCGTCGCGGTTTTCACCCAGCAGTTGCGTCCGTCGTCAGCAAGCCTCGCACCGTCTTGCCGCGTCACCGTCACCGTCATCGCATCGCCGTGTTGCCGTCTCATGCCATCGCGGTCGCCATGCTGCATCGCGCTTGCCTCTTTCCCTTGCACCGTCAGGAGTCGCCATGACCGCTCTCGTCAGCTTGCGCAACATCACCAAGACCTACCAACGCGGCCCCGAGCAAGTGCAGGTGCTGCACGGCATCGACCTGGACATCGCCAACGGCGACTTCGTCGCATTGATGGGTCCGTCCGGTTCGGGCAAGACCACCTTGCTCAACCTGATCGGCGGGCTGGACAGCCCCAGCGGTGGCGAGATCGAGATCCAGGGTGAGCGCATCGACCGCATGAGCGGCGGCCAGCTCGCGACCTGGCGCAGCCACCATGTCGGCTTCGTGTTCCAGTTCTACAACCTGATGCCGATGCTCACCGCGCAAAAGAATGTGGAACTGCCGTTGCTGCTCACCGCGCTCACCGCCGCGCAGCGCAAGCGCAATGCGGAAATCGCCCTGACCCTGGTCGGCCTGCAGGAACGCCGCAACCACAAGCCCAGCGAACTGTCCGGCGGCCAGCAGCAACGCGTGGCGATTGCGCGCGCAATCGTGTCCGATCCCACCTTCCTGATCTGCGACGAACCCACCGGCGATCTGGATCGCCATAACGCCGAGGAGATCCTGCGCCTGCTGCAGGAACTCAATCGCGAACACGGCAAGACCATCGTGATGGTCACCCACGACCCCAAGGCCGCCGAGTACGCCACCCATACCATCCATCTGGACAAGGGCGAGCTGGCCGACGCGCCGCTTGCGCTCTGACGGAGTGATGCCATGAAGTATCTCTCGCTGGTGTGGGCGCAGTTGTTCCGCAGCAAGACGCGCACCTTGTTGACCTTGCTGTCGGTGGTGGCGGCATTCCTGCTGTTCGGCATGCTCGACTCGGTGCGCGTGGCCTTCACCGCCGGCGGCAATGTCAGCGGCGTGAACCGCCTGGTGGTGGCCTCGCGCCTGTCGATCACCCAGTCGCTGCCGATCAGCCTGGAGCCGCAGATCCGCAGCGTGCCGGGCGTGCGCGATGTGACCTCGGCGATGTGGTTCGGCGGGATCTACCGCGACCCGAAGAACTTCTTCCCGAACTTTTCGGTGGCGCCGAATTTCTTCGACGTCTACAGCGAGTACGAGTTGCCCAGGGAGCAGCTGAAGGCATTCCAGACCACGCGTACCGGCGCCATCGTCGGCGAGACCCTGGCCAAGGCCAATGGCTGGAAGATCGGCGACACCATTCCGCTGCAGGCCACCATCTTTCCGCGTGGCGGCAGCAACGACTGGCCGCTGCAACTGGTCGGCATCTTCCGCATGAAAGACCGCGCGGTGGCGGCCAACCAGGAGCGCCAGTTGATGATGAACTGGAAGTACTTCGACGAGTCCAACGACTACATCAAGAGCAAGGTCAGCTGGTACACGGTGACGCTGGCCAACGCCGACCAGGCCTCGCGCGTGGCGCAGGCCATCGATGCGTTGTCGGCCAACTCCGATCACGAAACCAAGTCACAGACCGAGTCGGCGTTCCAGCAGGCCTTCATCAAGCAGTTCGCCGATATCGGCCTGATCGTCACCTCGATCATGGCCGCGGTGTTCTTCACCTTGCTGCTGCTGACCGGCAACACCATGGCGCAGGCGGTGCGCGAGCGCATTCCGGAACTGGCCACGCTCAAGACGCTGGGCTTTCAGGACCGCACGGTGTTGAGTCTGGTGATGGTCGAATCGGTGCTGTTGATCGGGCTGGGCGGGCTGATCGGCATGGGCCTGGCAGCGCTGGTGATCCCGCTGATGGCCGCGCGCAGCGGCGGGGTGATGCCGGTGCAGAGCGTGCCGCTGCAGACCTGGTTGGTCGGGCTGGGCCTGATGGCCGGCATCGGCATCGTGGTGGGTGTGCTGCCGGCGCGACGCGCGCAGCGCTTGAAGATCGTCGATGCCCTCGCCGGCCGCTGACAGGAGCATGCAGATGCAAACCCAATGGAAGAACCGTCTGGTCAATCTGCTGTCGGTCGTGTCGCTGGCCGTCGGGCTGGGTGTGTGGATCGCATTGCCCTGGATCGGCGTGCTGGTCATCGCAGCATTGCTGGCGGTGTGGCTGCTGGCCACACGCAGCGGCCGGCTGTCACTGGCCGCCGCACGTATCGGCATCGCCACGCTGCCGCAACGCTGGGGTGCCAGCTCGGTGATCGTGGTCGGCATCGCCGGTGTGGTCGGGGTGCTGGTGGCGATGCTGGCGATGGGCCAGGGCTTCCAGGCCACGCTCAACAGCACCGGCGACGACACCACCGCCATTGTGTTGCGCGGCGGCTCGCAGGCCGAGACCAACTCGGTGATCACGCGCGAGCTGGTGCCGCTGATCAGCAGCCTGCCCGGCATCGCCGCCGATGCCAGGGACCGCCCGCTGCTGTCGCCGGAGCTCTCGCAAGTGGTCAACATCGCCTCCAAGTCCGATGGCACCGACGTCAACGCGCAGGTACGTGGCGTGGGCGAACAGGCCTGGGCAGTGCACGCCAAGGTCAGGCTGGTGCAGGGCCGGCGCTTCACCACCGGCCTGCGCGAGATCGTGGTCGGCAAGGGCGCGTTGAATCAGTTCCGTGGCTTGGAGCTGGGCAGGACGCTCACCCTCGGCAGCCAGCAATGGACCGTGGTCGGCGTGTTCGCCTCCGGCGATGCGCACGATTCGGAGCTGTGGACCGACGCGCAGACGCTGGCCACCACCTACAACCGCAGCGCCTATCAGTCGATCAGCGTACGCACCACCGGCAAGGCCGGTTTCAGCCAGTTCAAGACCGCCATGGCGGCCGACCCGCGGCTCAAACTGGATGTGGAAACCACCCGCGCCTACTACGGCAAACAGGGCGGCGGCTTGAACAGGTTGATCAGCGTGCTGGGCACGGTGATCGGCGCGATCATGGCGGTGGGCGCGGTGTTCGGCGCGCTCAACACCATGTATGCGGCAGTGGCCACGCGGGCGCGCGAGATCGCCACGATGCGCGCGATCGGCTTTCGCGGCACGCCGGTGATCATGGCGCTGATGCTGGAGACCATGCTGCTGGCGCTGCTGGGCGGCCTGCTCGGTGGCTTGATCGCCTGGGCCATCTTCAATGGCTACAGCGTGTCCACGCTGGGCAGCAACTTCAGCCAGATCGTATTCCAGTTCAAGGTCTCACCGGAGCTGTTGTGGAGCGGGCTGAAATGGGCGCTGGGCATTGGCCTGGTCGGCGGGCTGTTCCCGGCCTTGCGCGCGGCGCGCTTGCCGATCACGACGGCCTTGCGTGAGGTGTAGCGCGGGCCTTGGCCCGCCGGGAATCGGGAATCGGGAATCGGGAGTGGGGATTCGTGACAGCCAAAGCGGAGCAAGTGCGCTGCTGCGGCTGAACCTAGTGCAGGCTGTCATCGTTTTGTCACTGCAGTGCGGTAGATGCGCGGGCGGGCGGGCCGTAGGCTGCCCGGCCGTTGCATCCATCGATCGTGCCCATGACACGCCTGATTCTGCTGGCCTGCGCCTGCCTGTGGCTGGCCGGCTGTTCTTCGTCCTCCACTTCGCTCAGCGAACGCCTGGTTGCGCCCGGCGGCACTTCGCCATTGCTGGATGCCGAGCGCATTGCCGCCACCATCGCCACGGTGCCCAACCGCAGCGGGCATGTGGTCACGCGCGACCAGGTGCCGATCTTCTGGCGCGCGATCGACCCCGGCCAGTACGCCATGCACTACCGCTATCTCGGCCAGCGCCACGATCCGGCGCATGCGCTGGATGTGGATTTCAGTTTCAAGGTGCCCACCGCCCCCCCGCCGACGCCGCGCGGCACCGTGGTGCTGTTGCACGGCTGGATGATGGATGGCGATTCGCTGCTGCCGTGGTCGCTGGAACTGGCCCAGGCCGGCTACCGGGTGATCACCATCGACCTGCGCAACCACGGCCATTCCGGCGGTGGCCCGTCCGGCTACGGCACGCGCGAATCCGACGACGTCATCGATGTGCTCGATGCGCTGCAGCCGCGCGGCGAGATCCGCGGCCCGCTGTACCTGTTCGGCATTTCCTACGGCGCCGCCACCGCGCTGTTCACCGCCGACAAGCTCGGGCCGCGCGTGACCGGCGTGGTGGCGATGGAATCCTTCGCCAACGCCGGGCGCGGCATTCGCGACATGGTGCCGCACCTGCTCGCCAGCCAACCGAACGGCTGGCGTGGGCAGGCGGTGGCCGCGTATGCGCGCTGGCGCTATGCCGACCAGGATCTCGATGCGGTGATCGCCGCCGCCGACCGCCAGCTGCAGCTGGATCTGGATCACGTCGATGTCGCGCACGCCCTGGCCGACACCCGCAGCTGCGTGCTGCTGGTGCATGGCGATGCCGATCAGCACATCCCGGTGGCGCATGGACGTGCGCTGGCGCTGGCCAGCCCGCGCGCGCACTACGTCGAGCTGCCCGGCGAAACCCATCTGAGCCTGCCGCTGCGACTGGATCTGCTGGGCGGGCCGATCGACCAGTGGCTGGCGCAGACGCAGCAGGATCCGAATCACTGCCCTGCCCCGCAGGCACTGCCGACCTCCACGCTCGCGGTGGCGGCACCGGCGTCGGCGCCGCGCGGCTGAGAGCGGTGGACGAAGGTCGCGAACGGTCGTCAGGCGGGAGCGGACCGCGCGTTCCGAAACGGTGGGTCTGAATGACATGCCGATGACTGCACACGCACCGCGGTGAACGCAGTCGTCTGTTGCTCGCCCTGAATCCAGGCAGGAGCTGGGCAACGGCAGGCTGTCGAAGCGCGCACCGCGCTGCTACCCACCGCGCAACGCAGCCGCTGCGCGATTGCCCGGATCGCGCATCGGCCGATGCTTAAGGCGTCACCACCACCGGCCGCCGCTGCCGCCACAGGCTATCGCCGACGAACAGCAGCAGCCCCACCCAGATCGCGGCAAATCCGATCGCGCGCCCCTGATCGAACGGCTCGTGGAAGAACCACACGCCCAGCAGCAACTGCAGGCTCGGCGCGATGTATTGCAGGATGCCCACCAGCGACAGCGGAATCCGCCGCACGCCATACGCAAACCCGATCAGCGGCACCGCGGTCAGCACGCCGACGACGATCAGCAGCAGATCGGTACGCAGGTCCCAACCGCTCAGGAAGGCGCCGCCATGGCCCTGCTCGCCCCAGCCCGCCAGCAGCAGCGCCGGTACGAACAGGTACACGCTTTCCACGCCCAGCCCGGCCACCGGATCCACCGCCACCAGCTTGCGCAGCAGGCCGTAGGCACCGAACGAGAGCGCCAGCCCCAGCGCGATCCACGGCGGTGCACCGGCATCCAGGGTCAGCCACAGCACGCCCACCGCCGCGCATACCACCGCCACCCATTGAATGCGCTGCAGGCGTTCCTTCAGCACCAGCACGCCCAGCAACACGCTCAGCAGCGGATTGATGAAATAGCCCAGGCTGGCCTCGATCACATGCCCGGCGTTGATCGCCCAGATGTACAGGCCCCAGTTGAACGCGATCGCCACGCTGCTGCCGGCCAGCATCCACAGCGCGCGCGGCTGCGTGGCGACAGCGCGCCACCAGCGCAGGCCCGAGGTGGCCAGCAACCACACCACCACCAGCAACGCACTCCAGACGATGCGGTGCGCGATGATCTGCAGCGACGGCACCGCCTTGAGCAGATGCCAGTACAGCGGCACCAGGCCCCAGATCACGAAGGTCGATGCGGTGATCAGCAGTCCGCGGCGTGCCTCGATCGGCGAAACCACCGTCATCGCCGCGCCTTTGCCAGCGTCACCACCAGCACGCCGGACAGGATCACCGCCATCGCGCCGATGTCGTGCGCGCTGAAACGCTCATGCCCCAGCCAGGCGCCCAACGCCACCGCAATCACCGGGTTGACGTAGGCGTAGCTGCCGGCCAACGCCGGGCGCACGTGATGCAGCAGCCACACGTAGGCGGTGAACGCCACGATCGAGCCGAACACGCACAGGTAGGCCACGGCCAGCAGCCCCTGCGGGGTCGGCAGGCGCTGTGGGCGTTCGCCGATCAGCAGACCGGTGCCGACCAGCAACACGCCGCCGCACAGCATCTGCCCGGCGGCGGTCATGAACGGCGACGGCAGGTCGCGTCCGCGCGACCACACCGAGCCGAATGCCCAACCGATCGGCGCAATCAGCAATAACACCAGCCCGCCCGGCGAGGCGGTCAGGCTGCTGCCGGCATTGAGCCAGACCACGCCCAGAAAGCCGACCACGATGCCCAGCCATTCGCCACGGCTGGCGTGCTGCCCGCGCAAGGCGCCAAACAAGGCCATCCACAGCGGCACCGACGCCACCGCGGTGGCAGCCAGGCCGGACGAGACGCTGCGCTCGGCCAGCACCACCATGCCGTTGCCCAGCAACAGCAGGGCCGCGCCCATCATCGCCACGTTCCTCCACTGCGCACGCGTCGGCGCGGCCACACCACGCCAGCGCAACACCGCATACAACACCGTGCCGGCCACGATGAAACGCGTCCCGGACACCATGGTCAGCGGCAGCGCGCCGCCTTCCAGCGCAAAGCGGATCGCCAGATAGGTCGAGCCCCAGACCACATAGACCAGCAACAAAGCGACAACGACCAAGCCGCTGCGCGCAGGCACAGCAGCATCGTGTGAAGAGGACATCGGAGATTGCCAAGTGCAGCAGAAGCTTCAATTCTAGATCACCTGCCCACGCCAACGGCTACGCCCTCAGGCGCCTGCCGCGTTATGGTGCGCAGTGATCCCCGGCTCGGAGTGCCCATGCAGCGTCACGTCACCTGGTTGACCTTTGCCGCCCTGACCGTGCTATCGGCCAGTGCGTCGGCGCGCGTCCCCGAACCCTGGGAACCGAGCGGGCGCAAACTGCTCGAGGCCGGGCTGGACGGTTCGTTGGCGCCGGAAATCGCGCCCGAACAAACCGAACTCAAGGTCATGCTCTCGGCGAACCGCGCCGGCGCCTACCTGCTCGGCGTCGCCAGCAGCAGCTACCGCACGCACTGGTGCATGCCGGCCGGCAAAAGCGGCCCGCCGGATCTGCAGGCGATCATCGCCGATATCGGCGCGCTGCCGGATGCGCGCCTGGACGAGGCCGCACCCGCATTGATCGTACAGGCGCTGGCCAAGCGCTATCCGTGCCGCAAGTAGCGGGCGGTCGCCAGAAGCCAGCTCGACGCACCGCCATGCAATGGCCGGATGTGGTACACATGCGCCGCGCGAATCGCTCGCCGCGCCGGCTTGGACGCACCAGGCGTTTGAACACCGCTGGCCTTACTTGCGCGCGGCATCGCTGCTGGCGCGGATCGCCTTGAACTCCGAACCGTCCTGCCAGCTCGGCCACTGCCGGCCGTTGGCTAGCGCCACGCCGACGTCGTAGACCAGGGTGGTGTCGGCCGCGTGGCCGCTGGCGTCCCATTGCGGGGTCCAGCGGTCGCAGGGCTGGTGATAGCACTCGGCAAAGTACTTGTCGCGCAGCGCCTTGCCGGCCGCCACGCCGCCTTCGAGCATGTCCAGACCGGGCCCTGCGGTGATCGCCGGCACGCCCATGCGCGCAAAGGCGAAATGGTCGGCGCGGTAGAAGAAGCCCGCTTCCAGATTCGGGTCGGGCGAATAGCTGCGGCCGCGCGCCTTGGCCGCGGTTTCCAGATCGCCTTCCAGCGACACCCGTCCGCGTCCCCACGAGGCGATATCGCGGGTGGGGCCATCGGGGCTGAACATTTCCATGTTGAGCACCGCCACGGTCTTGTCCAACGGCGCCAGCGGATGGGCGGCGTAGTAATTGGCGCCGAGCAGGCCCTTCTCTTCCGCCGTCAATGCGATGAAATACAGCGTGCGCTGCGGCTTGGGGCCGGCGGCGAACACGCGTGCCAGCTCCAGCACGCTGGCCACGCCGGTGGCGTTGTCCACCGCGCCACGCCGCACCGTGTCGCCGCCGGCATCGGCCTTGCCCATGCCGAACGCATCCCAGTGCGCGGAGAAGATCACCGTCTCGTCCGGATGCTGGCTGCCGGTGAGCTTGGCCACCACGTTGTGCGTGACCACGCGCTCGCGCTTGAGCTTGAAGTCCACCGACAGCGTCGCATCGCCCAACGCCATCGGTGCGAAATCGCGCTGCTGCGCACGCTGCTTGGCCTGCGCAAAATCCAGCCCGGCGCGCTGGAACAACGACGCCGCCAACGTCTGCTGCATCCAGCCACGTACCGGTACGTGCTGCACCTTTGCATCGGCATCGCTGCGTTCGATATCGAACAGCGGCGACAGGCCCGAACTCTGCACCGTCGCCCAGCCGTACGCGGCCGGTGCGGTCTCGTGCACGATCAGCACGCCGGCGGCACCGCGACGCGCGGCCTCTTCGTACTTGTAGGTCCAGCGGCCGTAGTAGGTCACCGCCTTGCCATCGAAGGCGCCCGGCTGGCTGGATTCAAAGTCGGCATCGTTGATCAGCACCACCGCGATCTTGCCGCGCAGGTCCACGCCCTTGTAGTCGTCCCACTGCCGCTCCGGCGCGCTGATGCCGTAGCCCACGAACACCAGCGGTGCATTCTTCAAGCGCACCGCGGCCTGCGGACGCAGGCTCTGCAAGGTCACGTCGCTGCCATTGACCAGCGCCTGGGTCTTGCCGCCGACACGCAGGCTGGCGCGCACCGGGCCGTCCACCTGCGCGCGTACCAAGGGCACCGCCTGGGTCCAGCCGCCCTGCTCGCCACCCGGCTGCAGGCCGCCGGCCTTGAACTGCTCGACCAGGTAATCGACCGTGCGCTGCTCGCCGGCACTGGCCGGCGCACGGCCCTCGAACTCATCCGATGCCAGCAGGCGCACATGCCGCGACAGCGCTTCGGCATCGATGCCGCCACCGGGCAGATCGTTGGCCGCCTGCGCCACGCCTCCCACGAACAGGCAGGCGGACAACAACAGGATGCGCATCGGATTCACGGCGTGGCCTTGCAACAGATAGATGACACACAGTTTACAAGCGCGCGCCCGCCCCGGGACAGCAGACACGCCTTGCATACGCAACCTGCAACCTCTCGCCTGCCACCGCAGGCCAGGCAACACATTCTCAAGAAAGCAACCTGCAAACGGTCTGGTGCGGTGTCCTGGCCGCTTGCGGGACCGTGTGGCGGCATGGATGCCGCCACCGAGCCTCCACGGACGGGGTCACGGCGTGTCCCGCAAGCAGTGAGGGCGCCGCACGCTCGACTGACTCGGCCTTTGACTGCAGCCACGCGAGGCTACGACTCGCTACAGCGTTCGCCTGGTGAGGCGTTACCCGCTCCAGGCGCGCTAATTCGTACGCGTCGCGCGGTCCAGCCAGCAGGCCAGGCCCTGCGCATTGAGTTCGATATCGGTACCCAGCAACTGCGCCACGCGCGCATCGTCCAGGCGGCAGCCATGCAGGCGGGCGCGCTGCAGATACAGGTCGGTCAGCGCCTCCACCATGCAGCGATGGCGATCGGCGCGCTGCGCGCAAGCGAGCGCGATGGCGGTCATCGCATGGATCTGCTCGACCAGCGCCTGCGCCAGCGGTGCCGGCGATTCGACCCGGCCGTAATGGGTGAGATACATCGCCTGCGGCGCGGCCCCCATCAGCCGCGCGATCGACTGCAGCATCGCCTCCGGCTCGAACTGCACCGGCGAGGAGGTCGGCAGGATGAAGGCGCCTTGCGCGCTGTCGAGCTGGCGATACGACAGGCCGAAGGTGTCGCCAGTGAACCAGCTGCGGCTGCGCGCATCCCACACGCACAGATGATGTCGCGCGTGGCCGGGCGTCTCGATGGTGCGCAGCGCGCGCTCGCCCAGCATCACGGTCTGTCCGTCGGCCGCTTCCACCACGCGCTCGGCCGGTACCGGCACGATCGCGCCGTAACTGCGCGCCATTTCCGCCGCGCCGTACACCGCCGTGGCACCGGCAATCAGCCGGGTCGGATCGATCATGTGCGGCGCGCCGCGCGGATGCACCAGTACCCGCGCATTGGGCAGGTGCTGCAGCAAGGCACCCGCACCGCCGGCGTGATCCAGATGCACATGGGTCAGGATCAGCCAGTCCACCTGCGCAGGCGTCAGCCCGGCCGACTGCAACGCGGCCAGCATCTGCGGCACCGACAGCGAAGTGCCGCAATCGACGAAGGCACCCCGTTGCGCCTCGACGATCAGGTACGCCGCATCGAACTGCACACCGCCAAAGCCGGTGTCGATGGTCTGGATGCTGGAATCGGCAATCGCTGTCATTGCTCCTCCACGGCTATGCGAGAGGCCCCAGTCTAGCCATGGGTTCCACGCATGTCGTTACGCCTCGCGCAACACGCGCATCGCCGCCAGGATCACGTCCGCCTCCACCTGCGCATGCACGCCCGGCAATTGCAGGTCGCTGCCCTGCTCGGCCTGTTTCAGCCGCGCGATCAGCTGGCCCGCATCGCGTGGCGAGGCGAAGCCATCGCTGTGCAGCAGCAACGCGCCCGCGCCATCGGTCAACTTGAAATAGAACTGCCCATCGCTCTCGCGGTACTGCTTGAACACCGGCGGTGCGCTCTTCTCGCCCACCGCCGGCGCGGCCGCATCGCCCTGGCTGGACAGGTCGCGCAGGCCCACCGCAGCACGCAGCTCGGCCAGGAACGGCGTGGCGTAGCGTGCGCGCAGACGTGCGCCACCGGCGCGCAGAATCGCCTCGATCTTGCTCGGCTCGGCCATCAACGCGTCATAGCGCGTGCGCAGCGGTGCGATCTCCTGATCGATCCGCTCGAACAGCTGCTGCTTGGCATCGCCCCAGCCGATGCCATCGGCAAAGGCCTGCGCAAAGGCGGCCGTTTCCTGCGGCGTGGCGAAGGCCTGGTACAACTGGAACAACGCCGACCCCTGCGTGTCCTTGGCCTGGCCCGGTGCGCGCGAATCGGTGAGGATGGAGAACACCAGCTTGCGCAGTTCCTCGCGCGGGGCGAACAGCGGAATCGTGTTGCCGTAGCTCTTGCTCATCTTGCGGCCATCCAGACCCGGCAAGGTCGAGACCTGCTCATCGATCACCGCCTCGGGCAGGGTGAAGAAGTCGCGGCCATACACGTGGTTGAAGCGCTGGGCGAAATCGCGCGCCATCTCGATATGCTGGATCTGGTCGCGTCCCACCGGCACCTTGTGCGCGTTGAAGATCAGGATGTCTGCGGCCATCAGCACCGGATACATGAACAAGCCGGCGGTCACGCCCGCGTCCTCGTCCTCGCCATCGGCGCGATTCTTGTCCACCGCCGCCTTGTAGGCATGCGCACGGTTGAGGATGCCCTTGCCGGCCACGCAGGTCAGCAACCACAGCAACTCGGTGGTTTCCGGCACATCGGACTGGCGATAGAACCACACCGTTTCCGGGTCCAGGCCGCAGGCCAGCCAACTGGCGGCGATCTCCAGCGTGGAGCGTTGCGTCCGCGCCGGGTCCTGCGCCTTGATCAGGCTGTGCAGGTCGGCCAGGAAGTAGAAGCTCTCCGCATCGGCCGCCGCACTGGCCTGGATGGCCGGGCGGATCGCACCGACGTAATTGCCCAGATGCGGGGTGCCGGAGGTGGTGATGCCGGTAAGGACGCGAGTGGTCATCTGCGTAAGGCCAGGGAGTCAGCACGCAAGTTTAGCGGTTCCGCGCCCCTGGCATGGACGCAACCGCGTTGGATGCCTGCTGCCGCCTACGCCGGCGGCAGACGCGCAACGGGCCGCATCAGGCGGCCCGTTGTGTGCAATGTGCCGTCACCACTGTCTCACCGCAGTGGCTGGACGCAGTGAAGCGACACCGTCAGGTGTCGTCGCGCAGCGACTTCTCGAAGGCGCGCACCTCGGTCTGGGCACGATCGCGGTCCCAGCCATAGCGCTCCTGGAGCTTGCCCTGCAGATATTCGGCATTGCCTTCGGCCACCTTGAAATCGTCGTCGGTGAGGTCGCCCCACTTGGCCTGCGCCTTGCCCTTGAGCTGGGTCCACTTGCCGGAAATGATGTCAGTGTTCATTGCGTCGACTCCGCTGATGCGGCCGCGATTGACCGTATGCGCAGCTTGCCCCTGGCCCCGTTCGCCGCGGATCAAAAGCCGTCAAACCCGTACTCACCGCACTGAACGGTTGCCTGCGCTTGCGGCGCACCTTGTTCGCATCGGCTGTGCCCTCACACCTCATCGCAGCCCTGCGTGCGCAGAACGTCGGACAAAAAAAACGGGCCTTGCGGCCCGTTCTTTCTGCATGCAGCGCTCGATTACTTGCGCGCAGCGTCTTCCACCTTCTCGCCGGCGCCCTGCACGTCCTTGCCGGCACCTGCGACGGTGTTGCAACCCGACAGCATACCGACCGACAACACCGACAGCACCAGCAGCACAATTGCACGCTTCATAACAGACTCCTTCGTGGGTAAAGCGGCGGCTTGCCGCAGATCAATCAAATCAAACAACGATCAAACAAAACTCAAGGGTCAGCACTTACCGTCACTGCAATTGTCGGCCTTCTTCTCGACCTTCTCGCCCGCGCCCTGCATGTCCTTGCCGGCGCCAGCCATGGTGTTGCAGCCAGTCATCACGCCGGCCGAAAACAGGCCCAGTACCATCAGTGTCAGCAGTCGCTTCATCGGTCTTCCTCAGTTCTGCGTTCGGTGCAGACGCACCATCTCTGGCGACAAATCTGACTGCGCGGCCGTGGATTTGATGTGAACGTGGCGTGCTGCGTTCAGCGATCGATCAATCTCGCATCAGTGTTGACTTGCCGAACAGGCTCTCGACCAGATCCACCGCCAGCTCCGCCGTGGCGTTGCGGTTGTCCAGCACTGGGTTGAGCTCGACGATGTCCAGCGACCCCATGCGCCCGGTATCGGCGATCATCTCCATCACCAGCTGCGCCTCGCGGTAGTTGGGTCCCCCCGGCACGGTGGTGCCCACGCCTGGCGCGATGCTCGGGTCCAGGAAATCCACATCGAAGCTCACATGCAGATGGGTGTCCTCGCTCATGCCCTGCAAGGCGGTCTCCATGGTGCGCTTCATGCCGGCCTCGTCGATGTAGCGCATGTCGTAGACATCGATGCGGTGCTGCTTGATCAGGCGCTTCTCCTCCGGGTCCACCGAACGGATGCCGATCTGCCGCACCTGCTCGGGCAGCAGCGCCGGCGCACTGCCGCCCAGGTGGGTCAATGCCTGCGGACCCAGCCCGCACAGGCAGGCCACCGGCATGCCGTGCACATTGCCCGACGGCGTCACCTCGCTGGTATTGAAGTCCGAGTGCGCATCCAGCCACAGCACCCGCAACGGGCGTTGCTGTTCGCGGCAGTACTTGGCCACGGCGGTGATCGAACCGATGCCCAGGCAGTGGTCGCCACCGAGCATGATCGGCATGCGCCCGGCACGCAGCTGCGCATAGCTGGCCTCCATCAGCGCCTGGTTCCAGGCCACCACTTCGTCCAGATGCCGGTAGCCGGCCTGCGGGGCCTGCCAGGGATTGCGCGGCCCATCCAGATTGCCCAGATCGCGCACCTCCACGCCGCGGCCGATCAAGGCCTCCTGCAACCCGGCGATGCGCAGCGCCTCCGGCCCCATCCGCGCACCACGGTGGCCGGCACCGATGTCGGTGGGAACGCCAATCAGGGAAACCGGCAGGTACTGCGTTGCCATGCATTGCTCCAGCATCGAGAAAGCGCTGCAGTCTAGTCGCCGGCTCGCGCACTGACGCGCGGCAGCGCAGCACGACGCACGCCGTGCGTCCCATCACGCAATCGCATCTGCCACTGCAGCAATCGAAAGTGCGGCCGATAGTGCGTAGCGGGCAGTCGTCGGACCGGTTCGGGCAGCAGGCACAACACCGCCGCGTCGGCGTGATGCAGCCCGGCGAACCAGCGCCATTGGCCGCGTCCGCTTGGGGCGGCAACGGCGTCCCGACGGCCGCTTCAGGTGACGTGGTTGGGCAGTTTGTGGCGTATTCGCGCTTTGCCGAATGTGCTTGCCTGACCGCACAGTTAAGACATTGAGGGTGCTATGACGATGACAAAACGTGCCGATGCTACTGTTCGCCCGCCAGCGCGGGACCCGGTGTCATCGACAGGGTCTTTCATCGCGCAGCGCGTTTCGTACAGGGGAGGATTTCATGCCGCATAACGCCGTCAACCAGGTCGTCAAGGCTGCCGTGGGCGAGATCGCGCGGGCGACGCATCACTACGATCTGCAGCGCATCGGGCGCGAGTTCGCGCAGACCATCGAGCGCGAGCGGGGCATCCGCCTGTTGATGCTGTCCACCGCCGACGGGCGTGCCATCGCCGAACACTCCAGCCTGGATGTGGACGGTCGCCGGCTGGCAGCGATGGCCAATTCGTTCCTGACCCTGGGCGAGACGCTGGCGCGCGAATCCAGCCTGAGCGAAGCCGACTACGCCACCATCAGTACGCGTGGCGGGCAGCTGGTGCTGATCCGCATTCGCGCCGACAAACCATTGACGCTCACTGCGGTGGGCGGCAGCGACATCAATGCCGCGGCGCTGTTGTTCAACGCGCGCGACTGCGCCGGCCGTCTGGCTGCGGCGCTGGCGCAGCCGGCGAACTGAGCGTTTGGCATCGTTCGTGCTTGTGCCAATGCACCCATTTCTCATCGCTCGTAAGGACGACCCGTGTCAAAACTCAATCTGGAACACCTGCATTCGATCGCCGGCTTCGTCGGCGCCGCCCTGGTCGATAGCGACAGCGGCATGGCGCTGGGCATGACCGGCGGCACCGATCTCAACCTGGAACTTGCCGCGGCCGGCAATACCGAAGTGGTGCGTGCCAAGCGCCGTATCGCCGAGCAGCTCGGTCTGAACGACACCATCGAAGACATCCTGATCACCCTGGCGCGTCAGTACCACCTGCTGCGTCCGCTGGAGAGCAACGGCACCTTGTTCCTGTACGTCGTGCTGGATCGCGCCAAGGCCAATCTGGCCATGGCCCGCCACGAGCTCAAGGCGTTCGAGAAGAACCTGGACTTCGGTTGATGCCACACCGGCGGCGCGCACGCGTCGCCTGCCCGGCCTGCCGGCTTGTCCCGGCAGGCACCGCACTTTCAAAGCGCCGACGCGGCGCCCTGTCATGACCACACCCATTCACGCCATGCGGGTCGCCACGGCCGGCCTGGACCTGCTGCACACCACGCGCCTGAAACTGGCGTGCTCGTTGTTGCTGGCCGAGCGCATCGACGTGCAGCTGGGGCAATGGCCGCAACATACCGCCGAGGTGGTGGTGCTGGGGCTGGAAAGCGCCGACGGCCTGGCCGCCTGGCAGGCCTTGCAGGGGCAACCCGTGCGTGTGCTGGTGGTGTCGCGGACACCGGTGGGCGGCGCATGGCTCAAGCACGGCGCCACCGTGCGCGAACTCAACGAACAGATGCGCCTGCTGCTGTCGTCCTCCGATCACGCGCAGGTTGCCGAGCCGGCATTGCTGGTCCGCCATTGCCGCGGCGAGTTCGGTACCGCTGCGGTGCTGTTGCGCCATGCGCAACTGCAGGTGCGCGTGGATCCGGCCAACGGCTGCGTGCAGCTTCCCGCCGGCATTGCGTTGCCGGAGCTGGTCGCCGCACTGGATCGCCCCGGCTGGCAGGTCGTACCGGACACCGCCGATAGCAAATTGACCCAACGTCTTTCGTTCGAGGCGCTGTATTTCGCCCTGCCCGAGCACCTGCGCCCCGCGCTGCCGGCGGTCGAACCCAGCCACGCGTTGCAGTTGCGCCAATGGCCGGAGCTGAGCGCCGAGACCAGTTCACCGGCGCGGCTGCTGGCCATTGCCCACCTGCATGCGCGTCCGTGGCGCCCGCAGGCGCTGGCCAAGGCTTGCAAGCTACCGCTGCAAACGGTGGAATGCCTGTTCGCCGCGGCACTCGCCAGCGGCCTTGCCCAGACCGCGGAGATTCCCGTGCCTGCAACGCAGCCCCGCCCGGACAGCAGCAACTCCCGGTTTCTCTCCTGGGTCGCACGTCGCTTTGGCCTCTCTCTCTTTCAGGCGCAGTCATGAGTCTTCCGGCCAACAAACTGGTGTTCGTTGGCGGCATGGGCGCCGGCAAGACCACCGCCGTGCGCGCCATTTCCGACGTGGAGCCGGTCAGCACCGAGATGCCGCTCAGCCAGGATGCCTACGGCGACAAGACCTACACCACGGTCGCGCTGGACTACAGCTCGATCGAACTGGAAGACGGCGAGTTGCTGCACGTCTACGGCGTGCCGGGGCAGAAGTACCTGGATTTCATGTGGCCGCTGGTGTGCGACGGCGCCTTGGGCGTGATCGTGCTGGTCAGCGCGCGCGATCCGCAGATGCGCGATGCCACCGTGGCCTTGCTGCGCGAGTTTTCGCAGATCGCACCTGCGGCAAGCCTGGCGGTGGGCATCACCATGACCGACGAAATGCAGGACTTTTTGCTGCCGCCGTTCCGCGACGCATTGGTGGCCGAAGGCTTCCGCATCCCGGTCATGCGCGTGGATGCGCGCTCGGCCACCCAGATCACGTTCCTGGTGAAGTCGCTGCTATCCTATCGTTACACCTCGGCGACCAGCTGAGCGGGCGCGTACGTGGCATTGCCGACGTGGTCGGCGCGCGAGAAAAACAAGGAATCCGGTCACGACGGTGCCTGAGGGGCGTCACGCGGGGGATGCCGCCTCTAGGGTGGCGGCGACGCGTCCATCTTCCTTGATGCCAGGCACGCGACGCGAACGTCATACCTTCGAGCGCGCTGCCTGACTTGTTCAGTATGGCGCACGGTCGGAGACCAGGGCATCGGGACATTCCCGACATCGCGCAGGACATACCGGCGATACAGCATGGGCAATAGCGCTGATGGCGGGTCGCCAGCCGCGCACGCAACCGGCGGTTGCAAGGCACGCCCGGCGACGCGTTGGACACACCAGTCGTCCCGCCGTTCACGCACGCAGCGATGTGCGGCATCAACGCCCATCGGTGGACGCAGCAGATACCTGACCCACCGGGATCGGCAATTGCGGGCCGAGATCCCTGCCGCTGCGCAAGTGCTGATCCAGCACCATGATCGGATAAAGTAGCGCGATGACACTCGAACTGAAGCCCGGCGGTCTGCTGATCGCGATCGAAGGCATCGACGGCGCCGGCAAGACCACCCTCGCCCGCAGCCTGGCCACCACGCTGGAAGCGGCCGGCGCGCGCGTGGTGCTGAGCAAGGAGCCGACCAACGGCCCCTGGGGCACCCAGCTGCGCCAGTCCGCCGCCACCGGCCGCCTGCGCGCGGACGAAGAAGCCGAGTTGCTGATCCGCGACCGCCACGAGCACGTGGACACCCTGATCGCACCCGCGCTGGCACGCGGCGACATCGTGATCCTGGACCGGTATTTCCCCTCGATGGTCGCCTACCAGGGCGCTGCCGGCCTGCCGCTGGACGATCTGCTGGAACGCAACGCCTTCGCGCCGCGCCCGGACGTGCTGCTGCTGCTCGACCTGCCCCCGCCCACCGGGCTGGCGCGTATCCGCGCCCGCGGCGATGCGCCCAATCACTTCGAGACCCAGGACAACCTGGAACGCTGCCGCAGCATCTTTGCGCAGCTGCAGCTGCCGGGGAAGCACGTCGTGGACGCCAGTGCCGATGCGGACAGCGTGCTCCGCCAGGCCCACGCCATCGTCGTCGCCGCACTGGCCGACCGCCTGCGCAGCGAGGCCGCCGACGCCGACGCCGACAAGGCCACGCTGGAGCTGCTGTCGGCCGGTCGCCCGGCCTGAGGTGCTGCGCGAACCACGCGCAGGCAACCGCAACCGCGCAGTGATTGGCGGGCTGCGTGCAGGGATCTGTTCTCGACCGGTCGAACCCGCGAAGACGCGCTCCGGAGCGCTGACGGGCAGCCAGCACCGAGCTACATGCACAGATTGCGGGAGAGCACGAAGGACCTTCGTGGTGCCGGCACCCGGATTCGAACTGGGGACCTACCGCTTACAAGGCGGTTGCTCTACCAACTGAGCTATGCCGGCAAAGGCCAAGCGCGTTACGCGCCGGTGCGCATTCTAGCGCAGCGTGGCGCAATCTAGCGACCGCTGACGCGTTGCGCCTGCGGTGCCCTGCAATGTCCCGATCGCGGCCGTGCTGCGCACATCGATCCACCAGCGCGATTGCCCGCTGCCGCTGGGCAGCAGCTGCGCCGGAAATCCCGCGCCGACCAGGCTGGCCTGACGTCGCTCGGCACGTTCGCGACTCTGGTATTGCCCCAGCGCGATGCTGGTGTCCTCACCCTGGGCAATCACGTAATAGTCGCCAATGCCGGCCGCAGCAATACGTTTGACCAACGCCTGCGCCGCCGCACGGTCGCCGACATTGGGCAGCATCACCCGGAACGTACTGACCCCGGCGTCCTTGTCCTCGCGCACGCTGCCGCGCTTGGTCTGGCCACGCAAGCGTGCCAGCGCGGCATCGGCCTCGGCGCGCGCCGCATACGGCCCCAGGCTGGCACAGCGCTCCGGCGCAGCGGCCGGAGCGGGCACCGCCGGCGAAGCGTTGATCGGCGCTGCCGCGGCACGCTCGGCCGGCGACGGAGCGGGCTTGGCCGGTGCTGGTGATGGCGCCTGTGCCGATGACTGCGACGTGGCGGCCACCTTCGCCGTAGCCGCAGCTGTCGAGGAAGCTGCCGCCGCTGGTGCGGTCGTCAATGTCTCAGGCGATGCCGGTGCCGGCGCATCCGATGGTGCGGTCGGCGCAGCGCCCGACGCTGTCGCTGCGGTGCCTGCCTCGCCTGACACCGCAGGTGCCGCGGCTGTCGCCGTGCTCGGCAGTACTTCCAGGCGCGCCACGCCAGCCGGCTGCGGCGGTGCAGCCACGGCTGCCGGTGGCGGCTGCAACGCCCACCACAACGCCACACCGGCATTGAGGACGATCAGGACAACGATGAGTGCGCGCACATACATGCCAGGGATTCTAAGCGGGGGCGGTCACAACGCACGAGTGCTCGTCGACCCGCCGCCGAGGGCAGGGCCCGTGGGCGCAGTGCACCGGCGTGGCCGGCCGGTTCCGTCTGCCGGCCGCACCCGCTGCGAGGCCGTGCGATCGCGCGGCTCGCGCGTTCAAGCTGCCGACGCAGCCCTGGCCCAGATCGCCAGTCCGTCCAGCACCAGCGCCGCGCGGAAGCTGGCATCGGGCAACAGCGGCAGCAGCGGCGGCGCACCGCCCCCGTGCACCAGCAGCCGCACCGGCACGCCCAGGCTGCGTTGGGCATGCTGCAGGCTGCGTTCGATCAACGCCACCGCGGCGCCATCGCAGCCGGAGGTCAACGCGTCGTCGGTGTCGTCGGCCAGCTCGACATAGGCCCCGCCGCTGGCCGGCAACTGCACTGCGCGCGCATGCAGCGCTTCGCGCATCGTGGTCGGCGAGGCAGCGATCCGCCCGCCGTGGTGCTGTCCGTCGGCGCCCAGTACATCGATGGTCAGCGCGGTGCCCACGCCGGCCACCAGCACCGGTGCGTCGCCTCGTGCGCCCAGCAGCGCCAGGAAGCGGTCCACCCCGAAACGGCTCGGGTCTGCGTAGGCGATGCGAATGCCGGCGCATTCGGCCACGGTCCGCACGATGCGCACCTGTTCGAAGCGCTCGCGCAGGCAGCCCAGCATGCGCTGCGTCAATGCCGGCGCGGCCACGCTGGCCACGTGCGCAATGCGCCCGGTGGGCAATGCGGCCAATGCGGCCGCATCCATCGCCTCGGCACCGTGCGGCCAGGCCTGCACATCGCCTGCGCGGTCGCCCTGCAGCGGTGCGTACTTGAACCGCGAATTCCCCAGGTCGAACAACCACTCGCTCATGCAGGTCTCACGCTCACTTCTCCGGAGTGGAACAGCCGCACCGTCTCGCCCAGTTGCACCCGCAACGCGCCGTCGGCTGCCAGGCCAAGCGCAGTGCCATGATGCCGGGTGCCGGCTTCCTCGACCTGCACCGCGCGGCCGCGCAAGACGTCCAGGGCCGCATAGCGGCCCAGGAACGGGGCCAGCCCCTGCGCTTCGAACAGCGCCAGCGCCGGCAGCAGCGCCGACACCACCGCCGCCACCACGGTATCGCGCGACACCGCGTGGCCGGCTAGCGTATCCAGATCCACCCACGGTTGGTCGATCGTAGCGGCCGCGGCGGCCGGCATATGCACGTTCAAACCCAACCCGATCACCGCGCGCGCGTTGCCGGCCATTTCGCCGCCGCCTTCGATCAGCAGGCCGCCCAGCTTGCGCTCGCGCGCCAGCAGATCGTTGGGCCATTTCAGCCCGACATCGGCAAAGCCGCAATCACGCAAGGCCTCGGCCACCGCCACGCCCACGGCCAGGCTGAGCCCGGCCAACTGCCCCAGCCCACCGTTGAACCGGCGCGAGGCCGAGAGATAGATGTGCGCCCCCAGTGGCGAAGTCCATTGGCGTCCACGCCGGCCACGCCCGCCGGTCTGCCGCTCGGCCAGCAGCACTGCCACGCCCTGCTCCGGCGCCGGACGCGCCAGCAAGCTGGTATTGGTGGATTCCAGCGTCCAGGCGACCTCCAGCGCAGCCAGGCCTGCCAGCGCATCGGCCGACAGCGCTGCACGAATGCGCGCCTCGTCCAGCAGGTCCAGCGGTGCCGCCAGGCGGTAGCCGTCCCCGGTCCGCCCTTCGATCTCGACCCCGGCCGCGCGCAGGTGCTGGATCCGCTTCCATACCGCCGCACGGGTCAGCCCGGCGTCGCGCGCCAGCGCATCGCCGGATAGCCGGCCGCTCGCAAGTTTGGCCAGCAAGGCGCGGTCATCCACGGCAAGGTTCCCAAATCGATCCGTGAAAGTATGCGCCAAGCGCTCCCACCCGCCCAGCCTGGCTTGCGTGAGGGAGTGAAAAGCACGTTATGATCGGCCACTCACGCCGCTTGCCCTGGATGTGGACGATGCGCCGAATCACGGTTTGCCTGCTGTTGTTGTTGGCTCCGCTTGCCGCACTGGCATCGGACCCGCTGACCGATGGCGATCATGAGAGCTGCGTCAGCAGCAACTCGGCGGCACGCGGCAGGACCCCCAACAGCGACCCGGCAGCCCCGGCACGCGCTCCGACGCACAAGCCCGCGCCAGCCACCGGCGGCGGCGGCAGCGACGGCGACGGACTGTTCCCCCGCATGCGCACAATGCCGCGCTGGCATAGCTTCCTGCCGGGCATGTTCCGCTGATCCAGTGGTTGTTGCGCCGGCTGCGCCGGCCGCCGCTCGATATTCCCGATGCGTTGTGGGTTGCGGCCAGCCGCCGCTGCGCCTGGGTCGCTGCGCTCGACCCGCCCCGCCAGCAACGTCTGCGTGCATTGGCCGCGCAGTTCCTGCAGCAAAAGACCATTTCGCCGCTCGGCGGGCTGCAGCTGCAACCCCACGATCGCGTCTTGCTGGCTGCCAGCTGCTGCCTGCCGCTGCTGAACATCGGCGCGGCCGGCTGGCGTGGCTGGTCGCAACTGATCGTCTACCCGGACGCGTTCCGCGTGCAGCGCACGCATGTGGATGCGGCCGGGGTGATGCATGCCTGGGACGACACCCTGATCGGCGAGGCCTGGGAGCAAGGCCCGCTGATCGTCAGCTGGGCCGACGTGCAGGCCGACCTGGACGACCCGCAGGCCGGCTTCAACGTGATCGTGCATGAGATGGCGCACAAGCTCGATGCACTCGATGGCGCCCTCGACGGCACTCCGCCGCTGCCGCGCGATGCGCAGCGCGCCTGGGCACGCGATTTTCAGCAGGCCTTCGATGCCTTCTGCCAACGCGTCGATGCGGGCGAAGACACCGAGATCGACCCGTATGCCGCCGAAGCACCGGACGAATTCTTTGCAGTGGTGAGCGAATATCACTTCTCCGCACCGCAGCTGCTGGCGCGCGTCATGCCGGATGTTGCTGCGCAGCTGACGCGCTTCTATGGACCATCGCCGTTTGCGGCGTCAGCGCAGCGCTGATGGTGCGGTGACATGCCTGCATGCGTTGGGCTGTCGTCGTGCAATGCTGTCGCGCGCATCAATCGCACGCGTTTCAAGCGACTGAGCACACCAATGCGCGATGCCGCACGCGGCCACACGCGGGACGGATCGACATCGCTCGCGCATTGCCAGGCATTCAAACCAACCCAAGATCGCGCGGCCTGGCTCCGGGAAACACCTGTTCCAGCTGCGCAGGCGACAATCCCCACAACCGGCTCAATACACCGCCGAACAGGCTGCGGTAATTGGTGAGCACCGGATAATCGCGGTTCTGCAGCAGCTGTGCCTGCGCAACGGCGACCTGCTCGCCCGCGATCCGGCCGCCACGCACGCTGCCGCCCAGTATCCAGTACGTGGTGCCATGCCCATGATCGGTGCCCTTGCTGCCGTTCTCGCGGAACGTGCGGCCGAACTCGGACAGCACCACCACCACGGTGTCCTTCCATGCCGGCCCCAGGGCCTGGGCATACGCCGCCAGTCCTTCGCTCAGATTGCGCAGATTGTTGGCCAGGCCACCTTCGACACTGCCCTGGTTGGCGTGCGTGTCCCAACCGCCGACATCGACAAATCCCAGCCGATAACGCTCGCGCATCAGGCTCGCCATGCGCCGGGTTTCGTCGGCGAAGCTGCGCGCGCTGGCGGCACCGCGACCGGCCTGCTCCATCTCTTCGCGCAGCTGCGCGGTGACCTGCTGACGCAGCGCCAGACCTTCGCGCGCGGCCGCTGCCAGCGGCGTTGCGTCGTACATCTGCGACAGGATCTGCGCCTGTCGCGCATCCACACCGCCCTTGCCGATGCCCCGCAACGACACGTTGGGCAGGTCGCCGCCGCCCTGGAAGGTCAGCGGCAGCGAATCGGTGAAGGCAATCGCCGGCACTCCGCTGAGCACGCCCGACAGGCGCGCCATGAAGCCGGAACGATAATCGCGGCGCTGCGTGCCGGCCTGCCCGGATTCGATGTCGTCCTGGGTTTCGAAGTGACTGCGCGACAGATCGTCGGTGCCGGCAAACGGCACGAACGCCAGCTGCTGGCGTTGCCATAGCGGCAGCAGCGCATCGCGCATCACCGGGTTGAGCCCCCATTGCGTATCCAACGCAATGGCACTGCCCGGATTGGCCGCATCCGGCCGCGCAATCGCCAGGGTCGGACGCGCCTGATAATAGAAATCGCTGGCATGCGGCACCAGCAGGTTGTTGCAGTCATAGCCGCCACGCAGGAACACCACCAGCATGCGCGCACTGTCGCGTGGTGCAGCAAACAGGCGACCGCTCCAGGGCAGGCTGGCGGCCGCTGCAGAGGCGAGCAGAAATCGACGTCGTTGCATGGCGCACTCCCGTGGCGGTGATCGCTGGTCGGTTGTTGATCAGCGGGTATTGCATCGGCGGCCGTTGAATCGGCGCCCCTTGAATCAGCGATAGTTGAAGTCCGGCGATGACAGCAGGAATCCGTTCCATTCCGCAGGCGAACGCGCCTGGTCCAGCGCCTCGCGCGTGCTGCTGGAAAGCGACGGCGCAACCCAGCGATACGATGGGCGCGTATCGATCCGCGTCAGCGCCGGAAGTGGCGTGTCGTTATCGCCATCGAAGCGAAACAATTGCCTGGGTCCGCCACCCAACGCACGCGCCACCTCGAAGCGGCGCGCCAGCTGCCCGGAGCTGGTCCACGCCTTCGATTGCAGCGACCACCCATCGGGAGTGATGCGCCCGAACACCGGCTCGCCGAGTTGCTGCACCCAGCTCACCATCGGCGCGGCATTGACCACCGGCTGGCCCTCGTACGCCAGCCGCATCGCCGAAACCACGAACCGATTCGGATCCTTGAACTTGCGCGGTTGCGCCTGCGCAAACTCCGCTGAATCCAGCAGGGTCTGCATGACCTTGGCGATATCGCCATCGCTGCGCTGAAAGGTGTTTGCCATGCGCTCGACCAACGCGGCCGGTGGCGTGTCGCTGACAAAGTACTCGGCCAGGCGCTGCGAAATGAAATGGGCGCATGCCGGCTGCCGCACCAGCAACTGCACCGCACGCGCGATCTCATCCAGGCCGCCGGCGGCGATGCGCTGGCCAAGCAAGGTCTTGTCGCCAGGTTGATGACGCGCAGGATTGAATTCGAACAGCCCCTTGCGCACCACCTGCGGCTGCCCCGGCGCGGTAGCGGCCAGCGGCGGAGCGCCCTCGGCCTTGACCGGCACCAGGCCGGCACCGGTAAGAATCAGCGCCAGCTGCTGCACATCCTGCTGGCTGTAGCCGCCATGCACGCCCAGCGTGTGCAGCTCCATCAGTTCGCGTGCGTAATTTTCGTTGACCTTGCCTTTGGCGTTCTTGGCGTTGTCCAGATATTCCAGCATCGCCGGGCTTTCCAGCGTCGCCATCACCAGGTCGGCGAACTTGCCGGTGGCATGCGGGCGGATCGCGTTTTCCATGTAATCGGCCGCCATCCATTTCACGCGCCCCTTGTCGGCGTACACGCTGAAATGATTGAGCCAGAACCACACCAGCTGCTCATGCACCTGCTCCGGCGCATACACCGCACGCAACAGCTGCGCCTGACGCGCCTGGGTCAGCATCTGCCCGCCACGCGCCTGCCACGCCTTGCGCAATGCTGTCTTTTCATCGCCATCAGGCATGCCTTGCAGGCGGATCTTGTCGGCCTCGTACTGCGTCAGCAAGGCCAGCAAGGGCGTGTGCAATGCATCGAATTGCTGCAGTTGGGCACGGATCGGCGCTGGCAGTGCCGCATCGTCGCCGGCCTGCAATAGCAACCTGCCGTAGCGCTTGGGCCCGAGCCGCTGCAGTTGCGCTGCGCTGCCGGCATCCACGCCGTAGGTGGCACGCTGCAGCCAGCGTGTCTGGGTCGGCGTCAGTGCTGGATTGGCAGCACTGCACGACATGGCGAAGACACAACCCGCGAGAAGCCACGTCAGCTGCCATCGGTGGCGGCGGCGCGTGCCCACCGGATGTGCGCTCAGCCAGCGCGTCTGTGCATTGCGCTCGAACATGCAATTCTCCATCGCAACGGCCTGAAACGGGCCCAGTATGGTCAAGCCAACGCGCGGGGCGTTAAACGGTTGTCGGAGTGCGCTGCAGCGTTGACCACGGGTTCATTGCGCACCCAATGCCGGTCACAGCCCCGGCGGAAGGGTCACGTCGAAGCGGGCACCGCCCAGTTCCTGCGAGCGCACCACCTGCAGTTCGCCGCGGTAGGCCTTGATCAGGTCCTGCACGATCGACATGCCGATGCCGTGGCCTTGCACGCGCTCGTCGCCGCGCACGCCACGCTGCAGGATCTTGGCCACGTCTTCCGGCGCGATGCCGGGGCCATCGTCTTCCACCGACAGGATCAAGCCGGCGCGACGGCTGCCGGTGGTGGGACCGGGCTGGGCGGTCAGCAGCACGCGGCTGCGCGCCCATTTGAAGCCGTTTTCCAGCAGGTTGCCCAGCAATTCCTGCAGGTCGCCCGGCTCGCCATGAAAGCGCGCGTCGGGCGAAATATCGAACTCGCACAACACGCCCTTGACCGAATAGACCTTCTCCAGTCCGCGCACGATTTCTTCGGCGGTCGACTCGATCGGCAGCGGTGCGGCAAACAGCTTGTGGCCGCTGGAGGCCGCGCGTGCGAGCTGGTAGGACACCAGGTCGTTCATGCGGCGCAGCTGCACGTCCATTTCCTCGTGCAGATCGCGCTCGGACTGCCCGCTATCGAGCTGGGTGCGCAACACCGCGATCGGCGTCTTGAGGCTGTGTGCCAGATCGGCGAGCGTATTGCGCTGGCGGTCCAGATTGTCGCGCTCACTCTCGATGAAGGCGTTGATGCTTTCGGTCAGCGGCTCCAGCTCGCGCGGATGCTGCTCGCTCATGCGCTGGATCTCGCCGCGCTGCACCTTGGTCAACTCGTTGATGACCCGCCGCAGCGGACGCAGGCTCCACTGCAGGATGAAGGCCTGCAGCACCAGCAGCACCACGCCGGCACTGCCGAGATAGAACCACACCGCGCCACGGAACACGCGCAGCTGCGCGCCCATCGAGCGCGCATCTTCCATCACGTAGATGGTGTACGGAATCTCCCCGCCGTGTTCGCGCTCGACGTAGCTCACACCCAGGCCGTAGCGGTACAACTGGCCCACGCTGCCGTCGATCTGGGTCATCTCCAGCGGGCCGATGAATTCTTCCTGGCGCGGCTCGAGCATGCGCCCGTGCGGAATATTCGGGCCCTCGGCTGACATCGAGGTCCAGCTTTCATCCGGGCGCACGACTTCCACGTACAGCCCGCCACCGGGCACATCGAAACGCGGGTCTGGCGGCTGCCCGCCGATATACAGCGAGCCGTCGCGGACGAAATCGATATTGGCCGCGTACGCAGAGGCGTAGTTCTTCAGCCGCTCGCGCAGGTTTTTCTCGGCGGTATCGGCAAACGCCACATCCAGCGCATACCCCGCCAGGGCCAGGAAGGCCACCAGACTGAGGCTGGCAGCCAGCAGCTGGCGGGCCTGCAGGGAGCGCGGCCGCCAGCGTCTATACCATTTGGAGCGGCCCGGCACCTGATCTTCCTGCTTGCCGATGCGCGGACTCAGCCTTCGGTACGCGGAATGGCGAAACGGTAGCCGCGACCGCGTACGGTCTCGATCGGCTTGAGCTCACCATCGGGATCGAGCTTCTTGCGCAGGCGGCCGATGAACACTTCCAGCACGTTCGAATCGCGATCGAAATCCTGCTGGTAGATGTGCTCGGTCAGGTCGGCCTTGGAGACCAGTTCGCCGGCATGCATCATCAGGTACTCGAGCACCTTGTACTCGTAGCTGGTCAGGTCCACGTTGGCGCCATTGACACTGACCGTCTGCGCTGCCAGATCCAGGGCAACCGGGCCGCATTCCAGGGTCGGCTTGCTCCAGCCTGCGGCGCGCCGCAGCAGCGCATTGACGCGCGCCAGCAACTCTTCCACATGGAACGGCTTGACCAGGTAATCGTCGGCACCCTGCTTGAGGCCTTCGACCTTGTCCTGCCAGCTCGAACGCGCGGTCAGGATCAGCACCGGAAATTTCTTGCCCTCGTCGCGCAGCGCCTTGATCAACTCCATCCCGGACATCTTGGGCAGGCCAAGGTCGATGATGCCGACATCGAACGGGACTTCGCGACCCATGTACAGGCCTTCTTCGCCGTCTTGTGCAGCGTCGACAGCAAAGCCTTCACGCTTCAGGCGCGCGGCAAGGGTCTCGCGCAGCGGAGCTTCGTCTTCGACCAAAAGGATACGCATGCACTCTCCCTAGTTACGTTGTCGGCCAATGGCCGGGGAATTTATAAGACTGAACGCAGAACTATCTACGTTTAGTGGTTATCGTCGCGTGGTGGCGCATCCGGCTGAGCCTGGCTGCGCGGTGGCGTAGCCTGCATCTGCTCCGACTCGTACACGGTATGCACGCGGCCATCCTTCATGTACTTGATCCGGTTGAGATTGCCCCCGTCGAACGGCACGCGCTCGGCACTGAGGATCTGTCCACCGGTGGACCGCTGCACCTGCCGGATGGTGTCCGAGAGCGTGCGCCCATTGCCGCGCGCAGACGGCGGCAATGGATCGCGTCCCGCATGCGACATCGGATACGCCTGTCCCCATGCCAACGGCGCTGCCATGGCAACCCCAAGGGCAACCAGGACGACATAGCGGGCGCGGCAGGACGGCTGGGTCACAATGAATCCTAGCGGGTTGTTCAGGAACATTCAAAATTCGTGAAGACGGCCACCGGGCACCGCATGGTCGAACCCGAGAATAGACCCAAATTCTTGATTTTTCGGGGTGAATCCCATCTGAACTTTTTAGCTTTGTGTTAACGCTGTTCAGTGAAATGAATCCATCCGGCCGCCGTAGGGCGGTTCAGCGCCGGATTTCGCAGGCGCGCCTGACCGGCGGCATCCCGCTACAAGCCAGACATCCGTATGCCGGTTCAGCTAATCCAAGCTGCAAGCCAGTTCAGGCCACCACGCGCCAGCCCTGGGTGTCGGTGCGCTGCAAGGCCTGCTCGACCAGATCCCAACCGGCACCCGGCCGGTGTGCGCCCTCGCTCAGGACCTGCCGGAACGCGCGTCCGCCCGGCTGGCCATGGAACAGCCCCAGCACGTGCCGGGTCATATGCTTCAGCGCCAGGCCGCGTTCCAGCTGCGACTCGACGTAGGGCCGCAAGGCGCGCAGCAACGCATCGCGCGGCTGCTCCGCACGCTGGTTCAGGGCCGCATCCAGGCGATGCAGCACGTAGGGATCGTGGTAGGCGGCGCGGCCGAGCATGACGCCGTCGGCCTGGTGTAGATGCTCCAGGGCGGCCTCCACCGTCGCAATGCCGCCATTGAGCACCACCGGCAGCGCGGGGCGCTCCTGCTTGAGGCGATAGGCCCAGTCGTAACGCAACGGCGGCACCTCGCGGTTTTCCTTGGGCGATAAGCCCTTGAGCCACGCGTTGCGGGCATGCACCACCACCATGGCCGCGCCGGCTGCGACCACCTGGTCGACGAAGCTGGCGAACACGGCGTAGTCGTCATCGTCGTCCACGCCGAGGCGGCACTTGACCGTGATCGGCAGCGTGGTCGCTGCACGCATGGCGGCAACACAGTCGGCCACCAGGCCCGGCTCGCGCATCAGGCAGGCACCGAAGCGCCCGGCCTGCACCCGATCGGACGGGCAGCCGCAATTGAGGTTGATCTCGTCGTAGCCCCAGGCCTGCGCGATCGCCGCGGCCTGCGCAAGCTGCGCCGGCTCGCTGCCGCCCAGTTGCAACGCCAGCGGATGTTCGACCGGATCGAAGCCGATCAGCCGCGCGCGATCGCCATGGATCACTGCATTGGCATGCACCATCTCGGTATACAGCCGCGCCGAGGGTGCCAGCAGGCGATGGAAGACCCGGCAATGGCGGTCGGTCCAGTCCATCATCGGGGCGACGGACAGGCGCAGGGAGGCGGCGTAGCGATCGGCGGAAGCGGTCATCGACATGTGGCCGCAACAGGCGGCCATCGGAATGCGGAGCAGGATCAACAGCTTACACGGGTGTCGATGAATCTGACGCAGCGCGGCATGGCGTCATGCAAGACCGACCTGCTGGAGCCCGCTGGTCGATTGCCGTTCCACTGCGCCAGGTGGTCGACCCGTACGGGCTAGCTAAGTTCGGCATGACGCGCGTTGATGGGACCCGCTGGCGGCGCGCCTCGGCGTCCAGCATCGCGGCTATCACTACCATCGAAAGAGACGAACGACACCGCGCTGGCGCTGCTGTCGTTGCCCTTGCTGCCGGGTCAGCGCGGTATGGGGCAGCATCACTGCAGGCTGCTCAGCGTCTGGGCGTTCGCCTACGTCGGGCGAACGCGATGCATCGTCGGTAACGAAAGGAACGTGTGTCGTCCAGTACTGGCGTGGCGCACTGCGCCTGGACGAAAGTTGCAGTTACGGGTTGCGGAAGCCCACACGCTCTTCGGCACTCAGCGGCTTGCCGAGGGCATGGTACGAAGCGACCAGGGTGATCAGGGCAGTGCCCAGCACGGTGTAGAAGCTCCACGACGTGGCCAGCACGTGTACCTGACCGAACACCAGGGCGACCACGGCAGTGGCGGTGCACAGCACCATGGCCAGCAGGGACATCAGGAAAGGGATGGAGGGATCGAGCTTCATGGTCCGGGGGGTTCCAGTGTGCGATAGCGGAAGCATCGGCGTTCGCAGCGCTTTCTTGAACTGTTTTTTGCGGTTTTCCCGCATAAATTTCAGGCAAGTCAGCGCGCACTCAGACTTCTGTCAAACCCTTGGCGCACAAGCATTTCCACGTCAGGAGACTCCTGACGCAGTGGCGTAAAAATCACCACATGCGCCAGAGATCCAACGCGCCTGTGGCAGAAAACCGGCGGAGGCGGCGGCCGCACTTTTTGGCGGGTCGTGGAGGCAAATGGAGCAGGTCGGCGAGCCACTAGCCGATCCGGGAGCGACGATTCGCTGCGCTCGGTGCACGATGGCTGACCTCCGAACCTGGCGGGGGCGATGGTTGCCCCTCTCGGCAGGTGATGAAGGCAGATTGAGTAAGTCGAGGCGCGGCCAGCCGATCTTAGAGCGAGGATGCGGTGCGCTCGGTGCGCAACGGCTGCCCCCCCGAACCACGTCGGTGGTCATAGCCGAGCGGGCGTCGCCGGTACGCACCGGTAGTGTCAGCACGCGCGATGGAGTGCTGCAGCGAGGCCGTCGACGCTCCGTGTATCGAGGTGCAGGACTCAGGCGATGCCGATCAGCGACTCATCCGACGGCCACCGGGACGGAGCTGCCGTTGCAACCACCGACAGCGCTTCGAAGACGGCCGAGCGCTAGGCGTGCAATCCGCTCGGCTGCGGCTTGCAGGCGACTGGCCTGTGCACCAGGTGCAGTGCGGTACGGCACGCTGCAGCAAGCATCGCCGTTGGCTCACGCCGGCATCGGCCACATGGCGCCTGTGCAGGCTCGCTGACGCCTGGCATCACGCACGCTTGGCATCACGCACGCCTGCCCGGCCACGCATGACAGGCGCGCTCAGCGCGCCGGGGTCGTCGCGAACTCGCCGCGTTGCAGCCTGGTCACATCGTTGCCCTGCCCATCCTTGAGGCTGAGGTCCGCGCCCTTGGCAGCCAGGTCCTTGAGTACATCGGTCCGCTGGAACAGCGCTGCGTACATCGCCGCGGTCTGCCCGGCATTGTTGCGCTGGTCGGGAGCACAGTCGGCCTGCATCAGGCGCTTGGCGATGCTCAGCTCGCCCTTGAAGATCGCCCCCATCAGCGCAGTGTTGCCGCGCTTGTCCTGCGCGCAGGGGTCGGCGCCGGCGCTGAGCAGCTGCTCCACTGCCGGGCGCTGGCCGTGATAGGCCGCCAGGATCAGGGCGGTGTAGCCCTTCTCGTCGCGGGTGTTGAGGTCGTAGTGCGAGCGAATGAACTCGGCCAGCATGTCCTGCCGCCCTTCGCGTGCGGCGTCGAAGAAGTACTCGCGCAGCTGCAGCTTGATCTGCGCCGGGTCGGCGGCGGCAGTCGTGGCGCTGGTGGAGGCAGCTGTGGGCGAGGCAGCGTTGGCAGCCGCAGACAGGGTGCCGAGCATCAGAAACAGCAGGGTGCGCATATGGCTCTCCCGATAGCGAAACGGCACCGCGGCACAGGCCGCGATGCCGTGGGTGGATCAGTCCTGCAGGCTGGAAGCCAGCTGCTTGACCCGGGCCAGGTCGCCCTTGGCGACACGGGTCACGCCGGTGCCGTACTCGGGGTCGGCCTTGTACAGGAACGACAGCATGATGTGCTTGCTCTCGGTGTCGGTGTTGGCCAGCGACTCGCCGAAACTCTGCACCAGATCGGCGCGATCCTTCTTGCTGTAGGACCGATACAACTCGCCGGCCTGCTTGAAGTTCTGCTCGCGGGTGATCTTGGCCTGCTGGGTGGTACCCGACAGCGGCAGTTCGCTATAGCGCGCAGCAGTGTCCTGCGGACGCGGTTCCAGGCGGCTCGGCTCGTAGTTCACGCCACTGGTGGTGTGGCCGTGATTGGCCTCGCCATCCTGGTTGCCGTTGTTGACCGCCACACGCGGACGATTCACCGGCAGGCTCAAACCATTGGTGCCGACGCGATACAGCTGGGTATCGGCGTAGGAGAAGATACGGCCCTGCAGCAGACGATCTTCGGACGGCTCGATGCCCGGCACCAGGTTGGCCGGCGCCATCGCGACCTGCTCGGTTTCCTGGAAGAAGTTGTCGACGTTCTTGTTCAACACCATCTGGCCGACCTTCTGCTCCGGCACGTCCGGCCAGATCTTGGTGGCATCCAGCGGATCGAAATCGAACTTGGCCAGGTCTTCCGGCTTGAGCACCTGCACGTACAGGTCCCACTTCGGGTAGTCGCCCTTCTTGATCGCACCGACCAGGTCGTTGGTCAGGTGGCTGTAGTCCTTGGCCTGGACGGCGGCAACCTGCTTGGGATCGAGGTTCTTGATGCCCTGCAGCGTCTTCCAGTGGAACTTGACGTAGTGCACTTCACCCTGGGCATTGACCAGCTTGTAGGCATGCACACCGTTGCCATCCATGAAGCGATAGCCAGCCGGGGTGCCTTCGTTGGAATACAGCAGCGTCAGCGTGCGGGTGCTTTCGGGCACGTGCGAGAAGAAATCGAAACGGCGCGAGTCGTCGTCCAGGTTGGTGCGCGGGTCCGGCTTGAAGGCGTGGACCATGTCGGGGAACTTGATCGCATCGCGGATGAAGAAGGTGGGGAAGTTGTTGCCGACCAGATCCCAGTTGCCTTCGCTGGTGTAGAACTTGGTGGCGAAGCCGTGCGGGTCGCGCAAGGTCTCCGGCGAGTGATTGCCGTGCACCACCGAGGAGAAGCGCACGAACACCGGGGTCTTTTCGCCGGCACTGAATACCTTGGCCTTGGTCAGGCTGGACAGATCGGCGGTAGCGGTGAACTCGCCTTTGACGCCGGTGCCGCGTGCATGCACCACGCGCTCGGGGATGCGCTCGCGATCGAAGCGCTGCAGCTTCTGGATCAGCTGCACATCCTGCAGCAGGGTCGGGCCATTGGCGCCGGCGGTCTGCGAGTTCTGGTTGTCACCGACCTTGGCGCCATTGTCGCGGGTCAGAACGGATTGGGCGAAGACCGGCGGGGCGATCAGCGTTGGGGCTAGCAGGGCTAGCACCATGAGGGATCCAGGGCGCATGGCGTCAGCTCGTTTGAGGGAGCTGAATCATGGCCAGCGGACCGAAGCGTGAGAAGTCGTTAGTTATGATCGCTGCGATAGGCGAACATGATGATGACTACAGAGCGTGATATGCATCGCGTAACAAAGCGGCGGTACGTTGAAGATCATGCCGCTTATGCCGCGGATGCGGTGACCAGGCCTGATTCACAGCGACGCACGCTCTGCGTTGACGACTGCAAAATACTGCAGTGCACACGATTGGCAAACTTGCAAACGGCAATGGCAATGGCAATGGCAATGGCAATGGCATGCAGTGAAAGCATGCACAGGAAACCGGGTTCATCGCCCAGTGTAAGCAGGACACCAAGATCCCAGAACAGCATGTTCGATCCACGCATGCACGCGCGACCCGTGCGTTGATCAGCAGCCATCGCATCGCACTTGGCGATCCCCCAAGGCTCAAAGACCGCCAGAACCGCCCTATTCGTCAGGCAAACCGACCTCTGCCCGTCTGCGTGCCAGCTGCGCAGGATCCTCCAGCTCGAACAGGCTGCCGTCCGCCTTGCGCTGGGTACCGTAGCGCTGCGGCTTGCCCGACATGATCAGATTACGATCCACGAACAATGCCATGTCCGCGGTGCTGTAAGACCCGCGCGCCACTGCAACCTCGATGCTCTTCAGGAAGCCATCGCGAAACGTGCGGTCAGTGGAGTGCTGCGCGACCAGGAAACCAGCATGCGCCCCGTCTTCGCCAACCGACGCGACATCGGGGAAGCCGAATTTCTCGATCAATGCAGACAGCGCAGCCTGGTTTTCCCGTTGCGACGCAACCAGACGCATTGCCATGTCTTTCGCTGCGCCTTGGTTGGCCTGTAGCTGTTGCGCCGTGAAAGCACCACGAATCTGCTCGCGGATCTTCTGATCTGCATCGGCCAGTGCCAGCAGCTGTTCGCGGTAGGTGGCATTCATAGAGTGGCCGTCCGGCTGCAGATTCTGGCGTGTTTCGGCAACGGCATGCCCTATCGTCGCCAGCTGCCACAGCAGCACTCCTAGCATCACCACTTTCATGAGCACGCAACTCCCGATTCTGGAAAACTCTTGACCCCCGTCCCACTCTGGACAGCTACGGGCTTTTCTTCCAAGCGTGGAAATTCCCGGTACCTACTGGTTTTCCCGTAAACCAGGAACGAACAAAACTTGCCCGCTATGTCCATCCCAGGCGACTTGTCATCCAGATAGAGGAATTGTCCACCTGGGTTGAGCTCCAGGAATACCGGCTCACCCCCAGCGATGGGGACGACAAAATCTGCACAGAAGAAGTCGATCCCCAGTGATGATCGAAGCACATCCAGCTTTGCCTGCAATCCGGGATACAAAGATATCCACTCGTAGTGCATGGTCGTCTTATGCCTGACAGCACGATAGTCGATCTCGCCCAACAAGGAATGACGCATCTGCATGCAGAAGTACTCCCCCCATGCAGACCAATGGCTGCCCTGGACTAGCCGATCACCCGCTTGAACGGCGGCAGCGCGTCGATGATGCGTTTGCCGTAGCGGCGCGTGAGCAGGCGCGAGTCGAGGATGATCACGCGGCCGTGGTCGCTGGAGCTGCGGATCAAGCGGCCTGCAAACTGCGTGAGCGTGCGCAGCGCGTGCGGGATGGCGATCAGGTTGAAGGCATTGTGGCCGCGGCTTTCCAGCCATTCGCTCAAGGTCGAGGTCTGCGGGTCGGTCGGCACCGCAAACGGCACCTGGGTGATGACCACGGTGGTGCAGGCATCGCCGGGCAGGTCCAGGCCTTCGCCGAAGGAGTTCAGGCCAAACAGCACCGAGCCCTCGCCGGCGGCGATGCGGCGCATGTGTTCGGTGATCAGTTGCGACTTGTTGCCCTCGCCCTGCACCAGTACGCGGTTGCGCTGCGCCAGCGGCATCAGGTCGGCGACCTTTTCCATCTTCCAGCGCGAGGTGAACAGCACGATGCTGCCCTTGGACGTCCAGTCGAGTTCGCGCACCAGGTAACGTGCGACTTCCTTCGGGTGGCCTTCGCGGTCGTCGGGAGTGACCGGGAAATTGGGCACGATCAACTCGGCCTGGTTGGGCAGGTCGAACGGTGAGGCCAACGAAGCCATCTCGGCGTGATCGGGCAGGCCGTTGTCGATGGCAAACGATTGGAAATCGCCGCCACCGGTCAAGGTGGCCGAGGTCATCACCACCGAATCCACTTCGTTCCAGATCATCGTGCGCAGCACCTGCGCGGCCGACACCGGCGAGCAATGGCAGATCAGATCGCCATCGCGCGAGAGGGTGATCCAGCGCGCCATCGGCGGCTGGCCTTCCTTGTCCTCGCGCCGCCAGCCGCTCCACAGATTGTGTTGCTGCTCGGCCATCTCCAGGGCCAGGCCGAGGCTGCGCTGCAGGCGTTCGCGCGCCGCATCGTCCTGCTTGCCCTTGGCAATCGCGCTGTGCGCGGCATGCACCCAGTTGAACAACGCGCGGGTTTCTTCGCCGAGTTCTTCGATGGCCGGGCCCCACTGCGGCGGCAGCTTGCCATTGGCCGCACGCCACAGGGGATCGCGCTCGCCGGGCTCGGGCTTCCACACGCGTTCGACCTCGGCATGGAAGGCCTTGAGCAGCTTGGACACGCGCGCGGCCACCTCGATCGCCTCGTTGGGCAGCAGGTTGCCGAGCTTGTCCTTGTCCACGGCGCGGTAGGCTGCGGCGATGAGGATCTGCAACCGGCCGGTGCGCTTGGCCATCTCGTCCAATGGCAGGTTGGCCGCGCCCTGGTCGATCGCCACGCCGGCGATGTGGTGGCCTTCGTCGAGCACCAGCAGCATGTCGGCGGGCGGGGCGATCAATGGCTGGCCATTCTCGGCATCGCCCAGCGACAGCGACGACAGCAGCAGTGCATGGTTGGTGACCACGATCTGCGCTTCGCGCACGTCGGTGCGCGCCTTCAGCACCGGGCATTGCGCGGCGTAGCTGCAGCGGCGGCCGGCACAGCCGGAGGCCGGCGTGGTGATGCGCAGCCGCAGCGGCACCGAGACCTGTTCGGGCGCATCGTCCAGATCGCCGTTCCAGCTGCGCTCGGCGTAGGCCTTGGCCAGGCGCTTGGCCAGATCCGCGTCGGCCGGGCTGAGCGGGCGGTCGTAGAGCACCTGCTCGTCGTCGAACATGCCTTCCTGGCTGGTTTCGCCCTGCAGCTCGGCGGCGTTGCGCGTGCACAGGTAGCGGGTGCGGCCCTTGGCCAGCGCGACCGTGGCTTCCAGGCCGGTGGCCTTGAGGAAGGCCGGGATGTCGCGCTCCACCAGCTGCGATTGCAGCGCCACGGTGCCGGTGCTGATGACCAGCTTTTTCTTGGTGGCCAGCGCGATCGGCACGCCGGCGGTGAGATAGCCCAGGCTCTTGCCGACGCCGGTAGGCGCCTCGGCAATGCCGATGCCACCGGAGGTGGCCAGCGCGCGCGAGACCAGGCCGATCATCTGGCTCTGCGCCCGCCGCGTGGCGAAGCCGGGCGTGTTGGCCTGCAGCTTGGCGTAAGCCTCGCGGATGCCGGCCTTGATCGGGTCGGTCAGAACACGCTGGGTGGGAACGGGCGCCGACGGCGCGGCCGGTGGGGCAACTTCATTCATCGGGCTATTTTCGCACGGACCGGCGCAGCGCCTGCGACCGGCACGGCGCTCGGCTGAACGTGTTTGCTGGCGCAGGGCGCCGCCGCCACCCTGTTCCCGGGTGCGCACGGTGCACGGCCACCGCATGCCTCGGATCCGATCAGCGCCGGCAGGCACTGGTCGCAAGTCCTGACCCGAAGGGTCGCGCAATGGATGCCGACCGAACCACCCTGCGCCACCTGCAACGAGCAGGCAGCGTCGCTTCAGGTTGTCAGTGGCCTTGCGGCCGCCGCGGCCATGCATGGCGCGCCCAGACCAGTCCGATGACCACCATTGCGATGCCCATCAGCAACATGCCGGCGCCCACGCCAGTGGGCCCGAAGCGTTCGTACAGCAGACCGCCGCGATTGACCGCGGCCAGCGCCTGCGGATGCAGCAGCGTCCACCCGCCCTGCCCGGCGCTGACCAGCCCGACCACCACCAGCGCGATGGCTTTGAGCGGAATCATGGGCGCGGGCCGGTGGCGGGCGGCATCCGTTGCAGGCTGCCTGCCAGCGTCCACACCAGCATGCCGATGCCCACGCCTTGCACCGCCATCAGCACGAAGTGGGCGATGCTGACCACCGTGCTGATCTGACGCACATTGCCTTGCTGCAGCAGCAGCATCGGAATCGCCTGGAAGGCAACCTCGGCAAACAGGCAGCCCAGCAGCAGCCAGAGCGCGCCCAGCCCGGCACGCCGCAACGGGCTTTGCGAGGCACGCCACAGCAGAACCAGCCCGAGCAGCAGCGCGATCAGCATCGGCACGCGCGACAGCAGGCTGGTGACCAGGGTCAGCAGGATATCGGTGGCGGTGACGCTGCCCACCTCAGTCGGCACTGACCAGGAGGGCCTCGCGCGCGCGCAGCGCGGCGTACACCGGGTCGGTGTCCGGGCGCACGCCATGCCACAGCGCGAAACTCTCGGCGGCCTGCTCCACCAGCATGCCCAGGCCGTCGACGGCGTAGCGGCATTGCGCCGCACGTGCCCAGGCCAGGAAGGCGATGGCGGTGGCGCCGTAATTGAGATCGACCGCTGCGGTGAGGCTGTTGACCAGACCCAGCGGCATGGCGAACGCACCGGCGTCGCGATCACGCCCGGCTGCGGTGGCGTTGACGATCAGTTCGAAGTCGCCCAGGTCGCGCAGGTCTTCGATGTAGCGCGAGACCACCCGCCGCGGTTCGCCAAGCGCATCGCACAAGGCATCGGCGCGCTCGGGCGAGCGGTTCACCACCACCATTTCGGTGATGCCCGCTTCCAGCAACGCCGGCGCCACGCCGCGCGCGGCACCGCCGGCGCCCAGCAGCAGCACACGGCGACCGCGCAGATCCAGCCCGTGGCGGTCGGTGAGATCGCGCACCAGGCCGGCGCCATCGGTGTTGTCGCCCTGCCAGCGGCCGTCGTTGCGCACCAGCGTATTGACCGCACCGGCCAGACGCGCGCGCTCGCTCAGGCTGGCCGACAACGCACAGGCAGCCTCCTTCAGCGGCAGGGTCACGTTTGCACCCTTGCCGCCTTCGTCGGCGAAGCGCTCCAGCGCGGCAGCGAATGCTTCCGGCGCTGCGTCGATGGCGGTGTAGTCCAGCGCGATGCCGGTCTGCTTCCCGAAGTCGGCGTGGATGGCCGGCGACAGCGAATGGGCAACGGGGTGACCGAACACGGCATAACGGGATACGGGCATGAAACGCTCTCTGGTTGACTAGACTGTGCGCGACTTGAGACAGGAACACCGCATGCAACTTCGATGGACGCTGCTCGCGCTGGCGGCAAGTTTACTCTGCGTCCCGGCCGCTTCGGGGCTTGCCGAATTCGGCATCGAAGGCATGGGTGTGGTCTCCACGCCGGCCAACGAGGCGCGCGCCACGCTGAGTCCGGACGGGCAACGCATCGTCTGGGCCAGCGACCGCGCTGGCGGTACCGGCGGCTGGGATCTGTGGCAGGCCCGGTTGAGCGGCGGGCGTTGGCAGAACGCCGAAGTGCTGCCGATCAACACCGCGCAGGACGAGACCTCCCCGCTGTTCAGTGCCGATGGCCGCTGGCTGCTGTTTGCCTCCACCCGGCCCGGCGGTACCGGCGGCGCGGACCTGTATCGCGCGCCGGTGGATGCGCAGGGAAGGATCGGCGCGGTGCAATCGCTGGGCGCGCCGATCAACAGCCGCGGCGACGAGCGTTCCCCGACGCTGTCGCTGGACGGCACGCGCCTGTTGTTCGCCAGCGACGGCCACGGCGGCACCGGCGGCATGGACCTGTTCGTGGCGCGCTGGGTCGGGCAGGCCTTTGCGGCGCCGGTGTCGTTGAGCGACATCAACAGCGCTGCCGACGAGCTGGATGCGGCCTGGCTCGGCGATGGACGGGGGCTGGTATGGGCACGCGGCCAGCAGGATGGTCCCAGCCAGTTATTGCTGGCGACCTGCAACAACGGCCATTACACCGTGGGCCAGGCGCTGCCGCTGTCGTTCAACGGGCCGCTGGAACGCACCTTCGGTGCGGTGGTGGACGCGGCCAAGCCGGGCGAGTTGCTGGTGACCGGCAGCGCGCGCGCACCGCGTGCGGGGCAGCTGGACATCTACCGGATGAAGGCACCGGCGGCGGAGGGAGATACGAGCTGCCGTTGAGGTGGCTGGATGTGCAGATTCAGGCAAGGAGCGGCCAGCTAGACTATGTCGCGTCGGTCTATGGCGAAGTGCTGATCCGGGCCCTTGGTGCAGGGCGGCTGATCAGCGATAGAACGTCTCGCTCGGTGCGTTTTCACTGCCCGGCTGTTGATCTGAGACCTGGCTGCAGGGCAGCTGAGCTGCTCGGCTGCTGAGCTGCGGCTTTGCCGAGGGGCCCTTGCCCGCCCACCATCGCGGGACACGCCGTGAATCCATCCATGGAGGCTCTTACGCGGCATCCATGCCGCGTAAGGTCCCGCGACGGCGGGCGGGCAAGGACCAGTCGAGATGGCCGGTGTGCATGGTAAGAGCGGTGCTGGATGCGCCTTGTTCGATCATCGAAGCATCGGCTCCATGTCTGATGCACGCCGCACGACAGACAACCTTTGAGATGAGCGCCGACCAACTCGCTGGTGCGGTGTCCTCGCGGGTTCCGGGACCGTGTGGCGGCGTGGATGCCGCCACCGAGCCCCGAGGGACGGGTTTACGGCGTGTCCCGCAAGTGGTGAGGGCACCGCGCACTCGATTAGCCAGGCTTTTGACCGCATCCAACAAAAGCGGCCGATTAACCCTCCGGATGCACTGCGATTCCTATACGCCGTTCGCACCTGATTGATGCGCGCTCGCTATGGTTTGTTGGCACTCCAACGCCGCAATGCAGCGGTCATGACCTCGCTCAATAGACATCGCGCCGGTAACGCCCCGCCGCGGTCAGCGACTCCAGCCGCGTCTCGCCCAGCAGTTCGCGCAGCGCGGCATCGACCTCACGCGCCATGCTGTCCAGGCTGCCGCAGACATGGATCACCGCACCGCGATCGATCCAGTGGCGCAAGGTGTCGCCGGCTTCGCGCAAGTGATGCTGCACGTAGCGCTTGTGCGCCTGGTCGCGCGAGAACACCTGATCGAGCTGCTGCAGGTGACCACGCGCCTGCCAGGCCTGCAGTTCGTCGGCGAACAGAGCATCGTGCGCGGCCTGCCGTTCGCCGAACAGCAGCCAGTGCCCGTGCACGCCGGCCAGCTCGGCCTCGCGCAGCAGGGCGCGCAAGCCGGCGATACCGGTGCCGTTGCCGATCAACACCATCGGCGCCTGTTCGACGCGATGGAAACCGGGATTGGTGCGCAGCCGCGCGCGTATCTGCATCCCGATTGGTGCGTGGCAGATCAGCCAGCCCGAGCCCAGGCCGGGGCTGCCGTCGGCGGCTGTGGTCAGGCGCACCACCGCGCTCGCCACGCCGTCGGCCGGCACGCTGGCCAGCGAGTAGTCGCGGGTCGGCAGCCAGGCGCAGGCATCCAGCCAGGTCTGTGGATCCGGATGCGGCGTTGGCGGGCGCGTGGGCGGCTCCGGCAGCACGCGCTCGGCGACGGCCTGCTGCAGCGGCAGCAGCTGCGCATCCACATGCACCAGCGCGTCGGGCGGCAGCCCCCAGGCGGCCAGGCACGCGCGGACGTGGGTGTAGGCATGCGCCGGCTGCACTTCGAGAATGTCGCCGGCCTGCCACTGCGTGCCGGATGGTGGCAGCAGATCGATCTGCCAGATCGGGGCGCCCTCGCTGCCCGGGTTCAGATGCGTGCGCGTCGACAACGTCCAGTGCAGCAGGGTCGGGCGCGCCAGCGGCACGGCCGCCACCGGCGCGCCGGCAATCTGCGCCAATTGCGCATGCCATTGCGCCAGGGCCTGCGGATCGGTGTTGTCCATCTCCACCGCCGGAAACAGCGGCTGCGCGCCCTGCGCCTGCAGCCACTGCTCGATGCGCCGCGAAAACCCGCAGAACTGCGCGTACTGGCGGTCGCCCAGGGCCAGCACGGCATAGGTCAGCTGCGACAGCGTCATGCGCTGGCGCAACAGCTCGCGCTCGAAGCTGCGCGCGGTATCGGGCGGCTCGCCATCGCCAAAGGTGCTGACCACGAACAAGGCATGCCGGGTGCCCTGCAGATGCTGCGCGCCGAGCTGTGCCAGCGAGCGCACCTGCACCGGCAGACCGGCGGCCTGCAGATGCCCGGCCGCCTGCCAGGCCAGCCGTTCGGCAAACCCGCTCTGGCTGGCGAACCCGATCAACCAGGGCTCGGCTTGCGACGCCGCCGGCGCACCGTGCAGGACTTCGCGGGCGGCACGCAGCGCGCGCTTCTTGCGGCGGCGATCCAGATACAGCATCCAGCCGGTCACGAAAAACACCGACATGCCGACACTGGCCAGCATCACCACGATGCGCCCCGGCAGCCCGAAGAAACTGCCCGAATGCAGCGGGAACATGCTGACCAGCAGCTGCTGGCCACGCGGCAGCAGCGCATAGTCCTGGCGACGCAGCAACGCACCGCTGCCCGGCTCGATTTCCAGATTGTCGTAGGCGCGGTCGTGGTCGGGATGGTCGGGCAGGAAGCGCACGCTCAGCGGTTGACCCGCACGCGGCGGGATGCGCAGATCCAATGCCGTGCTGTGCGTGGCCGGGATGGCATCCAGGGTGCGCTGCACGGCCGCGAAATTCACCGTGGCCGGGCGATGATCGCGCCCGTCGCCGCGTATCGCCGGCTCGGTGCCGAGCAAGGCCACCATGCCGTCGCGGTACCACGGGTAGGACCAGGTCAGCCCGGTCAGCGCCACCAGCAGATACACCAGCAGGCACCAGGTGCCGAACACCGCGTGCAGGCTCCACAGGAAACTGCGCCCCTGCCGTCGCCATTCCACCGCCCACCAGGTACGCAGGCTCCACCAGCGTCGCGGCCAACGCAGATACAGGCCGGAAGCGCAGAAGAACAACAGGATCAGGGTACTTGCACCGGTCACTGCCTGGCCGCGCTTGCCGGCGGCCAGGTGGCGATGCAGATCCTCGATGAAGGCAAACGCGCCGCTCAACCGCGGAGCGGCGACCTTGTCGCCGGTATATGGGTCGAAATACACCCGGCCGCCCCCCTTGCCGGCCAGGCGTGCGGTGGACGGACGTTTGCCGGTCGGATCGATCAGCATGCGCGTGACTGCCTGCTGTTGATCCAGGTCGAGCCGACGCAGCAGCACATCCACCGGCAATGGCCGCTCGCCTGCCGCATGCCGCTGCGCCAGCTGTGCGATCGCCGGGTTGACCAACCGCACAATCTCGTTCTCGAAGGACATCAACGCGCCGGTCAGCCCCATTACCGACAGCACCAGCCCGGCCGTGATGCCGAGCAGCCAGTGCAGTTGGAACAGGACGGTCTTGAGCACGCGCGAACAGCCTGAAACAGTGGGGTCCGCTATTGTAGATGAGAATCGTTATCGCAGTTCGGCTGCGGATTTTCGGGATTCACACCATTGACGCAACGCGATGCGGCGATGGGGATCACCCGACATTGCCGCATTGCCGGTATCTGCCGGTCCTCTGCAGTCTGCCTGGCCAAGGCTGCCTGCGCTGCACGATCCTCGCTCATCCAGGCGCCTGCTGCGCTCTGCACGAAGCCCAGGCCGCGGAAGACCGCGGTCTGCGGAGTCAGTGCGTCTTCATCGCATCAAGCCAGACCTGCAAGCAGCGATTCCTTGCCTGCACGCCACCGCATCACCGCACTCAGCCTTCCCGCAACCAACGTGCCACCTGGGGGGCGAAGTAGGTCAGCACGCCATCGGCGCCGGCGCGCTTGAATGCCATCAGCGCTTCCAGCACGCAACGACGTTCGTCCAGCCAGCCATTGGCGGCCGCCGCCTTGAGCATCGCGTACTCGCCGCTGACCTGATAGGCGAAGGTGGGCACGCGGAATTCCTGCTTCACCCGCCGCACCACATCCAGATACGGCATGCCCGGCTTGACCATCACCATGTCGGCGCCCTCTTCCAGGTCCAGCGCGATCTCGCGCATCGCCTCGTCGCTGTTGGCCGGATCCATCTGATAGGTGGTCTTGTCGGCCTTGCCGAGATTGCCGGCGCTGCCGACCGCATCGCGGAACGGGCCGTAGAACGCCGAGGCGTACTTGGCCGAGTAGGCCATGATGCGCACGTTGAGATGGTCCTGCGCATCCAGCGCGCGGCGGATCGCACCGATGCGGCCATCCATCATGTCAGAGGGCGAGATGATGTCCACACCGGCTTCGGCGTGCGACAGCGATTGTCTGACCAGCGCCTCGACGGTGATCTCGTTGAGCACATAGCCCTTGGCGTCGATGAGGCCGTCCTGGCCGTGCGTGGTGTACGGGTCCAGCGCCACGTCGGTCATGATGCCGAGCTCGGGAAAGCGCGCCTTGAGCGCACGTACCGCACGCTGCGCCAGGCCGTCCGGATTCCAGGCCTCGGCCGCGTCCAGGCTCTTGCCGGCCGGGTCGATCACCGGGAACAGGTCGATCACCGGAATGCCCAGTTCCAGGGCCGCTTCGGCTTCGCGCAGCAAGTCGTCCAGCGACAGACGCTCCACGCCCGGCATCGAGGCGATCGGCGCGCGGCCGGACAATTCATGCACGAACACCGGCCAGATCAGGTCGTCGGTGGTCAGCGTGTTTTCGCGCATCAGGCGCCGCGAAAACGCATCGTGGCGCATGCGGCGGGGACGGTAGTGGGGATGGGCCATCGTGGGCTCCTGTCGGCAGCCGGCAAGTTTACGCCCGCCATCCGCTGTCGGACGCGCTGCGACGCAGTGTCGCAGCGCTGCAACGGACAGGAGCGCGCCGCGATTCATGCCAGCGTGATTCGCCGGGGCACACGGTCGGCTCGCCCCTTAGGGACCGCGTCCGGATGGCGGCGGTGTCACGCGGCGACCTTCTTCATCGCCAGCCGGTGCAAGGCGCTTCCGGCTCGCGCGACCCCTGCTTGGACGCCGCCGCGCGCTAGATCACGCCGCCGCCCAGGCTCAGGCGGATCACCCCGACCACGATCACCAGGCCGTTGAGCAGCAGACCGGTCTTGGCACGCCCGCGATTGCCGGCCGAGGTGAACAGCAGCGCGATCGCCGCAATCAGCGCGCCCACCGCCGCAAACGGGATCAGGAACCAGTTGCCCCAGCCCAGCAACGGGATGAAGGCCAGCACCATCCACAGCAGCGCCACGATGCCCCACAGCAGGCTGATCAATCCCACGTATCACCTCGACGTCTTAGAAGAATGGCCTGAGCTTAGCCCTGTGGCCGCCAAGACGCCGTGGGCAGGTGGTCACCCTGACCAATGGCGGCTTGGCGGTAGCCTCACGTGGGCACGGCTAGGGTGCGGCGAAGTCCGGCGCGATTCAGTCCGGGCGCCGGATCATCGTCATCACTGTCGTCAACAGGGGCCGCATCATGAACAAGCATGTCGTCATCGCCGCTGCGCTCGCCATGCTCCTGGCCGGTTGCGCCAGCAGTTCCAAGGTGATGCTGGGCCAGGCGCGCGCACCGATCGACCCGGCGCAGGTGCAGGTGTACTCCAATGCACCGGTCGGCTCGGTGGAGATCGCCCAGCTCGAATCCACCAGCGCCGCCGGCTTCGGCACCCAGGGCCAGACCGATGCGGCCGTGCAGCGCCTCAAGCGTGAGGCGGCCAAGCTCGGCGCCAATGGCGTGGTCATCGTCGGCGTGGGCTCGGAACGCTCCGGCGGCGGCCTGTCGGTGGGCGGCGGCAGCTACGGCGGCCGCGTCGGCGGCGGCCTGGGCATCGGCATCCCGACCACCCAGAAGCGCGCGGCCGGCATGGCGATCTGGGTGCCGGCCGGGGCGCAGCAGCGCGCGGCGCCAGAGGTGTCGCCTCCAATGCGCTGAGGCGAGCCTCAACAATTCGAAAGCATTTGCGAAGGCAGTGCTGCAACAGGGCGCGATAGTTGGCCGATTCAAGCTCCATCGTGCCCTGCTGCGTTACGCCGTCTCGAATTGCTTAGCGCTTGCCCTGCTGCGCAGGGATGAACTGCGTCTCCACCGCCTTGGCCAGCTGGTCCGGCGGCAGCAGGCCCTGGTCGAGCAGGAAGTTGTTGAAGGCCAGGCGGTCGAACTTCTTGCCCAGGACCAGTTCGGTGCGCATGCGCAGTTCCAGGATGCGGGTGTAGCCGTAGAAATAGCTGCCGGCCTGGCCGGGGGCGCGGACGGTGTAGCGGTCCAGTTCCTGGCGGGTCATGGCCGGCGAGAGGCCGACATCGTCTTCGAGCACCTGGCGTGCGCGTTCGCGGTCGATCAGGCCGAGGTTGAGCATCGGGTCGAGCATGGCGCGGGCGGCGCGCAGCAGGCGGAACTGCAGGGCGATCAGCTGACCGTCGAGTGGCTCGTACGGGACCATTTCGGCTTCGGCATACAGCGCCCAGCCTTCGACGTTGACCGAGTTGAACGCGAACAGGCTGCGCGCCAGCGACACGCCGCGTTCGACCATGGCGGTGAACTGCAGCTCATGGCCGGGGCGGCCTTCGTGTGCGCTGAGCGTCCAGGCGGCCGAGCCGAAGTTGAAGTCGTCGTACTGCTCCTTCTTGGCGCCGTCGGCGGTCGGGTTGCCGAGCGGCAGCACGAACTGGCCCTGCTGGCCGGTATTGCCGATCAGCGGGGCCGGCAGGAAGTGCGGTGCCGGTTGCGCGGCGCTTTCGGCCGCGCTGCCCAGGCGCATCTGCATCGGGCGGTTGGGCACATCGACGATGCGCTGCTGGCGGATGATCGGGTCGATCTGGTCGATCACGCCGCGGTAGTGGGTTTCCAGCTGGTCGTCGGCAATCTTGTTGCCCTTGAGCGCACGGATCACCTGCACGTAATCGCTGCCCTGCACGCCCTTGGCCTTGGCCACCAGCGGCGCGAGCTGACGCATCGCCGAGCGGGTTTCCATGAATTCCAGCTGCGCGCGCTGGATCAGCTGCTGCGGAGCGATGTCGATGCCGACCTGCTTGAGCTGGAAGGCATACAGCGGTTCGGGCAGGCGGGTGTCCTTGCGTGCCTTCGGCAATACCGTGGTGCGGGTCCAGTTGGCGTACTCCTTCAACTGGGTGGACATCGCCTTGAGCGATTCGTCGGCGCCGGCGATCTTGTACTTGGCGAACAACTCGCCGATGCCGGCGACGTAGGTGTCCACGTTGGCCAGCGCCTGTTCCACTTCGCGCTCGGTCGGCTGCAGCAGGGCCTTGTTGCCAAGCTGTTCCTCGTAGCGCTGGCGGGCCAGCGTGGTGGTCGGCGTCGTGCCCGGCACCAGGCCCACGTAACGCTTGAGGCGATCCAGCGCCTTGGCGCGGCGCTCGGGCACGGTCTGGTCGGACAGCAATCCATTGAGGCCGCTGAAGACCAGCTGCGGCGCGTCGCTCCACGGCAGCAGGTAGCGCTCGTTGAGCTGGCTGCCTTCGATGTTCTGTTCGGCCGCCGCGATCATGATCTGCAGGTCCTGGCGCACGTTGACGTCGCGCTCGGTCGCCAGCTTGGCCTGCAACGCGGTGCGCGCCTTGCTCATCGCATCGCGGTAGCGCGCGGCGTTGTTCGGCCCCAGGTCGATGACCTGGTCGTCGTAGCCGGGCACGCCGAAGAAGCTGGCGTATTCGGGCTGGAACGGCGCCTGCGCGTTCAGCAGGATCTGCGCGTCGCCGTTGCTGGTCTGCACCCAGGCCGGCGTGGCAGGCTGGGCCTGCCCGGGCTGAGCGGTCTGTGCCTGCAATGGCAGCGAAGCACCGAGCGCCAGCGCAACGGCGAGAACAAGTGGTTTCATGGGGTGGATCCGCAAGTTGAGTAGCGCGACCCTACCCATCCGCAGCGGCTGCGGCAATGCGCCTTAGGTCATGGTCGCAGGAGTGCGGCGGCGCTTGCGGACCCGTTACCAGACTGCAGACGTTGGCGATTGCAGCTTGCCAGGCGCTGCAGCCGGAACCGGTGGGAGCGATGACATGACAACGTCCTTGCAGGCCAGGTGTTGGGGCACGACTGCAGATGACCTCGGCGGTGAGCAACACCACGGCGCGGCCAACATCGCCGCGGGGCCGCGGCGGCGGCCGCTGTACCACTGCAGTGGCCGCCGCGTCCCCTGCAGCCGGCCGCCGGCCGCTCAGGGCATCAGGCAGCGCTGGATGAAGGCCTCCGCGGTCTTGTAGCGATGCAAGGCGGTGCTGCCGGACAACCCATGCTTGGCACCGGGATAGGTCATCAATTCGAAGGCGGTGCCGCGCGCCTGCAACGCGCTCATCAGCGCGGTGGAGTTGGTGAACAGCACGTTGTCGTCGGCCATGCCGTGGATCAGCAGCAGCCTGGCGCGCAGGCCGTCCAGATGGGTGGCGATGCGCGCGTCGCGGTAACCGTCGGCGTTGCTGGCCGGCAGGTCCATGTAACGCTCGGTGTAGTGGGTGTCGTACAGCCCCCAATCGGTGACCGGCGCGCCGGCCACGCCACAGGCGTAGGCCTCACTGTGCCTGGCCAGCAGCATCAGCGTCATGTAGCCGCCGTTGGACCAACCCTGCACGCCGATGCGGGCCGGATCGACCCAGCGCTGCGCCTTGAGCCAGGCCACACCCTGCAGTTGATCGTCCACTTCGACTGTGCCCTGCCTGCCGTACAGCGCACCACCGAAGGCGCGGCCACGCCGCGGCGTGCCGTGGTTGTCCAGCGAGAACACCACATAGCCGCGCTGGGCGAGGTACTGGTCGAACAGCGCATCGCCACGGCTCGGCCAGGCATCGAGCACGGTCTGCGCGGCAGGGCCGCCATATACGTACACCATCACCGGATAGCGCCTGGCCGGGTCGAAGTTGTCCGGCTTGATCAGGCGGTACTGCAGCGGCGTGGTGCCGTCGGCAGCGGTGAGCGTGCCGAATTCCACCGGGCGCTGCGCGTCGCGGTATCTGGCGTAAGGGTGCTGCGGATCGGCCAGGTCGTTCTTCAGCAGCGTGGCGATTTTTTCGCCGTTGGCGCAGAACAGCTCGATCTGCGGCGGCGTGGTGGTGTTGGACCAGCTATCGACATACACGCTGGCATTGCCGGCGAAACTGGCCGCGTGCGTGCCGCGGGGCATCGAACGTTTTTCGATCGCACCGCCGGCCAGCGGCACCGCATAGATGTGGGTCTGGGTCGGCGATTCCTTGCTGGCGGAGAAATACACCGTGCCGGCGTGCTCGTCGACGGCGAGCAACGCATCGACCACCCAGTCGCCGGAGGTCAGCGGGGTGAACGTGCGCCCGTCTTCCGATGCCACATACAGATGCGCGTAGCCGCTGCGCTCGGAGTTCCAGACAAAGCGGCCGTCCTTGAGAAAGCGCAGATCGTTGTGGAGCGGCACCCAGGTCGGCGAGGTCTCGGTGACCAGCACGCGCTGCCTGCCGCTGGCCAGCGTGGTTTCGATCAACGCAAGGGTTTTCTGGTCGCGCGACTGGCGCTGGAAGGTCAGCCGCTGCGCATCGCGCCAGTCCACCCGCGCCAGGTAGATGTCCGGGTTCTTGCCCAGGTCGACCCACTGTGGCTTGGCTGTAGCACGCGGGGCGATCACGCCGAGCTGCACGGCCACATTGGGCTGGCCTGCCTGCGGATAGCGCTGGTCGATCACCTCGGTGTGGTCGGCGTAGACCTCCGGGCGCTTCTGGATCGGCACAGCCGATTCGTCGATGCGCGCGAAGGCGATCGCCGAATCGTCCGGCGCCCACCAGTAGCCGGTGTGGCGATCCATTTCCTCGTCGGCGACGAACTCGGCCACGCCATTGCCGATGGTCTCGCTGCCGTCGCGGGTCAGTTGCAGCTGTTTGCCGCTGGCCAGGTCGATCACCCACAGGTTGCGCGCGCGCACGAAACTGACGAAGCCACCCTTGGGCGAGAGCTTGGCATCGGTGGCGAAGCCTTCGCCATGGGTGAGCTGGCGCACCGCGGCGTTGCCGGTCTTGCGCAGGTCGTACAGATACAGCTCGCCGCCGAGCGGAAACAGCAACGCGTGCGCGTCCGGCGCCCATTGGTAATCGACGATGCCGGCGAAGGCGGCGATGCGTTGGCGCTCACGGCGGGCCTTTTCCACATCGCTGAGCGTCTCGGTGCCAGGCAACACGAGCTTGGAATCAACCAGCAGGCGGGTCTGGCCGCTGGCGATGTCGTACTCCCACAGATCCAGTTGATTGCGGTCGCTGTCCTTGCCGCGCAGGAAGCTCACGCGCGAGCCGTCGGGAGCGACCTTGGGTTTCATCAGCGTCGGGCCGGACAACGGCAACGGGCCGGTGATGGCATCGAGGGTGAGCTTTTCGGCGTGGGCGGTGGGGAGCGTGCTGAGCATGAGGGCAAGTGCGGCGAACAGGGCGCGCATCGAAGATCCTGTCTTGAGATAGCACACAGGATGCGGGCGCGTGAGGTGTTTGAGAAGCGCGGCGATGGCGCGTGTGCGCGATGACGGGTTGTGCGTGGTTGCGCGCATGTGCGGCAGCGTGGTTCTGGAGTCGTCCTCGCCCTGCCTTGCGCGGCACAGGTGCGATGGCCCGATGGTCGCAGTTGGCGCGCTGCGCAGGTTCCGGGGGGCGGTGGGTCTGGCTCCACTTGCGTGCCCTTGCACCGACTCCTCCCCGGGGGAGAGGGGCTCGCTGCGCCGGGTGCGTGTCGCGCACGATTGATGCACGCGCATGCCGCTGCTGGGTCCTGATGCCGGCTTACTGTTGCTGCCTGCTGCTGTTGCTGCTGTCGCTGCTGTGCAGTTGCACCAGTCGCCGCTATCGCCGCATGGGCTTCTACGCAGCCGCGCCTGCCGCTTTGCTTCAGCGCTTGCCGAACAGGTGCCTGCGTTCTTCCTCGCCCAGTGGCTTGCCGGCGTCGGGGTTGACCTGTTCCTTGAGCGCGTAGGCGCGCTGGGTGGCCGGACGCGCGGAGATGGCGTCGTGCCAGCGCTTGAGATGCGGGAAGTCGGCGTAATCGGGGCGGATGTCGGCGTAGACCTCGATCCACGGATAGCTGGCCATGTCGGCGATGCCGTACTCGGGGCCGGCCAGGAACGCGGAGGCGGCCAGGCGCTTGTCGAGCACGCCATGCAGGCGGCGTACTTCGGTGTTGTAGCGCTCGATCGCGTAGGGAATCCTTTCCGGCGCATAGACGTTGAAGTGGCCCATCTGGCCGCTCATCGGCCCCAGCCCGCCCATCTGCCAGAACAACCATTCCAGCGCGGCGATGCGGCCACGCGCATCGCGCGGCAGGAAGCGGCTGGTCTTCTCGGCCAGGTACAGCAGGATGGCGCCGGATTCGAACACGCTCTGTGCGGGACCGCCGTCGGCCGGTGCGTGGTCGACGATCGCCGGCATCTTGTTGTTGGGCGAAATCTGCAGGAAGGCCGGCTCGAACTGCTCGCCCTTGCCGATGTTGACCGGCTTGAGCGTGTAGTCCAGCCCGGCTTCTTCCAGGAACAAGGTGACCTTGTGGCCATTGGGGGTGGGCCAGTAGTACAGGTCGATCATCGTGCGCTCCAGTTCGGCAGGGGGTGGCACGCAGCCGCGCGCCTCGACGACCGATGGTACGACCAAGCCCGCGACCTGCGCGTGCGCTCGCCGTGGTGCTGACTGGAACGATGTGTGACGCGATTGCTCGCGGCCGATGCTGCAGTGCAAGTTGACTTGGTTAAGGCGGCGCTCACAAATGCACGACTGTTTCATCGACCTTCGCCTGTCCCGCCTGGGGCCGGCTTATCTTCACTTGGGGAAGAATCATTGTGAGAGAGCCACGCACCCTGCCGCGCACGCGGCGTCTGACGTCTGCCCTGCTGTTTGCCTTGTCGACGCCGCTGGCCGCGCAGACCGCACCGCCGCCGCAGTCCGCGTCCACCGTTCCGGGCGCAAGCCAGGCCGATCCGGCCACGCTCGATGCGGTGCAGGTCACCGGTATCCGCGGCAGCCTCACCTCGTCGATGAACGTCAAGCGCGATGCGCAGGGCATCGTCGACGGCATCGTGGCCGAGGACATCGGCAAGTTCCCCGATACCAATCTGGCCGAGTCGCTGCAACGCATCAGCGGCGTGTCGATCGACCGCTCGCTGGGCGAAGGCTCGCGCGTCACCGTGCGCGGCGTCGGCCCGGACTTCAACCTGGTGCTGCTGAACGGCCGGCAGATGCCGGGCGCCAGCATCGAGGAGTCCAACGCCTCCAACTCGCGTGCGTTCGACTTCGCCAACCTGGCGTCGGAGTCGATCTCCGGTATCGAGGTGTTCAAGACCAGCCGCGCCAGCACGCCCACCGGCGGCATCGGTGCGACCATCAACATCAAGACCAGCCGGCCGCTGGACAACCCGGGCCTGCATGCCAACGTCGGCCTCAAGGGCGTGCACGACAGCTCCAACGAGAACCTGCCCGGACGCCTGCAGGGCGATTCGCTGACCCCGGAAATCTCCGGCATCTTCAGCAATACCTCGGCCGATGGACGCTTCGGCGTGTCGCTGAGCGGCAGCTATCAGGAGCGCGACTTCGGCTATAGCCAGGTCGGCGTGCCCAACGGCTGGCGTTCGTTCCGCGGCGATGCCACCGCCTACGGCACCATCCCGCAGCCGGGCGCGCCCGGCTCGGAGAACATCGTCAACCGCCCCGGCCCCAACGATATCTATTCGGTGCCGCAGAACCTCAACTACCGCGTGGTCGGCGTGGAGCGCCAGCGCACCAACGGCCAGCTGGTACTGCAGTACAAGCCGCTGGACAACATCACCACCACGCTGGATTACACCTATTCGGAAAACAAGATCCAGCAGCAGCGCAACGAGATGTCGGTGTGGTTCAACTACGGGCCGTCGGCCAGCGCCTGGACCAACGGCCCGGTGGCAGGACCGGTGAGCTACTCGGAAATCGTCAATCCGGCCACCAGCGATCTGGCCACCGCCGGCTCCAATGCGGCCACGCGCAACGAGAACAAGTCGCTGGGCTTCAACGTGGATTGGGCGGTCAATGATCAGTTCAAGCTCAACTTCGACATCCACCGCTCCACCGCCGAAGCCGGTGCGGACAGCCCGTTCGGTTCCAGCAATTCGCTGGGCGTGTCCGGCTTTTACCGCGGCACCTCGGTGGTGGATTTCAGCAAGGATTTCCCGGTGTTGCAGCAGCAGTTGGGCTTCGGCCTGACCGGGCTGGATCCGTCGCGCACGCTGGTCACCGGCTCGGCGTTCCGCAACAGCTACATGAAGTCGGAGATCGACCAGGCGCAGGTCAACGGCGACTTCACCTTCGAAAACTATTCGCAGTTGAAGTTCGGCATCGGCAGCACCGAGGTCAAGAACCGCTCGGCATTTTCCAACGTGCAGCGCGACACCTGGGGCGGTGCCGGCACCGCGGCCGATTATCCGGACGATCTGTGGATTCCAAGCTCGTTCGCGCAGTATTTCGATGCGATCGATGGCAGCGGCAACCCGGCGCAGTTCGATCAACTGTTCCTGTTCGACTTCGAACGCGCCCGCCAGGCCGCCGCGCAGGTGGCCGGCGACGACGCGCTGTACCGCACCTCGCCGGTGTTCACCACCGACCGCCGCGTGACCGAAAAATCCAAGAATGCCTATTTGCAGTGGAACAACAGCTGGGACGATCTGCGCGTGCCGATCAGCCTGGCCGCCGGTGTGCGTTACGAAGAAACCAAGGTGGACGCACAGGCGCTGGTGCCGGTGGCGGTGGGCATCGACTGGGTCGCCAACAACGAGTTGCCGATCCGCCTGGCCGACTCGGCATTCGCCAGCGGCAGCGGCAAGTACGAGTACTGGCTGCCCAGCCTGGACCTGAGCTTCAAGCTCACCGAGGATCTGGTGCTGCGCGGCAGCTACGGCGAAACCATCGGCCGGCCCGGCTGGGGCGATATCCAGGGCGGGCAGACGCTCAACCAGATCGCGCGCCTGGAAGGCGGCACCGGCCAGGAAGGCAATCCCGGCCTCAAGCCGCTGCTCTCGCACAACATCGACCTGTCGCTGGAGTGGTACTACAGCGATGCCAGCTACGCCTCGGTGGGCTTCTTCCGCAAGAACATCGACAACTACATCGGCGTGACCACGCGCAACGATGCCTCGCTGGGCCTGAACACGCCGGTGGGCGGTGCGTACTGGAACGAAGCGCTGGGCAACGGCTGCGCCTCGGCGGACCTGACCTGCATCCGCAACTACATCTTCCGCAACCGCGGCGGTGCGCCGGGTGTGGTGCGCGGGACGGACGATTCCAATGGCAATGCCACCGGTGTGATCAGCGGGCAGCCGGGCGACCCGGTGGCCAACTTCGCCATCACTGCGCCGGCCAACCAGCGCTCGGCCTCGCTGGACGGCTGGGAATTCAACCTGCAGCACATGTTCGGCGACAGCGGCTTTGGCGTGTCGGCCAACTACACCATGGTCGACTCCGGCCTGACCTACGACAACTACGTGATCGGCGAGCAGTTCGCGCTGGAAGGGCTGAGCGATTCGGCCAACGTGGTCGGCTTCTACGACAGGGACAAGTGGCAGGTGCGTGCGGCCTACAACTGGCGCGACGAGTTCCTGGCCGCACGCTTCGACGGCAGCGGCCAGCCCAACCCGGTCTACACCGAAGCCTATGGCCAGCTGGATCTGAGCATCGGCTACCAGTGGACCGAGAACCTGTCGCTGAGCCTGGAGGCGATCAACCTCACCGACGAGGTGCAGCGCCAGCACGGCCGTCACCCGAACCAGATCATCTACGCCACCCAGACCGGCCCGCGCTACATGCTGGGCGTGCGCTACAAGTTCTGGTGATCTGAGTGAGGTACCGAGCGTCCCGGCAGCGCGCCTGCCGGGACACCCGCACCGCCTTTCCGCGCGCTGGCCGCAGTTGCTGCATCCGGCACTTGCCACGCGGAGGGGAACTGTCCAAGCATGGGCCACGCGCCCCGCGTGATCTGCCTGCCCCCCATGACCAATGCCGTGTTGTTGAACAACCTCGATCACCGCGATCTGCGCGTGATCACCGCGCACGGCGCCGCCTTCGGCGATGACGTGATGTCGGCTGCGACCTTTCCGCAGGAATTCCGCCAACTCCAGGCGCAATACCCGATCGTGTTCCATCGCAGCGGCGAGCGCAGTTTTCAGCCGCTGGCGTTGCTGGGCCTGCGCCTGGGCGAGAACCTGTTCCTGGACGGTACGCGCTGGGATGCGCCGTACGTGCCGCTGGCGATCCAGCGGCAACCGTTTCTGATCGGCGAGCAGGCGGACGGACCGATGGTGCACGTGGACCTGGACAGCCCGCGCATCAGCCGCAGCGAAGGCGAGGTGCTGTTTCGCGAACATGGCGGTACCACCGAATTTCTCGACCACATCAGCCAGGTATTGCGCACCTTGCACGATGGCCTGACCGCGAGCGAGGCGTTCGTCGCACGCTTGCTGGGCTACGACCTGCTCGAACCGTTCGTGTTCGAGGCCACGCTGCAGAACGGCCTGGAATGCCGTCTGACCGGGCTCTACGCCGTGCACGAAGAACGCCTGCGCGCGCTCGACGATGCCGCACTGCTCGATCTGCACCGGCATGGCGATCTGGAACCGCTGTACATGGCGGTGGCCTCGATCGCGCAGTTCCGCCACCTGCTCGACCGCCTGCAACGCCGCCATGCTGGTTGAGCCGCGCGCCATCGAAGAGCGACACGGGCTGGACCCGCAGCAGCTGGATCCGGCCATGCTGCGCTCCACCACGCCGCTGGTCTTGCGCGGGCTGGTGCGCGACTGGCCGCTGGCGCAGGCCGGCGCGAGCTCTGCGCAGGCGGCCGCCGCCTACCTGCGCGGCTTCGATCGCGGCGAGGCGGTGGTGGCGCAGGTCGGCCCGCCGGAGATCGATGGGCGCTTCTTCTACAACGCGGACATGAGTGGCTTCAATTTCCGCCCCGAACGGGTGCCATTGAACGTGGTGCTGGAGACCTTGCTGCGCGATCTGCACAACCCGCAGCCACCGGCGATCTATGTCGGCTCCACCACGCTGGACACCTACCTGCCCGGCCTGCGCGCGCACAACCCGATCGCCCTGCCGCAGGCGCAGCCGCTGGCCAGCATCTGGATCGGCAACCGCACCCGCATCGCCGCCCACCAGGACCTGCCCGACAACCTGGCCTGCGTGGTCGCCGGGCGGCGCCGCTTCACGCTGTTTCCGCCGCAGCAACTGGCCAACCTGTATATCGGCCCGCTCGATCTCACCCCGGCCGGCCAGCCGGTCAGCCTGGTCGATATCGCCGCGCCGGACCTGCAGCGCTTTCCACGCTATGCGCAGGCGCTGGAACACGCGCTGGTGGCCGAGCTGGAAGCGGGCGATGCATTGTTCATTCCCAGCATGTGGTGGCATCACGTCCAGGCGCTGACGCCGTTCAACGTGCTGGTGAATTTCTGGTGGCGGCAGAGCCCGGCCTACATGGATTCGCCGATGAATGCGCTGATGCTGGCGCTGCTCACCATGCGCGACCTGCCAGCGGAGCAACGCGCCATCTGGCAGGACGTGTTCGACCATTACGTGTTCGATGCCGACGCGGACACCGCCGCACACGTGCCGGAGTCTGCGCGCGGCGTGCTGGCGCCGATGGACGAGGCCCGTGCCCGCAGCCTGCGCGCGCGCTTGCTGCAACGCCTGAATCGCTGAGGATCTGATGCCATGACCGACACCACGCCTGCGGATCCACAACAGCGCCCGGTGCGCCGCGTCGTCATCGCCGGTGGCGGCACCGCCGGCTGGATGGCCGCCGCCGCGTTATCCAAGGTGCTGGGCCGGCACCTGCAGATCACTCTGGTGGAGTCGGACGAGATCGGCACGGTGGGCGTGGGCGAGGCCACCATCCCCAGCCTGGTCACCTTCCACCGCCTGCTGGAGATCGACGAGGCCGCGTTCATGGCCGCCACCCAGGCCACCATCAAGCTCGGCATCGGCTTCGAGCACTGGCGCGATGTCGACCGGCACTACATCCATTCCTTCGGCCATACCGGCACCGATCACTGGAGTGCCGGCTTCCAGCATTTCTGGTTGAAGGGCCGGCAGCGTGGCGTGGCGCGCGACTTCGGCGACTACTGCCTGGAACTGCGCGCCGCGCAGGAAGGCCGCTTTGCGCATCTGCCCAACGGCGGCATGAATTACGCCTATCACCTGGATGCCGGCCTGTACGCGCGCTTCCTGCGCCGCTTCAGCGAAGGCTTCGGCGTGCAGCGCATCGAAGGCCGCATCGGCAGCGTGGAGACCGACGCGCACAGCGGCTATCTCACCGCGCTGACGCTGGACAACGGCATGCGGGTGGAAGGCGATCTGTTCCTGGATTGCACCGGCTTTGCCGGCCTGCTGATCGGCAAGACGCTGGGCGTGGGCACGGACGACTGGTCGCAGTGGCTGTTTGCCGACAGCGCGCTGGCGGTGCAGACCGAATCGGTCGGCGCGCCGGTGGCGTACACCCGCTCGCGCGCCGATCAGGCGGGCTGGATGTGGCGCATTCCGCTGCAGCACCGGGTCGGCAACGGCATCGTGTATTCCAGCCGCTACATGGACCAGGACAGCGCCGCGCAGGTGCTGCAGCACAATCTCAGCGGCCGCGCACTGAGCCAGCCGCGGGCACTGCGCTTCACGCCCAATCAGCGGCATCGGGTCTGGGAAAAGAACTGCGTGGCGCTGGGGCTGGCCAGCGGCTTTCTGGAGCCGCTGGAATCGACCAATATCCATCTGATCCAGCGCGGCATCATCCGGTTGATGCAGACCTTTCCGCAGGTCATCAACGATGTCGACATCGCCGAATACAACCGCCAGGCCGCCGCCGAAATCACCCATATCCGCGATTTCGTGATCCTGCATTACCACGCCACCGACCGCCGCGACACGCCGTTCTGGCGCGATTGCGCGGCGATGGACATCCCCGACACGCTGCGCCATCGGGTGGAGTTGTTCCGCCAGAGCGGGCGGGTCTTCCATCAGGCCAACGAGCTGTTTGCCGAGAACTCCTGGGTGCAGGTGATGCTGGGCCAGGGCATCACGCCGAAGCAGCATCACCCGGTGGCCGACCTGATGGGCGATGCCGAGCTCCGTCATTTTCTGGAGACCATCCGCACGCGTGTCGATGCTGCCTTGCTGCGGCTGCCGGCGCATGCGGACTTCCTGCGGCGCTATTGCCCGGCACCGCTGCCCGAGCCGGCAACGCGGCTGCCGACCGACACGGCGCTGGTCACCGGGACGCGATGAATTTCGCGCCCGGCAGGCGCCCCCCTTGGCTTAGACCGCCCCAGCAATGCTAGATTGCCGCTTTGCCAGCCATTGCGGGAACAATGGCCGGCGCTCGCCGCAGCATCTTTTTGCAATCGGGGTAAGGGGGACGCATGTTGGATCTGACACAGGGCCGTATGGCACGCCGGATCGCGCCGGTCATTTTGTTGGTCGGCCTGGCCGCCTGCTCCAGGCAGGACGACAAGGCCGCCACCACCGCGCCTGCCACCGGCGCCACGCCTGCGGCACCGGCCACCGCGGCGACGCCGGCCACGGCGGTGTCGCCGCAGGTGCAATCGATGGCTGCCGACCAGTTGCGCGCCTCGGCCACCAAGGCCTTGCAGGACAACCGCATGTACGCCCCGGCCGGCGACAACGCGGTGGAGTACTACCTGGCCCTGCGTGAGAAGCAGCCGCAGGACGCCACCGTCAACAGCGCGCTGACCGACCTGCTGCCGTACACGCTGATCGCCGCCGAACAGGGCATCAGCCGCGAAGAATTCCCCGAGGCGCAGCGCCTGATCGCGCTGATCGAAAAGGTGGACCCGAAGGCACCGGCACTGCCGCGCCTGAAAAGCGGCCTGGACACCGGCATGAAGACCGCCGCCAGCCGCTCCGAGCAGGATGCCGAGCAGGCCAAGAAGCTGGTCGAGGACAAGGCCAAGCAGGCGGCCGAGCAGAAGCGTCTGGCCGAACAGCAAACCCGCGAGGCGGCCGCCGCGCAGCAGATCGCCGCGCAACAGGAAGCCGCCCGCCAGCAGAGCGCCGAGGCCGAACGCCAGGCCGCCGCGCGCCGTCAGGCCGAGACTCCGGCGCCTGCGCCGACCCCGGCGGCCCCGCGCCCGGCACCGGCAACTGCCGCAGTTGCACCGGCCGCGCAGTCGCTGCGCCCGATCAGCACCCCGGCACCGCGTTACCCACCCGAAGCGCTGCGCGCCGGCACCTCCGGCGAAGTGCTGGTGGAGATCACCGTCGGCACCGACGGCTCGATCACCGCCTCGCGCGTGCTGCGCGCCACCCCGCCGCGCGTGTTCGACCGCGAAGCGCTCAATGCGGTCAAGCGCTGGCGTTTCGAACCGGTGGCTGCACCGGTGACCACGCGGCGCACGCTGTCGTTCAACCCGGGGGGTTGAGTGGGGCGTTGGGCGATCAGGTAGTTCTGCATGCGGCTGAGTGAGTGAGTCCGTTGATTGCTTAGTCGTTGATTCCTTGATTGCTTGGTCGTTGATTGGTTGATTGGTTGATTGGTTGATTGGTTGATTGTTGGCTCATGGCTCATGGCTCATGGCTCATGGCTCATGGCTCATGGCTGCCGATGATCAATGCACTGCACTCCCGGCGGATGTCGGGCGCCAAACAAAAAGCCCGCAGCGATGCGGGCGTTTTGTTTCCTGGTGATCCGTACCCTCATCCGCCCTTCGGGCACCTTCTCCCCGAGGGGAGAAGGAACTGCTAGCCTCTCGCCCCTCGGGAGAGGGGTTGGGGTGAGGTACGGCGACAGAGTCGACGTCACGCACTGCGCAGACAACAACACCGTTCAATCAATCAACGTCAACATCGACATGCGTCACCGCGCATTCGTACCGGCAATTTGCGCCGTCCTCCGGCGCTGTGCGCCCCCTTCTCCCGGCAGGAGAGGGGCATCAGCCGGAAATCGCCAGCCGTTCCTGGTGATAGCGCCGCACTGCCGCGTACCACAACAGCGCGGCCAGGCCGAAGCCCGCCAGCAGGTACACCGCCCAGGTCTGGGCGTCGATCTGCTCGTGGCGGATCACCTTGAGCAGCATCTGGTTCTGCGCCAGGAACGGCACCGCGAAATGCCACAACTGCGTCTTCAACGGATACGCCATCAGCGCATAGCCGGGCAGCATCGGCAGCAGCAACAGCCAGGTCATATGCGCCTGCGCTTCCTTCATGCTCTTGGCGGCGGCGGCCAGATAGGTCAGCAGCGAGGTGCCGATAAACAGCATCGGCACCAGGATGAACAGCATCTGCAGCATCGGCACGACGCCGACATTGAGCTGGCGGCCCAGGTTCGACGTGGACAGCTGCGCGCTCACCTTGAAGGCCAGCAAGGTCAGCAGCAACGACAGCATGCCGATCACGCAGGCGGCGGCGATCTTGCCGCTGACGATCGCGCTGCGCGGCGCCGGCGTGGCCAGGAGGGGTTCCAGCGACTGGCGTTCGCGCTCGCCGGCGGTGGCATCCAGGATCAGCGAGGCGCCGCCCAGGAACGAGGTGATCACCAGCAGCACCGGCAGCAGCATCGCCATCATCTGCCCGCGTTTGGCTTCGGCGGTGGCCAGATCCTGCGCGGCGATTTCCAGCGGCCTGCCCACCTGCGCATCGATGCCGCGCGCCAGCAGGCGCAGTGCACCGACCTGCTGGCTATAGCTGCCGAGCGCGGCCTGCAGGCGCAGGCTCGGCACGTCGGCCTCGCGCCGCGTGCTGTCCTTGATGACCTCCACCAGGGCCGGGCGCCCGGCGCGCCAGTCGTCGGCGTAGCTGGCGCTGATGCGCAATGCCACATCCACATCCTGGTTGCGGATTGCGGCGGTCAGATCAGCCGGCGCATCGACCGCGTTGAGCCCCTGCGCGGCCAGGAACCGCACCAGATTGGGCGCGTTCTCGCGGCCGAGCATGGGAATTTCCAACGGCTTGTCGATCTGGGTACGCACGCGGCTTTCGCTCAGTGCGCCCATGCCCAGGATCAGGATCGGATACAGCAATGGCGACAGCAGCAAGGCCAGTGCCAGCGTGCGGCGATCGCGGCCGATGTCGCGCAGTTCCTTGCGCAGCACCGTCCACAGCGTGGACAACAACGATGTGGTGCTCATGCGTGCAGTCCCTCGTCCGAGCCGATCGCCTTGACGAAGGCGTCTTCCAGATTGTCTTCCCCGGTGGCGGCGCGCAGTTCGTCGGCGCCGCCGCAGGCCACCACCGTGCCCTTGGCAACGATGACGATGCGGTCGCACAGCGCCGCCACCTCCTGCATGATGTGGCTGGAAAAGATCACGCAGCGGCCTTCGGCCCGCAGTTGCTGCAGAAAGCCGCGCATGGCGCGCGTGGTCATCACGTCCAGCCCGTTGGTGGGCTCGTCGAGGATGACGTTGCGCGGGTCGTGCACCAGCGCGCGTGCAATCGCGGTCTTGGTGCGCTGGCCCTGGCTGAACCCTTCGGTCTGGCGATCGAGAATGTCGTCCATGTCCAGCGCCGCCGACAGCAGGCGCGTGCGCTCGGCGATGCGCGTGCGCGACATCCCGTGCAGCTCACCGAAGTAGGCGATGTTCTCGCGCGCGGTCAGCCGCTTGTAGACGCCGCGCGCATCCGGCAACACGCCCAGCGCGCGGCGCACGGTCACCGGGTCGCGGGTGGCATCCACGCCATCGACGCTGACGCTGCCCTGGTCGGGCGACATCAGCGTGTAGAGCATGCGCAAGGTGGTGGTCTTGCCGGCACCGTTGGGGCCGAGCAGGCCGGTGATCTGGCCATCGGCGGCACTGAAACTGACCCCATCGACCGCCTTCACCGGCCCGGTCTTGGTCTTGAACGCTTTGTGCAGGTTGTCGACGACGATCATGCGTGCGCCTCCGTGGCGTGGTCGGTACGGCTCATGGTTCCCATCCGTTGAACGAGGTAAACGCGGGCACGTTGTTGAGGCTGGCCACGCACTGCGCATCCAGTGTCTTGGCATTGGCGGTCTGCAGGAACTGGCCCAGCACCTTGGGCATGCAGCCGAGGCGAAAGACGCCATGGCCCTGCCCCGGCGCCACCAGGTGGCGGCCATTGGGCAGGCCCTGCAGTACACGTTCGGCATAGCGCGGCGGCGTCACCGGATCCAGCTCGCCCGACAGCAACAACACCGGCAGGTTGGACTTGAACGGCGCGGCATCGGCAGCCGGGGCCGGCTTGGTCGGCCAGGCCGTGCAGGGCGCGAAGAACATCTGCGCCACGTCCGCCCCCAGCAAGGTCCCGTCCTTGGCGGCTGGCGGGGTATAGCGTCCGGCGTCCTCGCTGCACAGCACCGACCACTGCATCGGGCGATTCATCTGGTCGGACATGTCCGATGCGCTCATCTGCGCCAGCGCCATCAACGAGGCGTAACGGCCCGCCGCCGCCTCGTCCAGCACCAGCGGCAGCAACGAGGCGGTTTCCGGCGCATACGAAAACCCGAATGCCAGGCCGACCACGGTATCGGCCGTCACCTGCTCGTGGTGCAGTTCACCGGTGCGCGGATCGCGGTAATCCACTGCAACCGGCGCCTGCCGCAGGCGCTCCACCACCTGCCGCAGCTGCGTGCGCGTGTCCACCGGAAAGCGCTTGGCGCAGGCGGGTTCCTTGCGACATTGGCTGGCCTGCAACGCGATCGCATCTTCGAACGTCCGCGCAAATTCGCCGCCGATCACCAGATCGTTTGGCGCAACGCCATCGATCACCAGGGTGCGTGTGTGTTGCGGATAGCGCGCCGCATAGTGCTGTGCCACTCGGGTACCGTAGGAGCCGCCGATCAGGTTGAGCGTCTGCACGCCCAGTGCGGCGCGCACCGCATCCAGATCGCCAACGGCCTCGCTGGTGGTGAAATAGCGCGGATCGGCGTCGTTGCGCAGCCCCTGTGCACACTGGCGCGCGTAATCGGTCAGTTGCTCGGCGGTGGCGGCACTGCTGTTTTCCAGCATGAGCGGCTTGCCGGCGGCATCGCGGCACTCCAGCGGATGCGAGCCGCCGGTCCCGCGCTGGTCGACCAGGAAGATGTCGCGCTGCTTGCGGACTTCGTGCAGACCCATGTCCACGATCGCGGCGACCTGCGTGGCCGATTGCCCCGGCCCACCGGCGATGAAGAACACCGGGTCCGGCGTGCTGCCCGCACCGGCATCGCTTTCCAGCCAGGCGATCTTCAGGTCGATGCTGCGCCCTGTCGGCGCGGCCGGGTTTTCCGGCACCCGCAGGCTGGCGCACTGCGCTTCGATATTGCCGGCCGCGCTGCCGGAACTCAGCGTGCACGGTGCAAAGTGCAATGCGCCGTAGCGATTGCCGGCGGCGGTGCCGGTCTGCGCCGTTGCAGCACGCGGCCGCACGCTGCCGGACGCGGCCGGCACAGCCTTGGTCGCGCCAGCTGCGTTTTCAGCCGGCTGGTCCGCCCGCTGACATCCGCTCGCCAGCAGCGCGAGCAGCAGCGCTGCCACCAGTGTGGGTTGCTTGACCATGTTCGCCATCTCTCCTGATATCCCTGTCCCCTGACACCGCAGCCGGTCGGGTGTGACCGGCGCGACTACTGCCCGTCTTCGTAAAGAAAGACGTGCTCGATCGATTCCCCGAACAAGCGCGCGATGCGAAACGCCAATGGCAGGCTGGGATCGTACTTGCCGGTCTCCAGTGCATTGATGGTCTGCCGCGACACGCCCAACCGCTCACCCAGCTCGCCTTGCGACCAGCCACTGGCCTCGCGCAGTTCGCGCACGCGACTATTCATTGAAACCGTCGTGCGTTGATGCTTTTGGTGACGCCGTAGATGGCGCACAACATCGGAAACACCCACAACATCGCCACCGTCGCGGGAATGTCGATCAGCTTGGCGGCCTGCAGAAAGCCGCCGGTCATGTACGCGCTGCTGAGCAGGCCGGCGGCAATGGCGATGGACTCCAGCTCGATGCGTCGCTGCATCTCATCCGAGTCGCGCACGTAGCGCGCCACCGCGCGGATCACCAGGGCGACCAGCACCGCCGGCAACAAGGCGATCAGCACGCGCACCCAGCCCGGATCCACGCGGGCAAGCACCTGGTTCCAGAACAGCATCACCACCACATACATCCCCATCGGCACGCCGAACTCGCGGTGATAGCGTCGCGCCAGGACCGGCCGCGTGCTGTCGCGCAGGCTGCCACGCGACAGCCAGAGCAGCAGCGACAGCAACAGGCACGACACGCCCCCGCCCACGCACAGCCCGGCAAGGTAGGCGCTCAGCGGCAGCAGCCGCCAATGCCCGAGCACCCCCACGGCAAGCAGGCCCGCACCCAGGCAGAGCGCCATCAGCGCGTTGCGATTGCAGCCGGTCATGCGCCGTGCCGCGCAGGTGTCGATGCAGGCAGTGGCAGGCCAGCGCTGCGGATTCCGACTCCGCCGCGCAGCAAGGGCTGCGCCGACCATGCCGGTCTGCATTGCAGTTGCCGATGACGCTGACGCATTCCCTTCGCCTGTCAAGTCAACTTGACAGGCAAGATGCGCCTGCCGTGGTCAGCTGTCAAGCACCCTTTACATGGTCGATCGTGTGCGCCTTTCCCCCGCTGCGGCGCGACGATCGCGGGAAGCAGACGCAAGCAGCTGCGGCATGCAGCGCAGGACCCGAGCTGGGTTACGCTCCCCCGATCGAACCTCGGCGGGAGCGCCAATGCGTCTGAAGATCTTGTTGGCAATTGCACTGGGCGGCTGCATGGCGGCCTCTGCCATGGCGCAGGCGCCAGCGCCGCGCACCATCCAGGTGGATCTGGGCAGCGCCGGCGGGCCGGTCGACCGGTTCTACGATCTGTCGATCGGCTCGGACTTTCCCGGCACCTTGATCCGCAGCGACAGCCAGGCGCAGCTGGTGCCCGCGGTGCAGGAGCTGGGGTTTCGCTACATCCGCTTCCACGACGTGTTCCATGACGTGCTCGGCACCGTCAAGGAGGTGGACGGCAAACTGGTGTACGACTGGACCAAGCTGGATCAGCTCTACGACGCGCTGCTGGCCAAGCGCATCCGCCCGTTCGTCGAGTTGGGCTTTACGCCCGGCGCGATGAAGACCTCCGAGCAGACGCTGTTCTACTGGAAGGGCAACACCTCGCATCCGGACCCGGCCAAGTGGACCCAGCTGATCGATGCATACGTGCGCCACATCCGGGCGCGCTATGGCGCCGAGGAAGTGCGCCAGTGGTACTTCGAAGTATGGAACGAACCCAACCTCAAGGATTTCTGGGAAAACGCCGACCAACAGGCCTACTTCGAGCTGTATGCGAACACCGCACGCACGATCAAGGCAATCGATCCGCAGCTGCGCGTCGGCGGCCCCTCCACCGCCGGTGCGGACTGGGTGCCGGAACTGCTGGCCTATGTTGCCAAGAACAAACTGCCGATCGACTTCGTCACCACGCATACCTATGGCGTGGACGGCGGCTTTCTCGATGAAGACGGCAAGCAGGACGTCAAGCTGTCGGCATCGCCGGACGCCATCGTCGGCGATGTGCGCCGGGTGCGCACGCAGATCCAGGCCTCGCCATTTCCGGATCTGCCGCTGTATTTCACCGAGTGGAGCAGCAGCTACACGCCGCGCGATTTCGTCCACGACAGCTACATCAGCGCGCCCTATATCCTGACCAAGCTCAAGCAGGTGCAAGGCCTGGTGCAGGGCATGAGCTACTGGACCTACACCGATCTGTTCGAAGAACCCGGCCCGCCGCCCACACCCTTCCACGGCGGCTTCGGGTTGATGAATCGCGAGGGCATCCGCAAGCCGGCCTGGTTCGCCTACAAGTACCTGCACGCGCTCAAGGGCCGCGACATTCCGCTGGGCGATGCACATGCGTTTGCGGCGGTGGATGGCCAGCGCATCGCGGCAGTGGCCTGGGATTGGCAGCAGCCGGTGCAGGCGGTGAGCAATACCCCGTTCTATACCAAACAGGTGCCCAGCACCGACAGCGCAGCGCTGGTGTTCCGGCTGGCGCAGGTGCCCGCCGGCAACTACCGGCTGCAGGTGCGCAAGACCGGCTACCGGCGCAACGACCCGCTGTCGCTGTACATCGACATGGGCATGCCCAAGGACCTGGCACCGCGGCAGCTGGTGCAGCTGCAGCAGGCCACGCGCGATACGCCCGAACAGGACCGCCGCGTACGTGTCGGTGCCGACGGCGTGGTGGAGATCCGCGTGCCGATGCGCAGCAACGACGTGGTGCTGATGACATTGGAGCCTTCGGCGCGCTGAGTGCACGGCAAGCCCTTGCCCCCGTGCACGCGGGCGAGGGCGGACGGCGCGCAGGAACCGCAGTGCGCGCATGGCACATGCCGGGTCCTGGCGCCGGCCGCATCCGCCTGGCGGCGAACGCGTTGCTTCTTCCGATGGCCGCGCCTACTTCAGATACGTCCTGAGAATGGCGGCGATGTCGTCGACCGCCAGCTCGCGCTCGCTCAGCGCGTCGGGCGCGGCGACGTGATGCTTCAAGTGCTCGCTGAGCAACTCCACCATCAAGCCCTGCGCAGCGCCACGAAACGCCGCCACCTGCGTCAATAACGCCGTGCAGTCCACGTCCTGCGCCAGGGCCTTCTCCAGCCCCTCCACTTGTCCACGGATCCTGCGCACGCGGGCGAGCAGCTTGGATTTGTCCTGATTCAGATGCGCCATTGCCATATACCCCCTGGGGGTACCTGAGATACCATAGGGGGGTATCGTAGCCAGGGCCCCTCCCGATGTCGATCATGCATGCCGCGCCGCACTGCGCGCAGTCGCACACCTTCGCCAGCGCCAACACGCTGGCCGAGCGCAGCACCCGCAAGGCGGTCATCCTGACCGTGGTGATGATGGTGGCGGAGATCGTCGGCGGCTGGACGCTCAACTCCATGGCCCTGCTCGCCGATGGCTGGCATATGAGCTCGCACGCGCTGGCGCTGGGCCTGGCGCTGTTCGCCTACCGCTTCGCGCGGCGCAATGCAGGCGACCTGCGCTTCAGCTTCGGCACCTGGAAGGTCGAAGTGCTCGGCGGCTACACCAGCGCAATGCTGCTGCTGGGCGTGGCCGGCCTGATGGCGTTCCAGTCGGTGGAACGGCTGTTTTCGCCCAGGCCCATCCAGTACCAGGAAGCCACCGTCATCGCCGTCATCGGCCTGCTGGTCAACCTGATCTGCGCCTGGTGGTTACGCGACTCGCATGGCCATGCGCATGGCCACCACCACGGGCACGACCACGCGCATGACGGTCATGGTCATGGTCATGGTCATGGTCATCACCACGATGGGCATGCCGATCTCAATCTGCGCGCCGCGTATCTGCACGTGGTGGCCGATGCCGCGACCTCGGTCCTGGCGATCGTCGCGCTGCTCGCCGGCATGTACTGGGGCGTGAGGTGGCTGGATCCGATCATGGGCATCGTCGGCGCGGTGCTGGTCACCGTGTGGGCATGGGGCCTGCTGCGCAGTACCGGCCGGGTGCTGCTGGATGCGGAGATGGATGCGCCGGTGGTGGCAGAAGTGAAGCAGGTCATCGCCGGGCTGCCGCATGCCATCGCCATCGGCGACCTGCATGTCTGGCGTGTGGGCAGCGATCGTTATGCCTGCGTGGTCAGCCTGGTCACTGCGGCCGACATCGATGCGGACCTGGTGCGCGCCGCCCTGCAGATCCACGAAGAACTGGTGCACATCACCGTCGAGTTGCGTCGCCCGCGGGCGGCGCTGGCGGCGGCCTAGCGGCCCGGCAGCGCCAGCTGTGGGCGGGCCTTGCCATCGCCGGGGCAACCGGGCCTGCGCCGGCCTCGCGCGGGAAGCCTCAGGTCTTTGCCGGTGCCGGGCTGACGTATTTCTCGCGGCGGATCTGCGCGTTCGGCAGGCCGGCTGCCTTCAGGGCGTCGATGCAGCTGTCCACCATGTCCGGGTTGCCGCACAGGTAGGCGATATCGCCCTGCGCATCGGGCGCGCATTCGGCCAGCTGCTGCTGCACGTACCCGTGCCGCACATCGGCATGCGGCTGTTCCGGCAGCTCGCGCGAAAAACACGGCATATAGCGGAACTGCGGGTGCGCATCGGCAAACGCGCGGAAGTCGTCGCCGTACAGCAGCTCGGCCGGCGTACGCGCGCCCTGCAGCAGCAGCACCTGCACGCCGCGGGTGGCGATCGCCTCGGCCAGCAGCGGCAGCATCGAGCGGTACGGGGTGACGCCGGTGCCGGTGGCGATCAGCACATAGCGCCGGTTGTGGTCGCCCGCCGGCAGGCAGAAACGTCCATAGGGACCACTGGCCTGCAACCGGTCGCCGATCTGCAGGCCTTCGAACAGCGCGGTGGCCGAGCCGCCGGGCACGAAGCTCACCGCGATATCCACCGCCTCGCCCGGTCCGAACGCATGGTCGTGGATAGTCGCCAGCGAATAGCTGCGCTTGGTCGGCGTGCCGTCGGCGGCAGTGAAATGGATCTGGATGAACTGCCCGGGCTGGAAATCCAGCGGCTGCCCGTCGTCACGCAGGAACTGGCAGTGGGCCACGGTGGGCGCGATCATGCGCCGGTCGACAAGCTTGAGGGGGAATTGAACGGGCACGAACGTATTTAGGACAGTCTGTGATCGGGGCTTGCCCCCGCGGGCTTCTATAATAACGGCCTGTAACTCGCTGCGCCGTCACGCTGACGCGAAGGAACATCTTGAATTCCCCATCTCCGATCACCGCACCCGCGCTGCGTGTGTGCGATCTGCGCAAGACCTACGACAACGGCACCCAGGCGCTCAAGGGCGTGTCGCTGGACGTGGCGCCAGGCGACTTCTTCGCCCTGCTCGGCCCCAACGGCGCCGGCAAATCCACCCTGATCGGCATCATCAGCTCGCTGGTGAACCTGTCCGCCGGCCAGGTGGAAGTGTTCGGCACCGACCTGGTCGGCCAGCGCAGCGATGCGATGCGCCTGATCGGCCTGGTCCCGCAGGAGGTCAACTTCAACCTGTTCGAAAAGCCCTTCGACATCCTGGTCAACTACGCCGGTTTCTACGGCATGCCGCGCGAGCAGGCTGCCGCGCTGGCCGAAGCGGAGCTGCGCCGCTCGCACCTGTGGGAAAAGGCCCAGGTGATGAGCCGCACGCTGTCCGGCGGCATGAAGCGCCGGCTGATGATCGCCCGCGCCATGATGACCCAGCCGCGGCTGCTGATCCTGGACGAGCCAACCGCCGGCGTGGACATCGAGATCCGCCGCGACATGTGGCGCGTGCTGAAGGAGATCAACGCCGCCGGCACCACCATCATCCTGACCACGCACTACCTGGAAGAAGCCGAGCACCTGTGCCGCAACCTGGCCATCATCAACCACGGCCAGATCGTCACCCAGGGCCCGATGCGCGAGCTGCTGGCCAAGCTCGACGTGGAGGGCTTCCTGTTCGATATCGACGGCGACCTGCCAGCCGAACTGCCGGTGATCGAAGGCACCACGCTCACCGCCATCGACGGCCACACGCTGGACCTGGACATGCCGCGCGCGATGGATCTCAACCGCGTGTTCGCCACGCTCGGCAGCGCCGGCATCCGGGTGCGTTCGATGCGCACCAAGAGCAATCGGCTGGAAGAGCTGTTCGTGCGCCTGACCGGCGACGCCCCGGCACCGGCCGATGCCGCCGCCACCGCATCCACGCCTGTCGTGCCCCATGGCACGCCGCCAGCGCAGCCGCGCAGCGGAGGCCAGCCATGAACGAGATCCACACCGTGACCGAACCCACCAACGCGCGCCGCAACTGGATTGCGCTGGGCACCATCGTGCGCCGCGAAGTGCAGCGCATCCTGCGCATCTGGGGCCAGACCCTGGTGCCGCCGGCCATCACCATGACGCTGTACTTCTTGATCTTCGGCGGGCTGATCGGCTCGCGCGTGGGCGACATGGGCGGCTACACGTACATGCAGTTCATCGTGCCGGGCCTGGTGATGATGAGCGTGATCCAGAACAGCTACGGCAACATCTCCTCCAGTTTCTTCGGCGCCAAGTTCGGCCGGCATGTGGAAGAGCTGCTGGTCAGCCCGATGCCCAACTGGGTGATCCTGTGGGGTTATGTCTCCGGCGCGGTGCTGCGCGGGGTGATGGTCGGCGCGCTGGTGCTGATCATCGCGATGTTCTTCACCCCGGTGCGCATCCCGCATCCGCTGGTGACCCTGACCACCGTGTTGCTGGGCGCGACCATCTTTTCGCTGGCCGGCTTCGTCAATGCGGTGTACGCCAAGAAGTTTGACGACGTGGCGATCGTGCCGACCTTCATCCTGACCCCGCTGACCTATCTGGGCGGCGTATTCTATTCGGTGAAGCTGCTGCCGCCCTGGGCCGAAGCGGCCACCCACGCCAACCCGATCTTCTACATGGTCAACGCGTTCCGCTATGGCCTGCTCGGCAGCTCGGACGTGCCGATCTGGGTCGCCTACGCGCTGATGCTGGGCTTTGTCGCGGTCCTCAGCGCGCTGGCGCTGTGGCTGCTGCGCCGTGGCGTGGGTTTGCGGAGCTGATGACGATGGCGATGCGTATCTTGATCCTCGGCGCCGGCGGCACCGGTGGCTATTTCGGCGGGCGTCTGGCGCAGGCCGGGGTCGATGTCACCTTCTTGGTGCGCGATGCGCGCGCGGCACAGCTGCAGGCCGATGGCCTGCGCATTCGCAGTCCGCTGGGCGATGCGGAGCTCCCGGTGGCGCATGTCACCGCGCAGGATCTGCCGGCGCTGGTGGCGCAGCGGCCGTTCGACCTGGTGATCCTCAGCTGCAAGGCCTACGACCTGGACAGCGCGATCGAGGCGATTGCGCCGGCGGTGGGCGAGCACACCACGGTGCTGCCGATCCTCAACGGCCTGCGCCATTACGCCGCGCTGGACGAGCGTTTCGGTGCGGCACGCGTGCTGGGCGGGCTGTGCTTCATCAGCGCCACCAAGGGCGCGCAGGGCGAGATCCTGCACCTGGGCAAGCCGGCGGCGATGACCTTCGGCGAGCGCGATGGCAGCGCGGAGTCGACGCGCGTGCAGGCACTTGCGGCAGCCTGCACGCAGGCCGGCATCGATCATGTGGCCAGCGCGCAGATCGCGCAGGAGCAGTGGATCAAGTACAGCTTCCTCACCGCGCTGGCGGCGGCCACCTGCCTGATGCGTGCACCGGTCGGGGCGATCGTCGCCACCGACGACGGCCGCGCGTTGATCAACGGCGTGTACAACGAATGCCTGTGGGCCGCCGATGCGGCCGGCCAGCCGATCCCGGAAGCTGCGCGCGCCAAGGCGCTGCAGACCTTGTTGCAAGTGGATTCGCCCCTGAAGGCCTCGATGCTGCGCGATCTGGAAGCCGGCCAGGAGGTGGAAGCGTCGCAGATCGTCGGCGACATGCTCAGGCGCGTGCGCGAAACCGGACGCAACGCACCACTGCTGATGGCCGCCAACGTGCATCTGCAGGCGTATCAGGTGTTGCGGCATAGCTGATGGGCATGGTGGGCGGGCGTACGCGTCGCCCCCATCCGCCCTTCGGGCACCTTCCCCCGCAAGCGGGAGAAGGCAGTGGCAGCCCCGCTGCATGACTGGACGAGCGGCCTGCGTCCCTACACCGCGGCAAATCCTTCTCCCGCCCGCGGGAAAAGGTGGCGCAAAGCGCCGGATGAGGGCGCGTCCACTCGGCGCAACCGTCGCACCACCACAGCAACCTCCCCGCCCCCACTGCTTACTCCCGCAGATCCCTTCCCTTCTCCCGCCTGCGGGAGAAGGTGGCGCAAAGCGCCGGATGAGGGCGCGTCCTGTCGATACAGCTTCACACTGCCACAGCGGCCTCCTCGCCACCTCGCCGCTTGCTCCCCGCAGATCCTTCCCGCGCCTGCGGGAGAAGGTGGCGCAAAGCGCCGGATGAGGGCGCGCCGGGTCGGTGCAGCTTCACACCGCCACAGCAGCCTCCTCGCCACCCCGCCGTTTGCTCCCCGCAAATCCTTCTCCCGCCCGCGGGAGAAGGTGGCGCAAAGCGCCGGATGAGGGGGCGCAGGGTCGGCGCAGCCTTCGCGCCGTCACGACGCCACGCACACGATGCTCTGCATCCCTCCCTCGCCGTCGTCATCATGAAGCTGCTCAGCCATCTGTTCCGTGCCGGTCACTTCGTGATCCTGGCGTTCTTCGTGCTGTGCGCGGCGGGCCTGGTGACGATGGCCGGGCTGGAGTTGTGGCATGGCTTCACCCCCGGCGGCGACATGGTGGTGCGCGACCGCTTCAACGTGGTGCTGGAAGCCGTCGGTCTGCTCACGGTGGCATTGGTGACGCTGGAGCTGGGCCAGACGATCTTCGAGGAAGAGATCCTGCGCGACGTCAAGGTCAGCGGGCCGACACGCGTGCGCCGCTATCTGTCGCGCTTTTTCGTGGTGATCGTGATCGCGCTGGCGATCGAAACCCTGGTGTCGATCTTCGAGCTGATGCACGCCGATCCGGCCAAGCTGCCATATGCCGCGGCGGTTGGCTCGTGTGCGGCATTGCTGCTGATTGCCTGGGGCGTGTTCGTCAAGCTCAATCGCAGCGCCGAAGAGCTGGAACCCGAGGCGATGGCAGAAACCAAGCGCGAAGACCGCGAGGTCGAGGAATAGGCAAGCGCACGCGGCTCCCGGTTACGCAGCCGCAGCTTGCGGTCAGCGCATGTGCACCCGGTGCGCCCTGCCATGCGCGCAGGACAGGCGCCTGGCAGGCTGCAGCGCCGGCGGGAACAGCGCTGGTTGCAGCCTCAGCCCTTGTCCGTCATCGGGAGTGCCGGCACCGAGGTCGGCTTGCCGTCGTCGCCGAGCGCGATCATTACGAAGTGGCCGCGGGTGCACAGCTCGCGCACGCCGCTGAGCAGGTCCTCGGCGATCAGTTCCACTTCCACCTTGATCGAACTGCGCCCCACCGACACCACCCGCGCGATGGTTTCCACCATCTGGCCCTGGCGGATCGGCAGCTTGAAATCCACCTGGTCCGAGCGCGCGGTCACCACCGCACGCCGCGCATAGCGCGATGCGGCCAGGAATGCGGCCTTGTCCATCCACGCCAGCGCCTGCCCGCCGAACAGCGTGCCCATATGGTTGGTGTGGTTGGGGAACACGATCTCGGCCATGCGGGCTTCGATCGGTGGCTGGGTCTGCAAGCTGTCTGACATGAGGGGTTCCAGTGGAGAGGCGCTGCGTGCCAAAGCGATTGCAGCAGCCTGACACAGACAGGATAGGCGGTCAGCCGCAGCGGCGTACGCCGGAACGCAGCGCAGCCGCCACGGCGATCCAGCGTGCCGACGCGGGCGCTTGCGCATTGCCGCTGCGGGAGCGTCGCCAACGGCCGGCATCCTGGGTGACTATCGCATGTACTGCCGCGTGCACGATGAGGCCATCGGGACGGCGGTCGCGGCCGGGGCCGCTCCTACGAGGGCATCGCGTTCGCGTCCGCAATCGCCTGGCGAGACGGTGGCGTGCAGCACTCTTCTCGAGGCATGCAGCCGCGGGGAACATGCAACCGTAGGCGCGCAGGCCCCTGCGCCGCCACGGTGGCTCAGAGGCTGGTCTTGACCGCGGTTTCCACCTGCGCCGGCGACTGGAAGCCGGGCAGGCGTGCCACCTCGCTGCCATCGCGGTACAGCGCCAGGGTCGGGGTCTGGCGCAGGCCCAGGCCGCGGAAGAACTCCTCGCCCACCACTTCCAGCTTGACCTTCAACAAGGCCACGCCCTCGGCGGCCTCGCTGTTGGCGAACTTGTCCAGCGACATGTCGAGCATGCGGCAGCCGGGGCAGTTGTCCTTGTAGAAATCCACCAACGCGCGCGGATGCGCGGCCAGGGTGGCAGTGTAGTGCTCAGGCGACGTGACGGTAATGGTGTGCATCGTGGGGATCGTGTTGGCATTGGGCCAGGACCTCGTCGGTCCAGGCGGCGATGGCCTGCGCGTCGCGCACGCCGTGGGGCATCTGTTCGATGGTCAAACGCGGAAACGGGCTGGCGAAGAACTGTGCGATGCGATGCACTGCACCGCAAAAATAGTCCTCGCCCCACTGCGTTTCGCCGGTGCCGAACACCGCCACCCGCGGCGGCTTGCCCAGCGTTTCGACCAATTCGACGATGAAACGTTTCATCTCTGCCGGCGTGCGGCCACCGTTGTCGGTCCAGCTACCGAGCAAAAACAGCTCGTACTGCCCGGGCGCATGCGGCACCTGCTCCAGCCGCTGCACGTCGGTCTCCAGCCAGGTCACCGTGTGCCCGGCCGCTTCGCAGCGCAGTGCGACACTGCGCGCGACATCACGCGTATTGCCGCTCAACGAGGCCAGTGCGAGCAGGATGTTCATGGGGCAGGGATTCGGGAATGGAGAATGGGGAATCGGAAGAGCGCGGTATTGCCTGCTTTTGCCATTCCCGATTCCCTATTCCCGATTACTCACAGATCGTCGAAGCCGTTATCGGAATTGGTCTTCTTGTACGACGCATTGCGCATCTCGAAGAAGTCGGTCTTGGTTTCGGTGAAGTTGTCGGCGTAGGCCTTGATCCACGGCATCACGTTGTCGTTGGCGCCTTCGTACAGCTTCTCGATGCCGAGCATGCCGGCCATCTTGTTGGCGCGGTACTTCACGTAGCGGATCATCTCGTCCACGTCGATGCCGTCGATGCCGTCCAGCACTTCGGCGGTCCACTGGGTTTCCAGGTCGATCGCGTGCTCGAAGGCCTTGTGCACGTAGTCGGTGAGCTGGTCGCCCTGCAGCGCCTGGTTCTCGCCGATGATGGCGCGAATCAGCTCGCTGATGAACTTGGAATGGGCCAGCTCATCGCGGTTGATGAAGCTGATGATCTTGCCGGTACCGGTCATGCGGTTCTGGCGGACCAGATTGTAGAAATACGCAAAGCCGGAATAGAAGTTGATGCCTTCCAGGATCGAGGACTGGATCAGCGCGCGGATCAGCGTTTCGGCCGTCTTGTCGCGCATGAAGTCTTCGTAGGCGCCCATGATCGGCGCATTGCGCTTGATGATGGTCGGATGCGTGCGCGCGATCTCGAACACGCGGTTCTGGTCGGCCAGGCCGGTGATCGAGGCCAGCACGTAGCTATAGCTCTCGTTATGGATCACTTCCTGCTGGCCGATGATCGCGGCATTGGCATGCGCGGCCGGGTCGGTGATGTATTCGGCGACGTTGTAGATGAAGCGCGTCTGCGGCGAATCCAGCGTGGCCAGCAGGCCGATGATCGAGTCGTAGGCATTCTTCTCGCGCGCCGACAGCTCGTTGTACTGGCGCGCGTCGCCCTTCATGTCCACCTCGTCGGGGATCCAGAAGTTGGTCGACAGCTCCTTGTAGGCCCGATAGAAGGACGGGTACGGGATGTCGTTCCAGTTGAGGATGCCGGAGGTTTCGCCATTGATGATGGCGGTGGAGCGGTTGGGGTGACGCGGCTCCAGGATCTTGATGCGCTCAAGCGGTGTTGCGGACATGGGTCTCTACTCGTGTTTCAGGCGTCGCGCGCGCGTGCAGCGGGGACGACGGCAGCAATCATTCTGGAAGAAAGCCCCCTGCGTGAGGGGGCGCGCCGAAGGCGCGGGGTGTGGGAGCTGGTGAAGCAGGGTCCACGGTTCGCAACGCGAACCGTGGAAGCGAAGCGCGAATGCGCTTCGCTACTGCATGCGCTTTAGCTCGAACACCATTCGCACTCGCTGATATCGATATCGTTGGAACGCACGTAGTACGTGGTCTTCAAGCCTTCGCGCCAGGCGGTCATGTGCAGGTCCAGCAAGGTGCTGGCACGGATGGTGCTGGGCACGTAGAAGTTGAAGCTGATCGACTGGTCGACGTGGCGCTGGCGACGCGCGTTCTGGCGCACGCTGGCGAACTGGTCGACCTTGTAGGCACCCTTTTCGTAATACGGCCAGGTTTCCAGCGACAGGCCCGGAGCGGCGACCGGACGGCGGAAGTCCTTCTTTTCTTCGTAGTAGAACGCGCTGTAGATCGGGTCGATCGAGGCGGTGGAACCGGCGATCTGCGCGGTGCTCATGTTCGGCGCAACCGCCAGCATCCAGGCATTGCGCACGCCATTGACGGCCACCTGCGCGGCCAGCTCCAGCCACTGCGGGCTGTTGTAGTCGCGCGCACGGAAGTACTCGCCGGTGTGCCAGTCGCTGCCGCGGAACACGCTGTAGGTGCCCTTTTCCTTGGCCAGCTCCATGCTCGCCTGGACGGTCAGGTAGTTGATGCGCTCGTACAGCTCGTCGCTGTAGTCCTCGGCTTCCTTGGCATTCCAGTGGATGGACTTCTGCGCCAGCAGATGGTGCCAGCCGAAGGTGCCCAGGCCGATGGCGCGGTACTTCTGGTTGGTGATGGTGGCCTGCGGCACGGGCAGCTGATTCAGGTCGATCACGTTGTCGAGCATGCGCACCTGGATCGGGATCAACCGCTCCAGCACGTCGGCGCCCAGCAGGTCGGCCTGGTCTGCCTGCACGGTGATCGCGCGGCCCAGGTTGATCGAGGACAGGTTGCACACGACGAAGTCACCGGCCTTCTTGGTGGTGACGATCTGATTGCCGCTGATGATCTCCTGCATCATCCGCGTCGGGCTCATGTTCTGCAGAATCTCGGTGCACAGGTTGGACGAATAGACCATGCCCTCGTGCTTGTTCGGGTTCTTGCGATTGACTTCGTCGCGGTAGAACATGAACGGATTGCCGGTTTCCAGCTGGCTGACCATGATCCGCTTGAAGATCTCGATCGCCTTGACCGTCTTGCGGGTGATGCGCTCGTCGGCAACCACTTCCTCGTACTTGCGACGGAAGCTGCTGTTGGCGTCGCCCTTCTTCTCGTCGTAGAAGTCCTGCAGGTACCAGCCCTTGATCCGCTTCACTTCGTGCGGATCGAACAGATACCAGTCGCCGCGACGCTCGACCGCTTCCATGAACAGGTCAGGGATGCACACCGAGGTGAACACGTCATGCGCGCGCAGGCGCTGGTCGCCGTTGTTCAGGCGCAGATCCAGGAACGCCTCGATGTCGCGGTGGAAGATGTCCAGATAGACCGCGATGGCGCCCTTGCGCTGGCCCAGCTGATCCACCGACACGGCGGTGTTGTTGAGCTGCTTGATCCACGGCACCACGCCGCCGGAGGAATTGGACACGCCGCGGATCGCCGAACCGGACGAACGCACATAGCCCAGGTACGCGCCCACGCCGCCGCCGTGCTTGGACACGCGCGCCACGTCGGTGTTGGAGTCGTAGATGCCCTGCAGGCTGTCGTCGACGGTGTCGATGAAGCAGCTCGACAGCTGGCCGCCGACCTTGCCGGCATTGGCCAGGGTCGGGGTGGCCACGGTCATGTACAGGTTGGACAGCGCCCAGTAGGCCTCGCCCACCAGCTGCATGCGGCGCTCGCGGCTGCCCTTGCCGTTGCCGATCTCGTCCTGCATCAGGTACAGCGCAATGGTCAGCCAACGCTCCTGCGGCAGCTCGAACACGCCGCGCGAATTGTCGGTGGCCAGGTAGCGCGTAGCCAGCAGGTACAGGCCGTTGTAGGCGAACAGCTTGTCGCGCTCGGGCTCGATCATCTTGCCGGCTTCGATCAGTTCGTCCTTGGAGTAGCGGCGCAGGATGTCGTTGGAATAGACATTGCGGTCGGCCAGGCTCTCCTGCAGGCCGACGAACGAGCCGTACTTCTGGCTGGCGTCGTAGAAGCGGTTGCGGCTGGCGCGCTTGTACAGGCGGCGCAGGTACAGACGCGCGGCAAAGTGCTCCCACTCCGGGGTGGTCAGATCGACGCGGGCCTCGGCCTCGCGGATCAGATGGTCGACCAGGTCGTCGGCGTTGACGCTGTCCTTGCGATCGACGAAGCCGAACACCGAGCGCTTGTAGTCGGACACGTCCAGCTGCGGGAATTCGGCATGGATCTGGTCGATGGCGCGCTCCAGGCGCTCCGGCTCGAACGGGATCCGGCGGTTGCCGGCTTCCTTGGTGATCCAGGTGGCGACGGCTTGTTCTTCGATGGTCTGTGCGTGCATTGCAATGGCTTGGCGGGGAGGCGGCACGATGTCCGACGGGTCGGTCAATTCCGGCGCGCCGCAACCGGGCGCGCTGACACCGGCGGGAACGCTGGTGGGTGTTGCGGTACCGGCGGCGATCGCGGCAAGGGTGTCGTTGGTGGTCATGCGTCCTCCATGCGTAGGCACACGAACCCGGCTGGGGGACGGGTTGCGGCCGGTTCCGGACTCCCTGGACAGCGATGGCGGTGCGCAACGACCAGCACGCAGGACACGGGGTCCGCGGCGGCATCGCCTCACCAGCCATCTCCTTACCGGAGATTCCACGGCCGCCACCGCGCGGTGTGCTGTCGCGCAGTGGTCGGTGGCGAAACAACAGCGGCGCAACGAGACCACGCCGCCTGCTCCAGGCGAGGCCCGGATGGCTGTGATCGTTCATCGCTGCCGCCGCGGAGAGGCGTTTGATTGGCAACCTGCTGCAAATCATGCTCTCACTGGTCCGGACGCCTTGGGGCGACCAACCACCGACTCCCCCAAGATAGTGGGGTCACCCGGAGGGGTCAACACCAAATGTAGGAAATTCCCGAAAACCCTTACAGCACAAAGCACTGTCTGACGAACGGTCGGCAAGAGGCTGGGAACCCGTCCAATTGGACTGCGCAGTCAAGGCCCAAACCGGCATTTCCATCGACCCGTTGGGTCCGGTTGGGTTGGCTGCGACACGCATCGATGCTGAAGCCGGTCAGTTGGCCGTGACCGCCTCAAGCGGCACCGCACGCCTGGCGGGCCGCTCCGCCGGCACGCCCAAGCTGGGGAAGCAAACTCGCCACTGCCGAATCCAGGTGTGCGCTGCCGCTCTCTCTATTGGGCGTTGCGGTAGAGGGCCCTGCAGCAAGGACTCGCAGCGTCGAGGGCGCGGTGCCCTCACCGCACCAGACAGTTGGTCGGCTGCTTTATTAAAACCATGCACACCGACCGTCTCGACTGGCTCTTGCCCGCTCACCGTCGCGGGACCTTGAGCGGCATGGATGCCGCGCCAGAGCCTACATGGACGTACTTGCGGCGTGTCCTGCGATGGTGGGCGGGCAAGGGCCCTGCAGCAAACTCGCAGTGTCGAGGGCGCGGCGCCCTCACCGCACCAGACAATTGGTCGGCTGCTTTATTGAAAACCATGCACACCGACCATCTCGACTGGTCCTTGCCCGCCCACCGTCGCGGGACCTTGAGCGGCATGGATGCCGCGCCAGAGCCTACACGGACGTACTTGCGGCGTGTCCTGCGATGGTGGGCGGGCAAGGGCCTTGCAGCCAAGCCACAGACCTAACGGCGCCCGCCCGTCCGTCAGCAGCGTCCACCCGATGACCGCGAAGACGCTTTGCGAGCCGCTCTCAAGTGAACCGCCTGACGCCTTTAGCGCGGCCAATGCGCGGGATCAGATCTCGGTCGGGCCGATATGGTGGCGCTTGCGGTAGCGGATCGAGGACCACACCGAGGCGGCGATGAAGGCCACGCCGATCAGGCCGGTCAGCACTTCCGGTACGTGGTACACGGTGCCGACCAGCATGATGATCGCCAGCACGCCGATCGCGTAATGGGCGCCGTGCTCCAGGAACACGAACTCGTCCAGGGTGCCCTTGTGCACCAGGTAGACCGTCATCGAGCGCACGAACATCGCGCCGATCGCCAGGCCCAGCATGATGATGACCACATCGCGGGTGATCGCGAACGCGCCGATCACCCCGTCGAACGAGAACGAGGCGTCCAGCACTTCCAGGTACAGGAAGGCGGCAATGCCAGAGCGCTTGGCCGGGCCCATGCCGTCCTCGCCCTCTTCGGCCTCGAACAGCGCGTCCACGCTGCCGACCAGCAGGTACAGCAGGATGCCGCCCAGGCCGGCGAACAGCACGCTCTGGAAGATGGCGTCAGGCAGGAACAGCTTGGTGCCCAGCAAGACCGACACTGCCACGATCACCGACATCGCATCGGCCTTGCCCAGCTTGCCGACCAGCCGCTCCACCGGGCCGAGCCAGTGCAGCTTGCGCTCCTGGTCGAACAGGAAGTTCAGGAACACCAGCAGCAGGAACATGCCGCCGAAGGCGGCGATGGACGGGTAGTTGTCGGTCAGCACCTGGCTGTAGCGGTCCGGCTCCTTCAGCGCCATCTGCATCACCGGCACCAGGCCCATGCCGGTGGCCACCGACACGATCACGATCGGGAACACCAGGCGCATGCCGAACACCGCGATCAGGATGCCGACGGTGAGGAACAGCTTCTGCCAGAACGCGTTCATGTGCTTGAGCACGCCGGCGTTGACCACCGCGTTGTCGAACGACAACGACACCTCCAGCACGCTCAGCACCAGGCATAGCCACAGGGCCTGCCAAATGCCCATCGCGGAGGTATGACCCCACCAGGCAGCCAGGCCCAGGCAGATCGCTGTGACCAAGAACGACATTCTGAAATCGCGAAACATTGACACTCCCAGGCGGGCCAAGACGACAGCCGGAGCAACGGGCCGGGGCGGGGCCCGGCAGATCCGGCATGCGGTGAGGGGGGGGGACCGCGGCGTGACCCAAGGTCAGGCCGGGCGTGGCTCGCCCATTATAGGGAGTGTCACCGCCATCAGGGTTGCATCGTCCGGATCCGGGCGGACCCCGAAGCCCAGGCTCTGGCACATCGCCAGCATGGTGCGGTTCTCGCGCAGCACCTGGCCTTCGATCTGCTTCAGGCCCAGCCAGCGCGCGTACTCGATCATGATGCGCATCAGCTGCCAGCCGATGCCATGGCCCTTGAGGTCGGAGCGGATCAGGATGCCGTACTCGCCACGCTCGTAGTCGGCGTCGGCATGCAGCCGCACCGCGCCGAGCATGTCGCCGGTCTTCGGGTCGATGGCCACCAGCGCAATCGAGCGCGCGTAGTCGAGCTGGGTCAGCCGGGCGATGAATTCGTGGCTGAAATGCTTGACCGACTGGAAGAAGCGCAGCCGCAGGTCTTCGTCGGTGACCCGCGCGAAGAACGCGCGGAACAAGGCGTCGTCCTCCGGGCGCACCGGACGCACCAGCGCATGCGTGCCATCGCCCAGCCCGATCTGGCGCTCCCACTCCTTCGGATACGGGAAGATCGCAAAGCGCGGATGGCCGCGCCCCTTGTGCAGCTTGCGCGCCGGCGCCACCGCCACGCGCGCGTCCAGCGCGATCACGCCATCGCGGTCGGCCAGCAACGGGTTGATGTCCAGCTCGGTGATTTCCGGGATGTCGGCGGCCAGCTGCGCCAGCTTGACCAGCACCAGCGCCACCGCGCGCTCGTCGGCCGCCGGCACGTCGCGGTAGGCCTTGAGGATGCGCGAGACCCGCGTGCGCCCGATCAGCTCGTGGGCCAGGCGCAGGTCCAGCGGCGGCAACGCCAGCTCGCGGTCGTTGATCACTTCCACCGCGGTGCCGCCACGGCCGAACACGATGGCCGGGCCGAACACCGGGTCGTCGGCGATGCCGGCGATCAGTTCACGCGCCTTCGGCCGCAGCACGGTGGGCTGCACGATCACCCCCTCGATCACCGCATCCGGCAGCGCAGCGCGCGCCCGCGCCAGGATGCCGGCCGCCGCCTCGCGCACCGCCGCCACGCTGGACAGGTTCAGGCGCACGCCATCCACATCGGACTTGTGCGCGATGTCGCTGGACAGCACCTTCAAGGTCACCGTGCGGCCGACGGCCAACAGCGGGTCGGCCAGCAAGGCGGCCTCGTTGGCGGTGGCGGCCACCTGCAGCGGCACGATCGGGATGCCGTAGGCGGCCAGCAGGCGGTTGGTGGCGACCGGGTCCAGCCAGCGCCGGCCGGCCGCCAGGGCGTCGTCGACCACGGTGCGGGCGATGGCCGCATCCACCACGAAATCTTCCGGCAGGCTGGGCGGGGTCTCCATCAACGCCGCCTGCGCCTCGCGATAGCGCACCAGGTGGGTGAAGCCGCGCACCGCGTCCGATTCGGTCGCATAGGTGGGCACGCGCGCGGCGTTGAGCGCGGCAATCGCCGCATCGTCCTGGCCCAGCCATACCGCGAACACCGGCTTTTCGCGCTGGTAGCGGTTGCGTTGGTCCAGCGCGCGGGTCAGCGCCTTGGCCGCATCGGCCGAGGAGGTGAACGCGGTCGGCACGTTGACCACCAGCAGCGCGTCGTTCTCCGGGTCGTCCAGCAAGGCTTCGATCGCCGCGGCATACCGCGGCCCGTCGGCATCGACGATGATGTCCACCGGATTGCTGCGCGACCAGCCTTGCGGCAACGACTGATCCAGCCGCTCCAGCGTCTTGGCCGACAGCTCGGCCAGGGTGCCGCCGCGCAGCACCAGCTGGTCCACCGCCAGCTGCCCCACCCCGCCGCCATTGCTGAGGATGGCCAGCCGCCGGCCGGGAAAACTGCCGAGCCGGCCCAGCGTCTCGGCGGCGGCAAACAATTCGTCCAGCGCGCCCACCCGCAACAGGCCGGCACGCGCGAATGCGGCGCCATACACCGCATCCGAGCCGGCCAGCGCCTGCGCATGCGTATCGGCATTGGGATTGATGCGGAACTGGCGCCCCGACTTGACCACCACCACCGGCTTGGCGCGCGCGGCGGCGCGGGCGGCCGACATGAACTTGCGCGCATCGCCGATGCGTTCGACATACAGCAGGATCGCGCGGGTGCGGTAGTCGGTGGCGAAGTAGTCGAGCAGGTCGCCGAAATCCACATCCAGCGTGTCGCCCAGCGACACCACCGCCGAGAACCCCACCGAGCGCGCCACGCCCCATTCCACCAGCGCGGCGGCAATCGCGCTGGATTCGGAGATCAATGCCAGGTCGCCGGCCTGCGGACAATGCGCGGCGATGCTGGCATTGAGCCGCGCATGCGGGGCGATCACGCCCAGGCAGTGCGGGCCGAGGATGCGCATGCCCTTGGCGCGCGCGGCCGCTTCCATCCGCGCGGCCGGCGAGCCGGGGCCGCTGCCCAGCCCGGCGGTGAGGATGATCGCCGCAGCCACCCCGCGCCGCGCGGCGATGGAGACGATGCGCGGCACGATGCGCGCCGGCGCGGTGATCACCACCAGGTCCGGCACCCACGGCAGATCGGTCAGTCGCGCCACCGTGCGCACGCCGTCGATCTCGGTATAGCGCGGGCTCACCCAGCCGATCTGCCCGGGAAACCCGGCCGCGCGCAGATTGCGCACCACCGCCCGCCCGGCCGAGCGATCGCGCGGGCTGCCGCCGACCACCGCCACGGTGGTGGGACGAAAGACCTGCTGCAGGTGGTAGGTACTCATGGCGAAGAGACGGCGGGGAAAGCGGACACGGTACACGTCGGCCCGAGCGCACGTCATCGATCCCGCGCTGGAGAAGCGCGACGCAGCGCCTGTTATTGTTGTGAACGATTCGCATTTTCGTTAATATCGTGTGGTCAGCCAGCTTCCTGCGCCGCCCCGCGCCCTGCCGCCAGCGACCCACTCGGAACAGGGCCCCCCATGAAACTGCTGACCTTGTCGGCGCTGCTGCTCGCTGCCTCCGCCTCTGCGCACACCCCTTACCTGGCACCCAACACCTTCACGCCCCAACCGGGCCAGACGGTGACCCTGGACGCGGCCTTCGCCGAGACCTTCTTCGTCCCGGAGGCGGCCTTCGACCAGAGCCACTTCCGCATCACCGGGCCCGACGGCCGCGATGTCGCGCCGGCCCGGGTGCAGGCGCTCGACACCCGCACCGTGGTCGAACACACCCTGGGCAAGCAGCCCGGCACCTACCGGGTCAGCACCGGCCTGCGCGTGGGCGCGCAATTCCGCACCTGGGAGCTGGATGGCAAACGGCAGACCGTGCGCGACCCGAACGTGCCCATGCCCAAGGGCGCCACGCTGCTCGCCAGCTTCCAGTCGCGCACCCTGGCCGACACCTATCTGAGCGTCGGCAAGCCCGATCGCACCGCGCTGGCGCCGCGCAACCGTGGCCTGGAACTGGTGCCGGTCTCCCATCCCAACGACCTGTATGTCGGCGAGCGCTTCGTCTTTACGGTGCAGTACGACGGCGTGCCGCTGCCCGGGCAGACCGTGGACATCAGCGAAGCGGTCTGGACTTCCGACCGTACCCCGACGCTGGTCAGCCTGACCACCGACGCGGCCGGCCGCGTCACGATGAAGCTTGACCGCGCCGGCACCTGGCTGGCGCTGTCCCGCCACCGCACCCCGGCCCCGGCCGACGCCCCGGTGCGCGAGTACAGCAACAGCACCACGCTCACCTTCCAGGTGCTGGAGCCGTAGCGCCGCGCAACCGCTGCGGCGGTTGCATGCCCCACTGGCCCGACTTCACCGGCGCGGTGTCTCCGCCCGGCGTACCGACACGCCTGCAGGCCCAGCCAGCGCCACGGCCCGCCACCGTTTCCCCCCTCAAGAGGCAATCCATGAACACTGGCTCCCTAGCCGGCGCGTGCCTGTGCGCGCTGCTGCTTCCCGCAACCGCACTCGCCCAGTCCGGGCCGCGCCCGCTGCTCGGCGGTCACGGCAACAACGTGCAGGCCTTCATCACCCAGCATGACGACGACCGCGACGGCCGCATCACCGCCGCCGACTTCGCCGCCTTTCGCCGCGCCCGCTTCGACGCCACCGACCGCAACCACGACGGCAGCGTCGACGAGGACGAATACGTGGCCGAATTCCGCCAGCGTCGCCAGCAGGCGCTGGAGCAGGAACGCAGCGCGCAGGCCGCGCACGGCAGGCAGCGCTTTGCCGCACTCGATGCCGATGGCGACGGGCAGGTGTCGCGCGCCGAATTCGACGCCGCCGGTGCGCAGGACTGGGCGCGCGGCCAGGCGGCGCTGACGGCGGCGGGCAAGGCGCCCCCTGGCGACAGGACACAGGCCTTCGATCGCGACGGCGGCCGCCCCGGCATGCCCGATAGCCAGGCGGCCGAGGGCTTCCTGGCGCTGTACGACGAGAACGGCGACGGCAAGGTGGGCCGCAAGGAATACGCCGACCTGCGCGCGGCGCAGTTCGCCAGCGCCGACGGCGACCGCAACGCGGCGCTGTCGCCGGACGAGTACCGGGTGGAGTTCGAAGACCGCCTCAACCGTCGCCTCACCGCGCTCGAGCAGGCCGACGACCGCCAGGTGCATGTGCGTTTCAAGGTGCTCGACACCGACAAGGACCAGCGCATGACCTTCGCCGAATATCAGGCGTCGGGGCTCCGCACCTTCGCCCGCGTCGACCGCAACCACGATGGCGTGGTCGATGCCAGCGATGCCGCGCTGCCGCCGCCGGCGCCTGCGACCGCGCCGGCCACCACGCCGGCCCGGGCCGACTGACCTGCCGCGCGGGCCCTGGCGCCCGCGCCCCCTGGCCCGCCGCTGGCGGGCCCACCCAGCTACGCGACTGCGGTGTTCTGCCGCTTGCAGCCAGGTCCGCGCCGTCCGGCGCTCCTTCCTCCTCCTGACTGTGGACTCCACGATGACCTCGACACCGACCCTGCTGGCCCTGGCGATCGCCACCGGCCTGGCCTTCCCGCTGCATGCCGAACAGGCACCGGCCGACGCCACCACCTTCGACCCGGTCGAAGTGAAGGCCGCGCGCGACAAGCGCGCCTCCGGCAACCAGAACGTCACCACCCTCGACACCGCGCAACTGCAGCAGGAACAGGCCGAGAGCATGGAGGACCTGGTGCGCTACATCCCCGGCGTGAGCATCGCCGACATGGGCCGCTTCGGCGAGAACGGCTTCAACATCCGCGGCCTGGAAGGCGACCGGGTGGCGATGACCATCGACGGCCTGTCGATGGCCGAGGGCGTGGAGACCGCGCGCGACTACGAGTTCTTCCGCGCCGGCCGCGGCGGCGTGGACGTCGATTCGCTCAAGCGGGTGGACATCGTCAAGGGCGCCGATTCCATCAGTGCCGGCAGCGGCGCGCTCGGTGGTGCGGTGGTATTCACCACCAAGGACCCCTACGACTACCTCAAGGCCCAGGGCAACGACAGCCATGTCGGCCTGAAGACCGGCTACACCGGCCACAACGACCAATGGCTGGGCAACCTCACCGTCGCCAACCGCAGCGGCATCGTCGAATCGATGCTGAGCTACACCCGCCGCGAGGGCCACGAGTCCGAGGGCTGGTATTCCAGCACCGGGATCGACACCGGCAGCGCGCGGCGCACGCCCGACCCGATCGACAACGAAAGCGACAACGTGCTGGCCAAACTCGACGTGGTGCCGAACGCACAGCACCGCTTCGGCGTGGTGTACGAGCGCAACCGCGCGCAGAACCGGGTCGACAATCTCAGCCGCGTCAGCGCGCCCAGCTACGCCGAACGCGTTGGCGACGACAGCAACGACCGTGACCGCTACGGCCTGCGCTACCTCTGGAATGCCGACAACGCCCTGTTCGACACCCTGCAGGCGCAGCTGGACCGCCAGCAGACCGACAGCCGTGGCACCACCCGCATCCTGACCCAGAGCGGCAGCTCGAGCACGCCGGCCACCGCCGCCACCACGCGCTGCACGGTGGCGCTGCCGTGCCGCCGGGCCGAAGATCGCGACACCGAGCAGACCCTGGACCGCATCGCGGTCGACTTCGACAAGCAGCTGCATGGCAACGGCTGGTCGCAGGCGCTGCTGTACGGGGCGGCCTGGCAGCGCCGCAGCATCGACTACAGCGCGATCGACTACCGCTGGAACAATGCCGGCACGCTGGACACCGCCACCATCGATCCGGCGCAGGTGCCCAAGACCGATGCCGACAGCTGGAACGTGTACCTGCGCGATCGCATCGGCCTGCTCGACGACCGCCTGCAGCTGACCCTGGGTGCGCGCTACGACCACTATCGCTACGCGCCGACGCTGTCGCCCACCTTCGTCGACAGCACCGGCACGGTGCGCGAGGTGACGTTCTCCTCGCCCACCTGGCAGGCCGGCATCAGCTATGCCTTCACCCCGCAGCAGACGCTGTGGTTCCAGGCCGGGCGCGGCTTCCGTGCCCCGACCACGGCCGAGATGTATGCCCCGACCAGCATCACCGCGCTGACCCGGGTGGACACCGGCGCCACCGTCAACGTGCCCACCGTGGCCGCCAATCCCGCGCTGGAGGCCGAGCGCAGCCTCAACCTGGAACTGGGCTGGCGCTGGGAGAGCGACTGGGCGCGCGTGGGCCTGTCGGTGTTCCGCGACCGCTACGACGACTTCATCCAGAGCGAGACCGTCACCACCGATGCCGGCACGCTCTACCAGACCTGTACCCGCGGCGTGTGCACCACGCGCAACGGCTACGCCTACACCACGCTGCGCAATGTCGGCCAGGTCCAGGTCAAGGGCGTGGAACTGGATGCGCAGTTCAGGCTCGGCGATGCCTGGCTGCTGCGCGCGGCATGGACCCACAACCAGGGCGAGCTGGAAGACGGCCGCCCGCTGGACAGCATCAATCCGGATCGCGGCGTGCTCGGCCTGAGCTGGCAGGGCCTGGACGAGCGCCTGCGTGTCACCGCCAACATCACCCATGCGCTGGCCAAGAAAGCCAAGGACGTCAACGTCGAGAACGACATCTTCGGCGCTGCGGCCGAGCCATTCCTCAGCGATGCCTACAGCGTGGTCGACCTGTTCGGCAGCTACCGTTTCAACGCGCACGTGCGCGTCAATCTCGGCGTCTACAACCTGTTCGACGAGCGTTACTACCAGTGGGCGCGCATCCGCAATGTCACCCGCGGCGATTTCTATCTGTACGGCTATGCCACCGATGACGGCATCGGCCGCTACAGCGAACCGGGCCGAAACCTGCGCGCCACGCTGTATGTGACCTTCTGAGGCGCGATCGCCGCTGCGCCTCGCTGCACGGTGGGCCGTGCAGCGAGGCAGGCTGGACCACCGGTCCGGCCTGGTCCGGCACCGGCCGCGGAGTGCCGAGTGCCGAGACGCAGCGTCAACGACCGGGCGAGGTGCCGCGTTGCGTGCGGCTTCTCGACCGGAGCATGGCGGGGCGCAATTGTTCGCGCGCCCCGCGCACTGCCCGCCGCGCTACAACAAGGTGCCGCTGAGGATCGCGGCGGCAATGCTGAAATAGATCACCAGGCCGGTGACGTCCACCAGGGTCGCCACGAACGGCGCCGAGGCGCTGGCCGGGTCGAAGCCGAGCCGTTGCAGCACGAACGGCAGCATCGAGCCGGACAGCGAGCCGAAGGTGACGATACCGATCAGCGCCGCACCGATGGTCAGCGCCACCATCTGCCAGTGCGGGCCGTAGTCGTACAGGCCGGCGGTCTGCCAGAGGGTGATGCGCACGATCGCCAGGATGCCCAGGATGGCGCCCAGGGTGAGCCCGGTGGGCAGTTCGCGCAGCGCCACCTTCCACCAGTCGCCCAGGCGCAGTTCGCGCAGTGCCAGCGAGCGGATCAGCAGCGAGGTGGCCTGCGAGCCGGAGTTGCCGCCCGAGCTCATGATCAACGGAATGAACAGGGTCAGCACCACCGCCTTGGACAGCTCGTCCTCGAAGTGCTGCATCGCGCTGGCGGTGAGCATTTCGCCCAGGAACAGCACGCTCAGCCAACCGGCGCGCTTCTTGATCATCTGGCCGAAGCCGATCTGCATGTAGGGCTTGTCCAGCGCCTCCATGCCGCCGAACTTGTGCACGTCCTCGGTGGATTCGGCGATCAGCGCGTCCAGCACATCGTCCACGGTGACGATGCCCAGCACATGGCCGTGCGCATCCACCACCGGGATCGCCAGCAGGTCATGGCGGCGGATCAGCCGGGCGACTTCTTCCTGGTCCAGCGCCGGGTCCACCGTGACCGGCGGGTTGACCTGTGCCACCTCCAGGATCGGCGCATCCGGCGCGCCGGTGATCAGCCGGCGCATGGTGACCACCTGGGTCAGCACGCGGGTGTGCGGGTCGAGCAGGTAGATCGCATAGACCGTCTCGCGGCTGCGCTCCACCTCGCGGATGTGCTGCAGGGTGCGGCCCACGGTCCAGTCGGCCGGCACCGCCACGAACTCGGTGGTCATCAGCGCGCCGGCGGTATTGGGCGGGTAGCGCATCAAGGCCTGGATCGACAGCCGCGCCTCGGCACTGAGCAGCCACAGCAACCCCTGGCGCTGCTCGGCATCCAGGCCATGGAAGATGTCGGTGGCGCGGTCGTCGGCCATCTGCCCGAGCAGGGAGGCGGCCTGCTCGGCCGGCAGTTGCGCGACCAGGGCGCTGGCGTCGTGCAGCTCGGGTTGTTCGAGCACCTTCACCGCACGCGGCGGCGGCAGCGCGGCCAGCACATGGGCGGCATCGTCGCGGTCGAGGGTGTTGAGGTATTCCACCGCATCGGCCGTATTGAAGTCGGCCATGGGTGCGATCAAGGCATCGACGCCTTGGGCAAGGCGCAGGGTTTCGTTGTACATGGGGTTCGCCTGGTGACGACCGTCGTCGATGACAGCCGGCGAACCTGAAGCCTCAGGCGCGCGCCAACTGGGTCATCGACCCGGGTCTAGGGTGACTGTCGCTGGACATGAGAGAGGGCTCCGAGAGTGCGTACCGACCGGTGATCCGGGCGGCGGCGCGGCGCAGTCTGCGCGCCTGGGCTGGCGTGGTCAATGCCCTGCGTGGGCGGCGCTCAGCGCGCGTCCAGCCGCCGGTGCACGGCATGGCTTGAAAGGCGCGATCGGGCCGCCGGGCAGCGGACGCCGCACGCACGCCCTGCGGCAGATCCACAGTGGCGAGCAGCCATCGGGCCACCGCCGGAACAGGGCGCGGGCGTCGCGCCCTAGGCTGCCCTGGCGTTCGATGGCGATGCCGGCGCCCGCTGGCGGCGATCGCCTGCCGTGTTGCAGGCAGGACACGCTGATCCGGGCCGACAGGCCGCCGCGGGCGGCATAATGCACCTCTCAACGGAGAGTGCGCATGCATAGCGGTGGTCTGGAACTGGCTCTGGTGCTGATGCTGGCCGCCATCGTGGCGGTGCCGGTGTTCAAGCGCTTCGGCCTGGGCGCGGTGCTGGCCTACCTGGTCGCCGGTGTGGTGCTCGGCCCCGACGGCGTGGGCGTGGTGCAGGATGCCGAGCGCATCAGCGGCGCGGCCGAGATCGGCGTGGTGATGCTGTTGTTCGTGATCGGCCTGGAACTGTCGCCGGCACGTTTGAAGGTGATGCGGCATTCGGTGTTCGGTGCCGGCGCCACCCAGGTGGTGGTGACCACGCTGATCCTGGGCGGCCTGCTGATGCTCGGCAACCTGGGCTGGAAAAGCGCGTTGATCGTCGGCGTGGCGCTGGCGTTGTCGTCCACCGCGGTGGGGCTGCAGCTGCTGGCCGAACGCAAGGCGCTCAATAGCGACTACGGGCGCCTGGCATTTGCCATCCTGCTGTTCCAGGACCTGATCGCCATTCCGTTGCTGGCGGCGATTCCGCTGCTGGGCGGCAGCAAGAACGCCACCCTGGAATGGCAGGACGTGGCCAAGGCGGTGGCGGCGCTGGCGCTGGTGATCCTGTGCGGGCGCTTCGTGCTGCGCTATCTGTTCAACATGGTGGCACGCACGCGCATGCCGGAAGTGTTCACCGCCAGCGCCTTGCTGGTGGTGCTGGGCACCGCCTGGATCATGCAGGAAGCCGGATTGAGCGCCAGCCTGGGCGCGTTTCTGGCAGGCGTGCTGCTGGCCGATTCGGAATTCCGCCACGAGCTCGAATCGCAGATCGAGCCGTTCGAAGGTTTGCTGCTGGGACTGTTTTTCATCTCGGTCGGCATGGGCATCGACCTGAACCGGGTGGTCGCCGAGCCGTGGCTTATCGCCAGCGGCGTGGCGATCCTGCTGGTGGTGAAGTTCTCGCTGCTGGTCGGGATCGGCAGCGTGGCCAGACTGCCGCTGCGCAGCAGCCTGATGCTGGGCAGCGTGTTGTGGCTGGGCGGCGAATTCGCCTTTGTGGTGTTCAACGAGGCCGATCGCGTCGGCTTGCTGGAGCGCGCCAACCACGACCGGCTGGTGGCCATTGTCGGTGTCTCGATGGCGTTGACGCCGCTGTTGCTGCTCGGCATGCAGCGCATCCTCAACGGGCCGCTGCGGCTGCACGCGCCCACGTCCGATCGCCCGTTCGACGCCATCGATGCGCAAACGCCCAAGGTCCTGGTCGCCGGCATGGGCCGCTTCGGCCAGGTCGTGGCGCGCCTGCTCACCGCGCGGCATGTGCCGTTCGTGGCGCTGGAACACAATCCGGACACCGTGGAGGACTTGCGCCGCTTCGGCAGCCAGTTGTACTACGGCGACCCCACCCGCCCGGAACTGCTGCGCGCCGCCGGTGCCGACCGCATCAAGGTGTTCGTGATCGCGGTGGACGACCCGGAAACCAACATCAAGGCGGTGCGGCTGATCCGCCGCCTGTACCCGCAGGCCACGGTGCTGGCACGTGCACGCAATCGCCAGCATGCCTGGAAGCTGATGGACCTGGGCGCCGAACCGTTCCGCGAGGTATTCGCCTCCAGCCTGGAACTGAGCGAACGCGTGCTGACCTCGCTCGGGCTGGGCGAGGCGGTGGCCAAGGAGCACGTCAAACGGTTCCGCCAGCACGACGAAGAGTTGTTGCATCGCCAGCACCTGGTCTATGACGACGAAGCCAAGGTGATCCAGACCTCGCGCGATGCACGCGCGGACCTGATGCATCTGTTCGAAGCCGACGTCAAGGCCGATGTGGACGGCGAGCCCACGCCCACCACGCTCGATCGCTGAGCCCTTCGTAGGAGCGTGCCTGCGCGCGAAGAGGCGTTATCGGCAAAACCCCGTCGCGCGCGGGCACGCTCCTACGCGGATGTGGTGCATCTTTCGTCAGCGTTAGCTGCGCAGTCGATGCTTGAAGACGACCTGCACGCGAGCATTCGATCGCGTCCAAGTCCTAAGCCGATGCGGATGGCGAACCTGCACCAACCACCCACAATCGCTGCCCTGTTCGTAGGAGCGTGCCCGCGCGCGACCCGGGCGTTACCGATAAAGCCCGTCGCGCGCGGGCACGCTCCTACGTGGAGCTGCGGCGGCTGTATGCCGCTCGCATCCCTCAGCGGCGTGGCGTGCGCGCCGCGGTCTTGCTGGTCGACTTCTTCGCTGCGCGCTTGCCTGCCCCGGTCTTGCCGGCGGTCTTTGCGACCTTGCCGGTTGCGCGTTTGCTCACGGCTTTCTTTGCCGCGTTGCCCGGCGACGTAGCCGCATCCTGCGATGATCTTGCTGCGGCCGCAGATGCGCGGTTGGCTGGCGCCTTGGTGACCTTTTCGGCTGCCGTCTTGGTGATCTTCCTGGCCGGTGCCTTGGCAGCCTTCTTGGCCGTCTTCCCGGTGGCTTTCTTGACCGGCGTGGTGGTGCTGCCACGGGCGTCCGGTGCGCGGCGCGGCGGTGGCTTGCGGCCCGGGGTGAGCGCGCGCCAGGCGTGTCCACCATTCATGGCCAGCAAGGCGTCGGCGGCCGAGGGGCCGGCGCTGCCGGCGGCGTAATTGGGGAAGTCGCTGGGCGGTTGTTTCCAGGCATCCAGGATCGGCTGCACGATGCGCCAGGCCCCTTCCACCATGGCCGCGTCCTGGAACAGGCCGGCCTCGCCGTTCATGCAGTCCTGCAGCAGGCGCTCGTAGCCCACCGTGTATTCCTTGGGGAACCAGTCGCGATAGCGGAAGTCCATGCGCACCGGTGCCAGGCTGACCTGCGCGCCGGGGCGCTTGACGTCGAACTGCAGCGAGATGCCTTCGTCGGGCTGGATATGCAGCACCAGCCAGTCGGGGCCGTAGCCGCCCACTTCGGTGCTGCGGAACGGCGCCAACGGCGCCGGCTTGAAGCGGATCGCGATCTCGGTGGTGCGCTCACGCAGGCGCTTGCCGGTGCGCAGGTAGAACGGCACGCCGGCCCAGCGCCAGGTGTCGACCTGCAGCTTCATCGCCACATAGGTTTCGGTTTCCGAATCGTCCGGCACCGTGTCTTCTTCGCGATACCCCGGCACGGCGCTGCGGTTGACCGCGCCGGAGGCGTACTGGCCGCGCACCACGTCTTCGGGCTTGATCGGGCGCACTGCTTCGATCACTTCGGCGCGGCGGCGATGCATCGCCTCGGTGGTGAACGCGGCCGGCGGCTCCATCGCAATCATCGCCAGCAACTGGAACAGGTGATTGGGCACCATGTCGCGCAGGCAGCCGGTGGGATCGTAGAAGCGTCCGCGCCCCTCCACCCCGATGGTTTCGGCGGCGGTGATCTGCACATGATCGATGCGGTCGCGGTTCCACACCGGCTCGAACAGGCCGTTGGCGAAACGGAACGCCAGGATGTTCTGCACGGTTTCCTTGCCGAGGAAGTGGTCGATGCGGAACACCTGATCCTCGTGCAGCACCTTGGCGACGGTGGCATTGAGCGCGACGGCGCTGGGCAGATCGTGTCCGAAGGGTTTTTCCACGATCACCCGACGCCAGCCCTCGCCCTCGCGTTGCCTGACCAGCCCGGCTTCGCCCAGGTTGAGCAGTACCGGCTCGAAGAAGCGCGCGGCGGTGGCCAGGTAAAACAGCACATTGCCCTGGGTGCCATAGCGCTTGTGCAGTTTCTCCAGCGCGCCATCCAGGGTTTGATAGGCGCCCAGGTCGGTGAAATCGCCGCGCAGATAATGCATGCGCTCGCGCAGCCACTCCCAGGTGTCGGTATCGAACTCGTCGGTCTGGAATTCGGCATCGCGGCTGCTGAGCAGCTCGGTCATCGACTGGCCCATCATCGTGCGCCACGAGCGCTCGCTGATATCACCATGATCCATGCCGACGATGGCGAACTGCTCGCCCAGCGCGCCGGAGCGCCGCAGGTTGTACAGCGCCGGCATCACCAGGCGCTTGGTCAGGTCACCGCGTGCACCGAACACCACGATGATGCACGGCGGGGTTGTGGCTTGTTCATTCATGGATGTGTTTCCTTTTCGCCCATGCGTCCGTGCAGGCGCAATGCCGCATTGACCAGAGCCACGTGGGAATACCCTTGCGGGAAGTTGCCAAGCATGCGTTTGCTGCGCGGGTCGTACTCTTCGGCAAGCAGGCCCACGTCGTTGCACAGCCCGAGCAGACGTTCGAGCAGCATGCGTGCCTGCTCTGTGCGCCCGAGCAACGCATAGTTTTCCACCAGCCAGAAGCTGCAGGCAAGAAAGGTGCCCTCGCCGGCCGGCAGCCCGTCGGCGCTGTCGTCGGCGCGATAGCGTTCGACCAATCCATCGATGGTCAGGTCGCGTGCGATCGCATCGGCAGTGGCGGCGATGCGCGGATCCTCGGCCGGCAGGAACCCGACGATCGGAATCAGCAACAGCGACGCGTCCAGACGGTCGGAACCATAGCTCTGCACGAAATGCCCGTCCGGGTGCACGCCCTTCTCCAGCACTTCTGCGCGGATTTGCTCGGCGATACGGCCCCAGTGCGCGCGCTTGGCCGCATCGGCATTGGTGATGCCATCGCGCGCGCCGCAATCGAAGGCCAGCCAGGCCATCACCTTGGAATGCACGAAATGACGGCGCTCGTCGCGGATCTCCCAGATGCCTTCGTCGGGCAGCCGCCACAGCGTTTCCAGCGTCTCCAGCACTTTTTCCAGCAAGGATGCCGACGAGCCATCGGCGTCGGACAGCGGTGCCACGCCCTTTTCGCGCGCGTAGTGGAACGCGCCGATCAACTCGCCGTAGACGTCGAGCTGGAACTGATCCACCGCCCCGTTACCGATACGCACCGGGCTGGAGTTTTCATGGCCGGGCAGCCAGTGCGCTTCCCATTCCTGCAGCCGGCGCTCGCCGGCGATGCCGTAGAGCGCCTGCAACTGGTCCGGCGACCCGGCGATGGCACGCTGTACCCAATCGCGGAAGGCCTCTGCTTCGTCGCGATACCCGGCCTGCAGCAAGGCGATCAGCGTGAACACCGAATCGCGCAGCCAGCAGTAGCGGTAATCCCAGTTGCGGGTGCCGCCCAGATGCTCGGGCAACGAGGCCGTCGGCGCAGCGACGATGCCGCCGGTGGGCAGATAGCTGAGTCCTTTCAACACCACCAGCGAGCGACGCACCTGCTCGGTCCAGGGGCCGACATCGGTGCAGCGACGTGCCCAGCCATGCCAGAACGCGGCCGTGCGTTGCAGCGCCTGTTCCGGATCGATCGCCGTCGGCGTGGGCTGATGCGACAGGCCATGGCTGAGCAGGAACCAGGTGCTCTGGCCCTGGCGCAGCGTGAAGTCGGCTTCGGTGCCCATGTCCTCGCCATGCAGCGCCTGCGGCGAGCGCAGGGCGAGCTGGTCGGGCCCGGCGATGGCGCGGATGCCACCATCGATACGCGTCACCCAGGGCACAGTGCGGCCGTAGTTGAAGCGGAAGGTCAGGCGCATGTGCATCGGCACCTCGCCCTGCACGCAACGCACGATCCGCACCAGGTGCTGGTGGCCGTCGCCTTCCTCGCTGGCGACCATGAAGTCGACCAGTTCCACCGTGCCGGTGTCGGTGTGCATGCGCGTGCACAACACCAGACTGTCGTCTTCATAGGCACGTTCACTGCGAAAGTCGCCGGCCGGCGACAACGCCCATTGCCCGTGCTGCTCATCGCCCAGCAAGGATGCGAAAAACGCGTCGGAATCGAAACGTGGCAGACACAGCCAGTCGATGGTGCCACGGTGGTCGACCAGGGCCGCGCTGTGGCAATTACCCAGCATGGCATGGTCCTCGATACGCACGCTCATCGTAGAGGCGCTTCCTTCGTGCGAGTGAAGGCCCAGTCTTGCACGCGCAGTGTCGGGATCAGGTTACGAGAACGCCGGCAGACGCAGCAATGGTGGCACCGTGTGTTCCAGGCGACGGATCAGTGCCGGGTCCATGTAGGCGTAGTCGTCGAGAATCTGCAGACAGGCCACCCGGCAATGGCGCAGATGCGCGGCAAAGCGTTTGCGCAACAGCTGCAGATGGCGACGCTCCATCACCAGCACCAGCTGCGCCTCGTGCAACAGCTCCGGGGTGAGCTGCACGTCCGCATCGGCGGCCAGCCCGGCCGATTGCGTCTGCACGCCCGGCCAGTCGGCGAACACGCGCTCGGCGGTGGGGCTGCGCAGCCGGTTGCGGCTGCACACGAACAGCACCCGCAGCGGTGCTCCGCCGCGCTGGTTCAGCGGCCTTCGCGCAGGAAGCGCGCCATCGAGGACACACCCGGCAAGGCGGGCTCGAACTGGCCGGCCACATCGATGAAGCCGCGCATGATCGCGATCTCGCGCGGGGTGCGGTTGAGCGCGTCGCGGCGGTCGGCATCGGCGCCGGCCCGCAGCAGGCGCTGCACCAGCAGCGGCAAACCGTGCAGTGCGGCCAGGTGCAGCGGGCCGAAACCGCGCTGATCGGCCACGTCCAGCGAGACGTCTTCATCGAGCAGGCGTTCGACGCCGGCCAGCACCACCTGCTCGTCGCAGGCGGTGCCGGGTTCGGCGCGCGCGCCCAGCAACAGTAGCAGGGGGCTGACCCGGCCACCGGCCAGATACTCCGGGTCGGCGCCGGCCAGCAGCAAGGTATCCAGCAGGGCCAGCAGGCGGCTCTTGTCGCGCGCGGTGAAGCCGTACAGCGCGGCGCAATGCAGCGGCGCCAGGCCCTGGTCGTCGTTGGCGTGCACGTCGGCCGCCGCGGTGAGCAGGCGCGCCACGATATCCGGCAGGCCAAGCGCGCAGGCCAGCATCAGCACGGTGACGCCGCCGGGCAGGCGGTGCTCGATCTGCGCGCCGGCCTGCAGCAACGCGGCCACGATCTCGGTCTGGCGCATGCTCACCGCCGCCGACAACGGCGTGGCGCCGCTATTGGCTGCGCGTTGCGGATCGGCGCCGCGACCGAGCAGATGCGCCACCACGCCGAGATGGCCGCCACCGGCGGCACGCAGCAGCGCGGTGCAGCCCTGCGCATCGACGGCGTCGACCGGCAGGCCGAGATCGATCAGGCGACGCACCGCATCGGTGTCGCCGACCATCGCGGCCGCCGGTACATCCGCCTCGCGCAGGCTGCGGTGCGGCAGCGACCAGATGCGCCAGTCCAGCCAGTCGGCCAGGTCGCGGCGGCCGATCGACAGCGCCACGCCCAATGGGGTCTGCCCGTCGGCAGCGCGCGCTTCCGGCGAGGCGCCCTGCTTGACCAGCAATTTCAGCGATGCCTCGCGGCCCAGCGCGGTGGCCAGGTGCAGCGCAGTCATGCCGTGGCTGTCGCGCGCCTCGCGGTCCACGCCGTGTTCCAGCAACCACTGCTGCAGGCGCAGCCAGCCCAGCCGCACCGCCAGCGACAACGGCGGATCGCCGGCCGCCGATGCGGCGAACGGGTCGGCGCCGCGTTCGAGCAATTCCAGCGCGAACTGTTCCAGCCCGCGCGATGCCGCATCGTGCTGCACGCAGGCGCTGAGCAGCCGTGTCAGCCCGCCCGCACCGGCGGGCGAGACGCCATGGCGCAGCAGCGCCTGCAGTGCCGGCACCGCCTCCACGCCCCGCGAGAGCAGTGCAAACATCGGCACGTCGCCGCAGGCATCGCGCACTTCGGCATCGGCCCCATGGCGCAGCAGCCAGTCCACCGCATCGGCGTTCAAGGCCAGATGCGCGTCGTGCAGCAGGCTGCCAAGTTCTTCCGGGCCGCACAGGCGGGCCAGCGCGACCAGGCCGTCGCGTTGACCGAACTGCAGGCCTTCGCGCAACAGCACCAGGGGCGGGCGGTCGGGCAGCAGCGCCACGCCGGGGGTCTCGCCGTGCGCATCGCTGACCGCCGCCGGCAACGGATAGGCGGGGTCGAGCAATTGCACGATCGCCCAGCGCCCGGCTTCGGCGGCCACATCCACCGCGCGCCGGCCGTGCGCATCGGTGCTGTCGGCCGGCACCTGCAGGTCGAGCAGGCGCCGGATCAGGGCCGGCGACACGCTGTCGGCGGCGCAGGCCAACATCACCGCGTTGCGGCCCTCGCCATCGACGGCCAGCACATCGGCCTTGCGTGCGACCAGGCGTTCGAGCACGCCGCTCCGTGCCTGCCGCGCCGCATCCAGCCACGGCGTGCGGCCGAGCAGGTCGCGCGCTTCCAGATTGGCGCCGGCCGCCAGCAGCGCCTCGACGATGTCGCCGTGCCCGGCCAGTGCGGCTTCGTGCAGGGCACTGCGGCGTTGACGATCGCGTGCATCCACGCGCGCCTTGTGCTTGAGCAGCAGTTGCACGCCGGCCGGGTCGTCTTCCTCGGTGCCGGCCGCCGCCAGCAGCACCGGCGCGCCGCCGTCCGGTTCGGAGTGGGCGCCGCGTTCCAGCAGGAACTTGGCCAGCCGCCAGTTGCCGACCTGGCAGGCCATCGCCAGCGGCGAGTGACCTTCGTGGTTGAGCGCATCGAGCTCGGCGGCGGCATCGCGCAGCAGCGCGGCCACGCCCGGGTCGGAACTGCGCACCGCGTGATGCAGCGGCGTATTGCCGTCGTTGTCGCTGGCGCGCGGGTCCGCGCCGTTGGCCAGCAGCGTCATCACCGCGTCCGGGCGACCGTGCCAGCTGTCGCGCGTGGCGGCCAGCAATGGCGTCATGCCGCGATGCGGCTGGTTGACGTCGACACGGCGCACGATCAGCTCGCGCAGCAGGCGCAGGTCCGGCAGCACCGCGGCTAGCGCAGGCAGGCTGCGTTGGTCGCGCCACTCCGGCAGCGGCATCGCCTGCGGGTCGGCGCCGGCATCGAGCAACTGCAGCGCGCGGTCCACGCGTCCGCTGCGCGCGGCCTCAAACAGCTCGGGCACCAGTTGGTGCTGGGCCACCGGCTCCAGCGGACGCGGCTCGGCCGCCGCTTCGGAAAAGAAATCGGCCGCCTGCAGCGCCGCCGGGGCGTCGCTGCGTCCCGGCGCGGCGGTGCGCTGCAACAGCAGATGGGCGGCCGGCAGCAGCACGCTGGCGGCGATCGCCAGACTCCAGCGCAAGCTGCTCGACAGCCAGCCCGGCCAGGCCAGCGCCACCACCAGCGTGCACATCGCCAGCACCAGGGCAGCGGCGAGCAGGCCGCGCCAGGCGTGCAACTCCTGCGTCGCCAGCGCATGCCAGCGCGGGGCCAGGGCGCCGCCATCGCGCTCGACCTCGCCCCACAGCGGCCAGGTCCGCCACAGCCCGAGCAGCGCAGCGCTGACCGCCACACTCAGGGCCAACGCGGCAGCCAGGCTGCCGCTGTCGCGCAGGGCGGTCAGCGGCCAGCTGATCAGGGCGGCCAGCGCCAGCAGGCCCACGCCCCAGACCGTCAGCAGCGGCGGCAGGGCCTGCGCAACCGCGCGCGGCGGGCTGGGCAATGCGCGGGTACCGCGCGCCCACGACACCGCCAGCGCGAACGCCGGCTGTGCCAGCCACAGCGCCACCGCGGCAACGCCGCCGCCGATGCCGCCCAGCAACGACAACGCCACGCCGGCCGCCCCGGCCAGCGCTGCGGCCCGCACGCGTGCGGCCCGTGCGGCCTCAGTCATAGTCGCACTCGCCCGCCAGCACCACCGTCTTGGGCAGCTGCAGATAGAAGCCATGCTTGCCAAGTGCGTCGCGCACCGTGGCCACGTCGGCCTGCGCCAGGCGGCGCTCGGGCGTCAACGCCACCTCCAGCACGAACGCGAACGGCGCCAGCTGCGCGTGCACGGCGGCGGGAAGACCGGAGAAGTCGTCGCGCGTGGCGAGATAGACGAAGGTGTCCTGCTTGCGTTGGCTTTTATAGACGTAGGCGTGCATGCGCGCGTGGTCGCGCTCGATCGGCAAGTGTGTCGCAGGATTGTGTCCCAATTGCGCCGATGGCGAAAGCGCGGCAGCACGCGAAAAGTCCTGCCCCGTCAGCGACATGACCGGCACGTTCAGTTGCGCCATCGACGGGAGGCAGACCCGCCATCGATATACTGAGCCCACTTTTTGCCAGCAGACCACCGTGAGCCAAGCGCAGCATCCGTCCCAGATGGCCCCGGTCGCCGTCACCGCCTTTACCTCCACCACCGCGCTCGGCGCCGGGCTCGATGCCCAGGCTGCTGCCCTGACCGCTCGCCGCAGCGGCATGCGTCGCAACGATTTCGGCCCGCAGCCGCTGCCCTGCTGGATCGGCCGCGTGGAGGGCGTGGAAGACGTCGTCCTGCCGCCCCCCCTGCAAGGCTGGGACTGCCGCAACAACCGCCTGGCCTGGCTAGCCCTGCAGCAGGACGGCATGGCCGAGGCCGTGCAGGCTGCCGCGCAGCGCTACGGCGCCGAGCGCGTGGCGGTGATCATCGGCACCTCCACCTCCAGCATCGGGGCCAGCGAGGAGGCCTATACGCGCCTGGTCGAAGACGCCGACGGCGCACGCTTCCCCGACGATCTGGATCGCCCGATCGTGCATACCCCGCACTCGCTGGGCGACTTCGTGCAGCACGCCACCGGCCTGCGCGGCCCCAGCGTGACCGTGGCCACCGCCTGTTCGTCCAGCGCCAAGGTGTTCGCCCAGGCCGCGCGCCTGATCGATGTCGGGGTGGTGGATGCCGCCCTGGTCGGCGGCGTGGATACCTTGTGCGGCAGCGTGCTGTTCGGCTTCAACTCGCTGCAGGTGGTGGCGCCGGAGCTGTGCCAGCCGTTCGATGCGCGCCGGGTCGGCCTGAGCCTGGGCGAGGCCGGCGGCTTTGCCCTGCTTGAACGCACCGCTGCCGCACCGCACGCCACCCTGTGGCTGTACGGCTATGGCGAATCCAGCGATGCGCACCATATGTCTGCCCCGCATCCGCAGGGCCTGGGCGCGCAGCTGGCGATGCGCGATGCGCTCGATCGCGCCGGCCTGGACGCCGATGCGGTGGGCTATCTGAACCTGCACGGCACCGCCACCCCGGCCAATGACAGCGTGGAGGCGGTCGCGGTGGCGGCGATCTTCCCCGCCACCCTGCACGCCAGTTCGACCAAGGCCTGGACCGGCCACACCCTGGGCGCGGCCGGCATCGTCGAATCGGTGATCGCGCTGCTGGCGCTGCGCGACGGCGTGCTGCCGGGCACGCTCAACAGCGCCGTGCCCGACCCGGCCTGCGGCCCGCAGATCCGTTTCGACAATGCCCATTCCAAGATCGATTACGCCATGAACAACTCCTTCGGCTTTGGCGGCAACAACTGTTCGCTGCTGTTCGGGCGGGCCCGCTGATGCTGGCTGCCACCATCGAGGGAATCGGCTTCTGGACCCAGGGCCTGCCGAGCTGGGACGCCGCGGCGGCCTTCGTCCGTGACGGCACGCTGCAGGACACCGGGGCACGCCCGGCACCGCAGCTGCTGGCCGCCAACGAACGACGCCGCGCACCGGACACGGTGGCGGTCTCGCTGGAAGCGGCGCTGGCCGCCTGTCACGCCGCCGGCCGCGCGCCGGCCAGCCTGCCGTCGATCTTTACTTCCACCTATGGCGATCTGGCCATCTCCGACTACATGTGCACCACGCTGGCCAGCGACCCGTTGGCGATCTCGCCGACCAAGTTCCACAACTCGGTGCACAACGCCGCGGCCGGCTACTGGACCATCGGCGCCGGGGCGATGACCCCGGCCACGGCGATCAGCGCCAGCCTGGGCAGCTTCGCGCAGGGCCTGCTGGAGGCGCTGGTCCAACGCGCCGCCGGCATGGACGCGGTGCTGCTGGCCGGCTACGACGCCCGCTCGGTCGGGCCGCTGGGCCGGGTCGCACCCAGCCAGGGGCTGCTCGGCGGCGCGCTGGTGCTGGGCGCCCCCGGCCAGGCCGGCAAGCCGCAGCTGCGGGCGTGGCTGGACGACGGCACGCCAACATCGGGCGAGGGCCCGTTGTCGCGGCAGGTCGCCGGCAATGCGATGGCGCCGATGCTGCCGTTGTTCGACCTGCTCGCCGCTGGCGGCGAGCGCGTGGCGCTGTACGCCGGCCCGGGCCGGGTGTTGCAGCTGGAGGTCCAGCAGTGAGCCGGCAGCCGCTGACCCGCGAGGACACCGCGATCCTGGTGCCGGCCCTGAACGAGTCGCTGCGCATCCGCGAAGTGGTCAACGATGCGCTGACCTATTGCTCGAACGTGATCGTGATCGACGACGGCTCCGATGACGGCACCGCCGACTGCATCGCCGACCTGCCGATCACCCTGATCCGGCATCCGCAGCGCAAGGGCAAGGGCGCCGCGTTGCGCAGCGGGTTTGCGCAGGCGCAGCGGATGGGCATGCGCGCCGTGATGACCATGGACGGCGACGGCCAGCACAAGGCGGCCGATTTCCCGCGCCTGTTGGCCGCGGCCAACCGCCACCCCGGCTGTGTCATCGTCGGCGCACGCATGCGCAAGCGCGCCACCCAGCCCACCATCCGCCGCATCGGCAACGATTTCGGCGACTGGGGCATCGCCTGGGCCTGCGGCTTCCAGCTGGTCGACAGCCAGAGCGGCCAGCGCCTGTATCCGGCCTCGGTGTTCACCCTGCCCGACGTGCCCGGCGAAGGCTTCGTGTTCGAAGCGCAGCTGCTGATTTCCGCCGCACGCCAGGCCGGCGCGCGCGTGGTCGCGGTGCCGATCGAAACCCGCTACGCCGGCACCTCGCCGGGCACCTTCCGCAAGAGCCATTTCCGGCTGGTGCGCGACCTGTGGGAGATCACCTCGCACGTGGTCGTGCAGGCCTGGAGCTATGGGCATATCTGGCGCGAATACCGCCGCGTGCGCGCCAACCCGGTGCTGATCGACGACGCCGACGGCGAATTTGCTACTGTGCCTGCGGTCACCACCAACAAGCCATCCCCATGAATGCACAGCGTGCCGATGTCGTTATCACCGGTGGTGGCCTGGCCGGCCTGAGCCTGGCGCTGCAGCTGCGCCAGCGCGACCCCGAACTGGCGATCACCGTGCTGGAGCGCCGTGCGCACCCGGTGCGCGAGGCCGCGTTCAAGGTCGGCGAATCCACGGTGGAAATCGGCGCACATTATTTCGCCGACGTGCTGGGCCTGCGCGAGCACCTGGAGACCGAGCAGATCCGCAAGTTCGGTTTCCGCTTCTTCTTTTCCGACAGGCGCCAGGACATCGACCGCTGCACCGAGCTGGGCGTCAGCCAGATCCTGCCGACGCCGTCGTGGCAGATCGACCGTGGCCGCTTCGAGAATTTCCTCGGCGAGCGCGCCCGCGCGCAGGGCATCACGTTTGTCGACGGCTGCAGCGTCAAGGGCGTGGACCTGGCCGATGACGATGCCGACCACGCCGTGCGCTACGAGCGCGCAGGCGAGGCCGGCACGCTGCGCGCACGCTGGGTGGTGGATGCCAGCGGCCGCGCCGGCCTGCTCAAGCGCAAGCTCGGCCTGGCGCAGGACAACGCGCACGACGCCAATGCAGTGTGGTGGCGCGTGGAAGGCCTGATTGACCCCAATGGCTGGTCGCAGGACAGCAGCTGGCTGCAGCGCTGCACGCCGCCGGATCGCTGGCGCTCGACCAACCACATGTGCGGGCCGGGCTACTGGTTCTGGTTGATTCCGCTCTCCTCCGGCGCGCATTCGCTGGGCATCGTCTGCGATGCGGCCATGCATCCGCTGGAGACGATGAACACCCACGACAAGGCGATGAACTGGCTGCGCACGCATCAGCCGCAGGTCGCCGCCACGCTCGACAAGGCCGACTACCGGCTGCAGGACTTCCTGTTCCTGCGCAACTTCTCCTATGGCTGCACGCAGGTGTTCTCGCCGCAGCGCTGGGCGCTGACCGGCGAAGCGGGGTTGTTCCTGGACCCGTTCTATTCGCCCGGCAGCGACTTCATCGCAATTTCCAATACCTACATCTGCGAACTGATCGGCCGCGACCGCGCCGGCAGATCGCTCAGCCCGTATGTCGAGCTGTATCAGCAGCTGTATTTCTCGTTCTACGAAAACACCCTGACCCTGTATCAGGATCAGTACGCCCTGTTCGGCGATGCGCAGGTGATGCCGGTCAAGGTGATCTGGGATTACACCTACTATTGGTCGCTGCTGGCGCCGCTGTTCTGCAGCGGACGGATCGCCGACCTCAGCCTGCTCTCGCGCATGAAGGCGGATTTTTTCTACGCGCGCGACATGAATCTGGCGATGCAGCGCGTGCTGCACGACTGGGGCCAGCACAACACTGCACAAGGCCTGGCCAGCGACGATGGGCGCCTGCTCGATCAATACCTGATCGGCTGGTTCAACGAACTCAACGGCGCCTTGCACGACACCCTCGACGACGATGCCTTTGCCGCGCGCATCCACCGCAACGTCGCGCAGATGGCGGTGCTGGCGCGCGAGATCCTGCACAAGGCGCGTCAGCGCCATGCCGGACTGCCGGACCATGGACTGGACGCCTTGACCGCCAATGCCGTCGGCGAACCCATCCTCACCGCCGCCTGGTACGCCGACGCAGCGTGAGCTTGAAGACCGCGCCGGCGACGGCGCGTTTTTTCTGGATCCGCGCCAGCTTGATTCAAATGCCGGACGCCGATCAAACCGCAACGCATCGAACGGCCGCGCGAGGTGCATTGCTTGCACAGGCACACCACCCATCTCGCCCGGTCCTTGCCCGCCCACCGTCGCGGGACCTTACGCGGCAGGGATGCCGCGTAAGAGCCTCCATGGACGGATTCACGGCGTGTCCCGCGATGGTGGGCGGGCAAGGGCCCTGCAGCAAGCTCACAGCGGCGAGGACACCGCACCTGCCAACCTGGTCGTGCGCTGATGGGAACCACACTAGCCGCGCCTACCTGGGGGGAGGCATCGTCGTTCTATCAGCGGCTCTCAGCCCATGCCGCCATTGATGCCGATGACCTGGCCGTTGATATAGCCAGCTGCCTCCGAACACAGGAACGCAACCAATGCGGCCACTTCGTCGGGCTTGCCGACGCGGCCGGCCGGCACCAGTTGCTTGATCACCTCCGGCGCGAAGCTTTCGCCGACCATCTCGCTTTCGATCACGCCCGGCGCGACCACGTTGACGGCAATGCCGCGGCTGGCCATCTCGCGCGACAGCGATTTGCTGGCGCCGTGCAAGGCGGCCTTGGCCGCGGCGTAGTTGGTCTGCCCGCGATTGCCCAGCACTGCCGCCACCGACGACACGCTGACGATACGGCCCCAGCGCGTACGCGCCATCGGCAGCAGCAACGGCTGGGTGACGTTGAAGAACCCGTGCAACGACACGTCGATGACCCGATGCCACTGTTCGGCGTTCATGCCGGCCATCGGCGCATCGTCGTGGATGCCGGCATTGTTGACCACGATCTGGATCGGGCCAACCTCCAGCAGGCTTGCCAGCGCCGCTGCACTGGCCTGCGCATCGGCCACATCGAACGCCACCGCCTGGGCACTGCCGCCGTCGGCCACGATCGCTGCGACCACGGCGTCGGCGCGGGCGAGATTGCGATTGGCGTGCACGATCACATGGCGACCCTGCGCCGCCAGGTGACGGCTGATCGCACCACCGAGATCGCCGCTGCCGCCGGTGACCAGCGCGCGGCGCTGTGGAATGGATGTGCTCATGGACGCCTCGATGGAAGCCGCAGAAATGACGGCGGAAAGAGCCTCATCCTAACGACTGGCAGCAAGTGCAGGAATAGACCGCCCGCATCGATCGCCCACATTCGGCAGGAGCGCGCTTGCGCGCGATGAGGCTTCAACGGTAACGCTTCATCGCGCGCAAGCGCGCTCCTACAGGGCCCGCCCGGCGACCAGCATCACCGTGGCGCGGCCTTCGGCGAGCAACTGCCCCTGGTGGGTCAGGCGAAAACTGTATTGCTGGCTGTCGTCGGCCTGCATCAATACCACTGCTTCGCATTCGATCGCAGCAGGAAGGTCGTCCAGATAGGCCAGATGCAACTCCACGCCTCGCAGGGCGACCAGCATGCCCAGGCGCGCTGGCTGGCTGGGATCATGCCCCAGCAAACCGCCATGCACCGCCATCGCCTGCGCGCCGTATTCGCACAGGTGCAGCGCACGCAAGCGGCCATCGGCGCGCAACGGATGCGTGTCGCTGCGATGCGCGTGACTGCGCAGCACGATGCGCTGCGCATCCCAGTCGACCACCTCTTCCCACAGGCACATGCTGCCCTGGTGCGGAATCAAGGCGGCAATCGCGTCACGTCCCTGCATGTGCACCTCCACTTCTTGCGCGCTCCAGCGCGGGCTCGCGCGATACCAGCAAGGCCAGGATGAAATTGAACAACACCCCCAACGCCACCGTGCTGCCGATCGCCCGCAACACCGGGATGCTGGAGGCAGCCAACAACGCGAACACCAGCAAGGTCATCAGGCTGCACACGATCAAGGCATGCAAGGTGCGCAACTGGTCGGCGTGATCGTCGCCGGCATGGTCGAAGAACAGCGCGTAATCCAGGCCCAGGCCTGCCGCCAGGATCAGCGCGATCAGGTGGAACAGGTTGAGCTCCACCCCCATGCCGCGCAGGATCGCAAGGATCAGCACCGTGGTCAGCGCCATCGGCAGCAACACGCGCACGATCCGGCGCGGGCTGCGCAACGCGATTGCCACCGTCACCGCCAGCAGCAGCGCAGCCAGCCCCAGCGCGCCGAGCACACGTCCACGATAGGCGGCAACCAGGGATTCGGAGGCATCCTTGAGATCCAGCAATTGCGCGCCGCTGCCTTGCACGGCGGCAGCCACCACCGACGGATCGCGCAGGCCGGTCAACGACACCAGCGCGGTGCTGCGATCGCCGCGCCCCAGCAGCAGCCCGCCGACCGAGGTCGCCAGCGGCGAGCCGGCCAGGTCCTTCGGCAACAGCGGCGCGGCGCGCTTGGCAGCGTCCAGGTCCTGCAGGAACGGCGCAAACGCATCGCTGCGAAACGGCGTGGCGGCCACCGCACTGTCGGTCAATGCGCGCGCTTGCGCAGCATCCGGCAACGCGGCCTGACGCGCACGCTGGGTCTTGATGCTGGGCAGATAACGCGCGGCCATGTCGTAACCGGTCAGCGCGCCGTCGCGCACCAGCGCATCCAGGCGCGGGCGCAACTGCTCGCTGGCCTGCAGCGCTGCCTCGTCGCTGGCGGCAGGCAATGCGAGCACGTAGCGCACGTCGGGGGCGCCCAGTTCCTGTCGCAGCTGCGTGTCCTGCGCCAACGCCTTGGGCGGCACCGGGGTCAGCTTCGACAGATCGTTCTGCCAGAATTGCCCCGGTGCAAACGCGATCACCGCGATGCCGATCAGCGCAATCACCGCCAGACTGATGCGCGGCCGTGGCAGCCGCGCGATGCCACGCCACAGCGCGGCGAGGATGCGCGAATCGGCGTAGTCGCGCGGCGCCGGGTCGATCAACGCCGGCAACAGCCACCGGGTGGTGATCGCGGCGGTCGCCAACCCGGCGATGGTGAACACCGCCAGCTGCCGCAAGCCGTCCACCCCGGAAAACAGGAAGGTCACATAGGCAATGCAGGTCGACACCACGCCGGTGGCCAGCGTCGGCCACAGATGGCGCGCGTTGTCGCGTGGATCCAGGCCGGGACGCTGATGGCTGAACAGGTGGATCGGGTAATCCTGCACCACGCCGATCAGGGTGAAGCCGAATGCCACGGTGATGCCGTGCACGCCCTCGAACAACACGGCCACCGCGCCCAGACCGGCCAGGCCGGCACTGGCCAACGGCAGCACGCCGAGCACCGGGATCTTCCAGCTGCGGTAGGCGACCAGCAGCAACAGCACCAGCCCCACCGTATCCAGCGTACCGATCCATTGCGCCTCGCCCTGCGTGCGCGCGGTGATTTCCACCGCAAAGGCGCCGGGGCCGGTCAGGACAAGCTGCGTCGAGGTGCCCTGGCTGACCTTGGCAAACGCCGTCCGTACCGCGTCGTAGGCCAGCTGCTGGCCGGTGGGATCGAAGCCGGCTGCGCGCGTCTGCACGATCAGCAAGGCCGAGGTGCCGGCACGGTCGAACCACACCGCGTTGCGCGTCTGCGGCGCCGCGGCCGGCTGCAGGGTTTCGGCCAGATGCAGTACTTCCAGCGTCGGGTCGCGCGGCAACAACGGCTCCACCATCGCAGCGGCAGGTGAGCCCAGATCCTGCACGCGCGACTGCAACGCTGCCTGCAGGGTGTGCGCATCCAGCGGCGCGGCGTCGAAGCTGTCGCTGAGCAGATAGCGATACGGCAGCAGGCGCTCGGGGATCGCATCCAGGCCCGCGCTGCCGCCATTGCCGACCAGCTCGAATAGTTGCGGCTGCGCGGCCAGAGCCTGCTGCAGTGCCTGCGACTGCGCGGCCAGCGTGGCCGGGTCGCTGTTGGACAGCGCCATCAGCAACAGGCGCGAGCCGGGGCCTTCGCCCAGTTCCTCGATCAGCAGTTTCTGCGCCGGCGTGCGCGGGGCGGGCATGAACTTGCGCAGGTCGCCGGTGACCTTGAGCGTCTCGCTCAACCAGAACCCGGCCACCGCCAGCAAGGCCAGCCACAGCAGCGCCAGGCCGATGCGGCGGTTGGCATTCAATTTAAACGCCATGCGCAAGCCTCGCGGTGCCAGCGGAACGTCCACCGGCCGCACGCGCGGCATCGGGCTGTGCGGGCGCCTTGCTGGCGCCGCAGGCGCGCTGCGTCACGCGCCCGACCCGTGGCACAGCGTGGTCAGCGCCGCCGCATCGGTCACGCGTGCGGCCTCGCGCGCGGCACCGGCCAGCAGCGTGCGTTGCACCTCGCCCTTGGCCGGCAGGCTTTCGATGCAGCGCAACTCGTCATTGCGCCCGTACAGCCGCAACTCGCGGACCTGCCTGGCGACAGCGGCGTCCTTGGGCTGCAGGGTCAATGCCCAGGATTGCAGCTGGCCCTGCCCGCTGATGCGGTAGTGCTGCTCCAGCAGCGCGCGGTCGCCGGCCAGCAATGCGCCGAAGCCGGACTTCAAGCCGGCCAGCTCGGGCACGCGGCTGAGCGCAAAACGCCGCGGCGCCTTGCCTTCGCGTTCCAGCACGCCTTGGTCGCCTTGCAACGTGGTGGTCTCGCGATACGGTGCGCTGACCTCGCGCACCAGCGTCTGTGCGTCCGGACGCCGGTAGTGGCCCTGCACGCGCAGCGGCGTCTTCAGCAGGGCCGAACCACGCAGTTCGACGAACTCGGTACTGACCGGTGCGGGGCGTGCCAGGCGCTGCAGCACCTGGCCCACGTCCAGCGTCTCAGGCGGTGCGGCGCATAGCGGTGCGGCGCTGAACAGCAGTATCAGCATCCACGGCAGGGTGCGGCACATCGGCATGGTGGGTGTTCCAGAAATCGTAGAAGTTGAACCAGTTGTACGGCGCGTAGCGGGTGTAATGTTCCAGCCTGGCCGCGTAATCGCGCATGAGTACCGCCAGCACCGGCGCACGCTGGCGGCGTGGCACGTCCAGGCCTTCGCTGAAGGTCTCGAACGCCAGCTCGTAATGATTGCCGCCGCGATACAGGCCGAACGCCAGCACCACCGGCACCTTGAGCGCTGCGGCGATCAGCCACGGCGAGGTCGGGAACATCGCGTTGCGGCCGAGGAACATCGCCGGCAATGCCGGGTCGCCCTCGCGCGGGCGGTCGATCAGCAGCGCGACCAGCGCGCCGGCATCGGTGGCGTCCTTGATCGCCATGACGATCGAGGTCGCGTCCATGCCGGCATCGATGATGTTGGCCGCCAGCTGCGGATTCAGCGCGCCCAGCAGCTCGGTCATGGCGCGGTTGTGCGCCTTGTCCAGCACCACCTTGACCTGCACGTCCGGCCGCTCGGTGGCCAGCACGCGCAGCGCATCGAAGCTGCCCAGGTGCGAGCCGAAGATCAGCACGCCGCGGCCGCGGTCCATCTGCGTATGCAGCTGATCCAGCCCGGTGATGTCGACTCGGAAGCGCTGCATCTGCCCGCACAGCATGTACACACGGTCCAGAATCGTCGAGGCGAAGGTGTGGATATGCCGCGCCACGTCGCGCAGCGTGGCCGGGCGGTCCAGCACGTGGGTCAGATAGGCACGCGAGGCGCTGCGCTCGGGCGCACGCACCAGCAGGAAGTACAGCGTGATCGGGTACAGCAGCGCGCGTCCCACCGCGCGCCCGCCGTACTGGGCGATGCCGCGGATCAGCCACAGCGCGAAACGTCCGCCGCCTTCGGGACGTTGCTTCCACTGGCTGCTCATTGCGCCGCCTCCGCCACCAGTTCGCCGCTGACCAGCAGCTCGTCGGCGCGCTGCACGCGAAAGCGCCAGCGCGGGCCGACGCCGTCCAGCGTGATCGATGCCACCTGCCCCGGCAGCAACGGCCGCACGAACTTCACCTGCGGCAGGCGCGCCGCCGCGCGTGGGCCATGGGCGGCTTCCACCGCCTGCAGTACATGGTCGAGCACGACCACGCCAGGCACCACGGGACGCCCCGGAAAGTGCCCGGGCAGGCAGGGATGATCATGCGGCACGACAAAATCCATAAGCGGGCAACTCAAATCCTGGGTTGAAGCATCGCAGCCACGGCGTCATGTGCCTGCTCGGTCAATTGCTGGCGGTCCGGCGCATCCGGCCCGGTCACCGGGATCGGATCGCCGATACGCACACGGATGATGCCCGGGCGCACCCTGAACACACCCTCCACCGGCAGCACCTTGCCGCAGCCATCCAGCGCCACCGGCACCACCGGCACGCCAGCATCGATAGCGGCCTGCAACAGCCCGGCCTTGAACGGCAACAATGCGCCGCTGCGGCTGCGGGTACCTTCGGGAAACAGACACAACTGCTTGCCCTCGCGCAGCAGCGCCGCTGCCTGCCGGCGCACCATCGCCCCGGCACGCCGGCTGTCGCGGTCCAGGAACAGCATGCCGGTGGCCCGCGCATACCAGTTCACGAACGGCACCTTGAGCATCTCGTCCTTGAGCAGGAACCGCAGCGGCACCGGCAAGGCGTAGAACAACGCGCAGATATCGATGACCGACTGGTGGTTGCTGACGAACAGATAATTCCTAGACCAGTCCACGCGCTCGCGGCCTTCCACGATCACCTTGGCGCCGGCGCCGCGAAACAGCACCGGCGACCACATCCAGGCGCCCATGCGCAGCAGGCGGTCGGCATCGCGCGTGATCGCCAGCAGCACCAGGGCATAGACGATTCCGCCAGCGGTAAACGTCAGCGTGAAGGCCAGTTGCAGCAGATTGAACACGGCCCACGCCAGGCGCGACGGCATCCTTGCCAACGGCATTTTTGTCTTGTCCCCGAAAATGTGCACGTACGTCGCTGCCCTGGCCACGCACTCAGCGCAGCAGATCGCGCCAGAATTCCGGCCCGAGCCGCGCCATCTGGCGCAAGAAGTCTGGCAGATTACGATAGGGGCGCTGTGGAAACCAGCGGCCGCGCAAGAGATATTCGCCCACGAAGAACCCGCCAACCACCCCGTACGCCAGCAGATTGGCGAACAACGACGCGCGCGCGTCGCTGATCGGCAGCGGCGAGGCGTAGCCCAGTTGCGCCAGCACGCCACTGGGTTCGGCGCACAGGCCCAGCACCAGGTTGACCAGGGTCAGCGCGCACAGCAGCAACGCCCAGGCCAGGGTGAGACGGCGCGTGTAGCGGTATTGCTCCGGGCTGATCGGCATGCCGGCCTGGCGATACAGCCCTTCGACAATGCGGCTGATCAGCGGCGTGCGCCCGCGGCGCAGGCTGCGCCCGAAGAACCAGGCGATCCAGCCGGTGAACACCACCGGCGGCGCGGCCAGCACCAGCATCGCGTACGGCGAGTGCCACAACGCGCTCAGGCCCAGCAAGGTCAGCACGGCCAGCGCCCAGGCCCAGGCGCGGCGCGCGACCATCGGTTCGATCAGCACCATCAGCACCAGCAAGGCCCCGGCGATGACTGCCAGGTCCGGGCGATGGCTGGCGTTGGCCCAATGCGCCAGCGGCGAATACGCCACCGCCAGCAGCACGCCCAGCCCCAGCACCCACGGGGGCGCATCGGCAGGCGCTGCAGTTGGCAGGTCAGACGGTCTTGTTGGCTTGGACATGCGCCGACAATGCGCGCAGCGACGCGAAGATGCGACGGTTCTCGTCATTGTCCGAGCGCAGCTGGAAGCCGTAGCGCTTGCTGATCGCCAGCGCCAGTTCCAGCGCGTCGATCGAATCCAGCCCCAGCCCGGTATTGAACAACGGCGCCTCCGGATCGATGTCGGCGGGCTGGACGTCTTCCAGGTTCAGGCTTTCGACCAGGAGTTCGGCCAGTTCACGTTCGGCAGCGGTTTGCGAGGACATCCAGAGAGCTTCCAGGTGAGGGTCGGGCGACAGGATCAGAGCGAGGGACTTCAGCACAACCACCGCAGCGTCACAGACAACCGTCAGGTCGGCGTGGGCGATTGCGCAACACAGTGTACGTTGCCGTGCCGGCCGATTCCGAGCACTCGCCGCGGCTGCCTTGCGGCCGCATTGTCGATGGCGTCGATCGTTCTGCAACAGCGATTCGGCGGCCGGCATACCTGTCCGGGCCGCCGGTCAGGCTATCATGACTGCATGACGCTCGCCCGCTGCAGGTTCGTTCCAGGATGACTTCCACTGCTGTTCGCCCCACCCCGACCGCCATGCCGGCAGCCGGGCCGGCTCCCGGGCCCGAGTGCCCGGATGTCCTGATCATCGGCGGCGGGCCGGCGGGCTGTACGGCGGCGATCGTGCTGGCCCAGCAGGGCTGGCAGGTGACCTTGCTGGAGAAGGCGCAGCATCCGCGCTTCCATATCGGCGAGTCGCTGCTGCCGATGAACGTGCCGATTCTCGAACGCCTGGGCGTGCTGGAGGACGTGCGCGACATCGGCGTGCTCAAGCGCGGCGCGGACTTTCCCAATGACAGCGGCGGCTACAACACCTTTCGTTTTTCGCATGCGCTCGATGCCAAGGCCGATTTCGCCTTCCAGGTGCCACGTGCGCAGTTCGACCAGGTGCTGTTCGAGCGCGCGCGGGCGGTGGGCGTGGATGCGCGCGATCAGGTCAAGGTCGAAGCGGTGGAGTTCGACGGGCAGCAGCCGGTGCTGCAGGCGCAAGGCGTGGCCGGGGTGCAGCGGTTCCGCCCGCGCTATCTGCTCGATGCCAGCGGCCGCGATACCTTCCTGGGCACCCGCTTCAAGCTCAAACGCGCCAATGCCAAACATCAGTCGGCCGCGTTGTTCAGCCACTTCCGCGGCGTGGCGCGCCGGCCGGGCGAGGATGCCGGCAACATCAGCATCTACCGCCACGCACATGGCTGGATGTGGCTGATTCCGTTGCCGGACGACATCATGAGCGTGGGCGCGGTCTGCTACCCGGAATACATGAAGACCCGCAAGGGCGACAGCGAGGGCTTTTTCATGCGCACGCTCGCGCTCAATGCCGAGCTCAACGCGCGCATGCTCGGCGCCGAACGCGTGGCCCCGGTGCATGCCACCGGCAACTACGCCTACGAATGCACGCGCATGTCCGGCCCGCGCTGGTTGATGCTGGGCGATGCCTACACCTTCGTCGACCCGATGTTTTCGTCGGGCGTGTTCCTGGCCATGCACAGCGCCGAACGCGGTGCGGCGATGGTGGACCAGGCCCTGCGCATGCCGCAGCACGAGGCGAAACTGCAGCGCGCCTTGCAGCGCGAACTCAGGCGCGGCGTGGACGAGTTCAAGTGGTTCATCTACCGCTTCACCTCGCCGACCATGCGCGCCCTGTTCGCGCAACCGCAGAACACCTGGCGGATCGAAGAAGCGGTGGTGGCGATGCTGGCCGGCGACGTGTTCGACAGCCCCAGGGTGCGGCTGCGCCTGCGCGCGTTCCGCGCCATCTATGCCTTGACCACCTTGTCGATGATGCCGCGCGCCTGGCAGTCCTGGCGCCAACGCCGACGTCAGGCCACGCTCGGCTTCGACGGCGAGACCTTGCAACGCGACACGCAACGACGGGACACCCGATGACCGCTTCCCAGGCCCAGACCACGCACAGCGTGCGCCATCCCCGTCTGCAGGTCGACTATGTCGAGCAGACCGCCCCGTCCGCACTGCTGGCCGACCCGCAGGTGCTGGCCGTGTTCGGCTTCGGCACCGCGGCGCCACGCCTGGACGACCCGCGCTACCTGCGCGTGCCGCTGCAGCCGTATCAGGCCGAGATGCTGGAGGTGTGGCGCAGCGATGCAGCCGTGCACAGCGGCCGCGATGGCAACATCGCCTGGGCCAGTGACGGCCGCCTGCAGTTCGGCGTGATCGAAATCGACGAGCAGGATGTCGATATCGAAACCGCCGCCGCCAAGGCCTATGCGGAAATCACCGCCTTCGTCACCGGCAGCCAGACGCCGCGCCTGCTGCGTATCTGGAACTATCTGGACGCCATCACCCTGGGCAGTGGCGACCGCGAACGCTACCGGCAGTTCTGCGTGGGCCGTGCGCGCGGCCTGGGCGCCTTCGACACTGCGCAGCTGCCGGCCGCCACCGCGGTGGGCCGCTGCGATGCCGAGCGCATCATCCAGATCTACTGGCTGGCCGCCAGCGATGCCGGCACCCCGCTGGAGAATCCGCGCCAGGTCAGCGCCTACAACTACCCGCGCCAGTACGGCCCGCAGCCGCCGAGTTTCGCGCGCGCCATGCTGCCGCCGGCCGGCAGCGACATGCCGCTGCTGCTGTCGGGCACCGCCGCCGTGGTCGGGCATGCCTCGATGCACACCGGCCAGCTGCTGGCGCAGCTGGAAGAAACCTTCGCCAACTTCGACGCCCTGCTCGGCGCCGCACGCCAGCACGCCCCGGCCCTGCCCACGCAGTTCGGCGCCGGCACCCGCCTGAAGGTCTACGTGCGCGAGCAGGACGACCTGCCCAAGGTTGCCCAGGCACTGGACGCCCGCTTCGGCGATGCGGTGCCGCGCCTGCTGCTGCACGCGGTGATCTGCCGCGACGAGCTGGCGGTGGAGATCGACGGGGTGCATGGGTGAGTCATTGGCTGCATCGCGCTGGCCCCATGCTCGCAACGCCGCCATCGGCCTCCACGATAAGCTCTGTCGGCGTGTTTGCCACTACGGATGACCACTCGCGTGACCATTGCCCAGCCAGTGCGTCGGCACGCGCCAGCTCCGCAGGACTCGCCCGCTGCTGAAGCCAGGCTATGTTGTCGTCGATGACACTGCGGGTCTGTGCAGGAGAGTTGGCAGGTAACAGCTGCCCTCCACGCCGATAAAGCGCCAGCGAACGCGAGATATCCGGCTTTACGACTTGCGCCAGAAAAACACGATCTCCACTGTCGCGACGAGGCGAGTATGCCGCGGCCAAGACGAGCGATGTCCGTAGATCTCCCTTTGCGGCAGCCTGCAATGCCATGCCTTCCGCCTCGCGACGATAACGCTCCAACTGCGGAGCTACTTCGAGCAGCTCGCGGTATTTGAATGCGTTGCCCACTGAGTAGTTTGCCAAGGCCGCAGGCTGCCCTGCCAGAGCGCCCTGCCGCCACAGGGCTACACGCTCTGCGGACGAAAGTTGCGGAGCGCCTTCGCAGTCCTTTACTTGATTCAGCAGACTATCGCCAATCGCTTCTAGCGATGTCTCATTGGACGACAGGCCGGCTCGTGCGGATGCACTCGCAGTACGTCCAGCCTGCTTGAGCTTCCACAATTGCTCGTCGTACGAGGCGACTTGCTCATGAAGATTCTCACACCTCTGTGACTCCGCTGCCAATCGGCAGGCCGCGCGAGGATCACCCATCTCGGCGCGGCGGCGCAAATCGGCAAAAACGCTGCGCAGCGGCGTACCCTGCGGCGGCAGTGGCGTTGAAGTCCAATCGCGTTTTGGCGGTGCTGACGGTTGCGCGGGCGAGGCTGTAGATACAGTCGTCGATTTAGCGGTGTCTTTGGGGACAATTCCGCTGGACAGCAGTACAAACAAGCCTCCCAGGCAGACTGCAATTGTGAGCGCGGCGGCCAGACGTCCTTTTTCCACTTCGACCTCTCCTGAGCACTATGCGCAGTATCGCTCAGCCGTTGAGCAAACCCAGCACCACATCGCGTGGCAGCTTGCCGGTTTCGTTGCGTGGCAGTGCGGCGAGTTTGCGCAGGCGGCGCGGGAGGAACACCGGGTCGACGCTGACGCGCAGGGCGTCGAGGATCTGCGCCTCGTCCAGGGTCGGGGCGACCACCAGTGCGGCGATGCGCCCGACCGCCTGGCCGGGGTCGGGTGCGAGTTGCACGATGACGCCATCGATCACGCCGGGAATGGCCAGCAGGCGACGGGTGAGATCGGCCAGCGAGGCGCGTTTGCCGGCGATTTCCAGCAGATCAGCCTGCCGGCCGCGCACCTGGAAACGGCCGTCGGCGGCCACGTCCATCATGTCGGCCAGCAGCACCGGCGTGGCCAGATGCGGTGCGTGCACCAAGGTGCCTGCCGCCTGCGTTTCCAGGCGGACGCCGGGCAGCGGTGTCCATGCCGCTTCCAGCGCGGTGCGGCGCACGGCGAACACGCAGGTTTCGGTCGAACCGAACATCTCGCGCACCTCGCCGCCAAAGCGCGCCTCGGCGGCAGCGGCCACGTCCTGCGCCAACGGCGCGGTGGCCGAGACGATGCCGACCAGCGGCGGCAACGCCACGCCCGATTCCACCAGCGCGCGCAGATGCACCGGCGTGGTCACCAGCACGCGCGGGGCGGGAACATCGGCCAGCGCGCGCGCCACATCGTCCGGGAAGAACGGGCGGCCCGCATGCACCGCAAGTGCGGTCACCATCGGCAGCAGGACCGACAATTCCATGCCGTACATGTGCTGCGGTGGCACCGTGGCGACCACGTGCGGCACCGCGTCTGTGTGCGCCCACAGGCTTTCCAGCGCGACCAGGTCCTGGCGCGTGCTGGTCAGGAAGCTGCCCCAGGTCTTGGGGTTGGGTTGCGGGCTGCCGGTGCTGCCGGAGGTAAAGCCGATGGCCACCAGGGCATCGTCGGCCAGTTGCGGGATTGGGCCCGCGGCCTGCGGCAACTCGGCCGGCAACTGCCAGTAGCGCGGCGGCGCCAGCTCCAGCGCCAGATCGCCCAGGCAGTACGCATCAGCATGCCGCGCCTGCACCTCGCCGACCACGGCCGGTGCGCGCGAGGACGGCAGCAGTGACACCTGGCCGCGCAGCGCGCACGCATAGAACGCAACCATGAAGCGATAGCGGTCCTCGCACAGGTTCACCACGTGGCGACCGTCCGGCAGCTGCTGCGCCAGGCCGTGCACGTGCGCGATGAAGGTGGCCAGGTCGACCGACTGCCCCGCGCGCCAGGCCAGCGGCCGGCCGGGCGCGCCGACGGCCATCGGGTGGGAAACGGCAGGAACAGGCAGGCTGGACATGGGAACCGACAATCGCAAAAGCGCGCTAGCTTGGCCGCCACCTGCGCTGCTGGCAAGTCGGGAGGTTTCCCGCTACGCGGCGGTGGCGGCGGTTCGAAGCTGGCCGAAGGCGTACATGACCCAGGCTCCACGTCGCTGCTGGCGCGGCGCGCGGCGTGGAGTGCATCGCGACGATGCGCTGGCGTCGGCCGACATGCGCGCACCGCAGCTGGTCGCGTCCGCCAGCGGCGAATGCCTTGCCTCGTCGATGACGCACGCACCGCCCCACGTCCATGACCTGTGGCCCAAGCCTCCGATGGAAGCGAGCTGCTAGGCTTGTCCGCTCCTTGTTGCGTCCAGTCGTTACCGATGCCCAGATTGTTGCCGCTGTCCTTGTTGTTGCTGGCTGTCACCGCGCACGCGCAGTCCGCCACACCGCTCACCATCGAACAGGTGATGGCCGATCCGGACTGGATCGGGCCGTCGGTGGATCAGGCCTGGTGGCAGTGGGACGGCAAGCAGGTGCAATACCTGCTCAAGCGCGATGGCTCGCCGGTGCGCGACACCTACCGCCAGGGCGCCGGCGGCGGCACTGCCGAACGCGTGGCCGACAACGCCCGTGCCGGCCTGGATGCGGATAACCCGAGCTACGATGCGACCCGTCAGCGCATGCTGTTTGCGCGCAATGGCGACATCTTCCTGCGCGACCTGCGCTCCGGCGCGCTGACCCAGCTGACCCGCAGCAACGAGGTCGAATCGCGGCCGCAGTTCGCCAGCGATGGCGGTGCGATCTGGCGCGCGGGCAACAACTGGTACCACTGGCGCGCCGACGCCGGCACCGCGCAGGTTGCGGTGGTCAAGGCCGAGCGCGATCCCAACGCTGCACCCAAGGCCGACGTGTTGCGCGAGCAGCAGCTGGCCACGCTGGCCACACTGCGGCGCGATCGTGAGCAGCGCGATGCCTTACGCGCGCAGGAAGACGCCTGGCGCCGCGCCGATGCCACCCGTGCGGCGGCACCGGTGTATCTGGGCGATGAGGTGGAGATCGTCGACAGCGCGTTGTCGCCGGACGGCCGCCATCTGCTGGTGGTCACCCAGGCCAAGGGCGCCGAAGAGGGCCAGGCCGGCAAGATGCCCAAGTACGTGACCGAATCCGGTTACGAGGAATTCCAGGAAGTGCGCACCCGCGTCGGTCGCAATGCACCGGTGGCGCATGCGCTGTGGCTGGTGGATGTCAGCGCCGGCACCGCCAGAGCGCTGTCGTTCGACACGCTGCCGGGCATTGCCACCGACCCGCTGGCCGCGCTGCGCAAGGCCGCCAGGAAAGATCCGCTCAAGGGCAACCGCGCCGTGCGTGTGGAAAGCGATGGCGACGGCAGCGGGCCGGCGGTGCATTGGAGCAATGACGGGCGCAATGTGGCGGTGGAGATTCGCGCGGTGGACAACAAGGACCGCTGGATCGCCAGCGTGGATCTGGCCAATGCCACCTTGCAGCCGCGGCATCGCCTGAGCGACAGCGCCTGGATCAACTGGGATTTCAACGATTTCGGCTGGCTGCCCGACAACCGCACGCTGTGGCTGCTGTCGGAAGAATCCGGCTATTCGCAGCTGTACACCGTGGAAGGCAACGGCAAGCCGCGCCAGCGCACGCGCGGCAAGTGGGAAGTATCGATGCCGGTACCCAGCGCCGACGGCAGCGGCATGTTCTTTCTGTGCAATCAGACATGGCCGGGCGACTACGAGGTGTGCAAGCTGGACCTGCGCAGCGACCAGCTCACCGAAGTCACCGCCTTGAATGGCGTGGAAGGCTTCCGTCTGTCGCCGAACGGGCAGCAATTGCTGGTGCGCTATTCCGGCAGCTACCTGCCACCGCAGCTGGCGGTGGTGCCGGCCGCAGGCGGCCAGGCCACGCTGCTGACCGACACCCGCACCCCCGCCTTCAAGGCGCAGCCGTGGATCGCACCGCAGTACGTGCAGGTGCCGTCCCGGCATGGCGCCGGCACGGTCTGGGGCAAGTACTACGGGCCGCAGAACCCCGAGCCCGGCAAGCAGTATCCGATCGTGATGTTCGTGCATGGCGCCGGCTACCTGCAGAACGTCTCGCAGCGCTACACGCCGTATTTCCGCGAGCAGATGTTCCACAACCTGCTAGTGCAGCAGGGCTACATCGTGCTGGACCTGGACTACCGTGCCTCGGAAGGCTACGGCCGCGACTGGCGCACCGCGATCTACCGCAGCATGGGCCATCCGGAGCTGGAAGACTACCTGGACGGGCTGGAGTGGCTGGTGACGCAGAAGCAGGGCGACCGTGCGCGCGCCGGCATCTACGGCGGCTCGTACGGCGGCTTCATGACCTACATGGCGCTGTTCCGCAGCCCCGGCACGTTCAAGGCCGGCGCGGCGCTGCGTCCGGTCGGCGACTGGATGCAGTACAACCACGAGTACACCTCCAACATCCTCAACACGCCCGAGCTCGACCCCGACGCGTACAAGACCTCATCGCCGATCAACTACGCCGACGGGTTGCGCGACCATCTGCTGATCGCGCACGGCATGATCGACGACAACGTGTTCTTCAAGGACTCGGTCGACATGACCCAGAAGTTGATGGAGCTGCACAAGGACAACTGGCAGGTGGCGCCGTATCCGCTGGAACGCCACAGCTTTACCCGCGCCGATTCGTGGCTGGACGAATACAAGCGCATCCTCAAGCTGTTCAATGAGCAGGTGAAGCCGTAACCCATGGCGCTGCGACCGGGCGATGGGTGGTACATCGTCCGGCCGATGACATGTCGCAGCGGCAGCATCCGCATCCTGCAGCAAGCTGCAGGCCAGCCACGTCGCATGCGTGATGCGCCACTGCGTTACGCATGCCACGCGACACCATGTCGGTACTCACCTCCACGTACGCAACTAGCTCTAAGCTTGGCGCAGGATCGGCAGATCGCTGGCGCATTGCGCTCCCCTCTGCCGGCCCGCCGCCCGACCGGAGCGCCGCCGGCACCGCAGCGGTCTCCACTTCCGCGGCGTGCAGAAGGTAATCGCGATGGGCCTGTGGGACCGTTTGTTTGGACGCAAGACCCCGGTGGCCACGACGCCCCGAACCGAACCCACCGCAGCGCCGGCGGCTGCAGCCGACGACACCGCGACCGACGTCGAGATCGACCCGGCACTGCAGCCCGCACTGACCCTGTTCCAGCGCGGCGATCAGCTGGGCGCCTACAACGCTGCGCAGGCGCAGCTGCACCTGGGTGCCGACGCGCAACGCCTGTGCGCACTGGCGCTGAGTGCGCTGGACCGCTATCACGAAGCGTATCCGCACTGGCTGGCGCTGTACGAGCTCGAACCCACCGCACACAACGCACTGCAGTTGGCGACCACCTCGGTGATGTGCAACGAGATCGATCGTGGCGAGCAGTGGTTGCTGACCTTCGATGATTTGAACGCGCAGGAGCGTTCCACCTCGCCGGCTACCGCACGCACCAGTTTCCTCACCGCGCTGACCCGCGCCGGTCACGGCGCACACGCGTTGCCGCATCTGGAGTGGTTGCGCGAGGCCTACGCCGGAATGTCGATCACCGACAGCCACTTCCTCTACGTGCGCGGGCTGCCCTTCCTCGACGCCTTCCTGGAGCGCAGCACACCGTTGTTGCGCCAGTGCCTGCCGACCGACGCGCTGCCGGGCTGGTACGCGCAACTGCAGCCAGCGCTGGATCCTCCGGGCCAGGCCGCCGTGGCCGCCCATATCGCCTCGCTGCAATGAGCACGCCGGCACCGGCCTCCCGACCACGCGGCGGCTTCGTCACGCCGCTGGCGTGGGTGTCCTTGTTGCTGGGCGTCGTCAGTGCGATGTCCAACCTGTTGCAGATCGTGATGATCGCGCTGATGCCCGACACGGCGACGCTGGGCCTGCCCGAAGGGATCACCCTGCCCGCCTCGTTGCAGTGGCTGATCGATCATGCCGTGTCATTGTCGGTCGTAGGCGTGGTGCTGTCGGTCGCCTTCGCATGGTTGAGCTGGGCCTTGCTGCAGCGACGCGAGTGGGCCCGGGTCGGATTCGTAGCGGTGTTGCTGGTGACCGGGCTGCTCAATGTCGGCGGCCTGGCGTTGATCGGGCCGGTGTTCGAGGGCGTGCAGGCGATGCTGCCGGCCGACGTCCTGCACAGCCCCGAGTGGCCGGAGCTGCAGGCACGCCTGCAGGCAACACGCCAGGCGGCGCTGCTGCTGACGGGCCTGGGCGTACTGGCGATCGGCTGTCTCCACGCGGCGCTGGCATGGCGGTTGTGCACGCCTGCGGTGCGCGCCGAATTTACGGCCTCGCGCAAGGCATGATCGCTGGTTGAAGTTGGCCTGCGTCCCCCGGCCATGCACACCGACCATCCCCGATGGTCCGTGCACGCCGCAGCGGGACCTTGGCCAACCGCCACCCCGCTTCTGTTCTTGCCCATACACACCGACCATCCCGACTGGTCCTTGCCCGCCCGCCGCCGCGGGACCTTGGCCCGACCGCCACCCCCGCTTCTGCTCTTTCCATGTACACCGGCCATCTCGACAGGTCCTTGCCCGCCTACCGTCGCGGGACCTTACGCGGCATGGAGGCCGCGTAAGAGCCTACATGGACTTACTTGCGGCGTGTCCTGCGATGGTAGGCGGGCAAGGGCCCTGCAGCAAACCAGCAGATCAACGCCCTGCTTCTGCTTCTGCTTTTGCTTTTGCTTTTGCTTTTGCTTTTGCTTTTGCTTTTGCTTTTGCTCGTGCTTCTGCCTCGCCCACACCGCCCAGTCCGAGCGGGAAACGCCAGGCGTGAAGCCTGGTGTGAGACGAGGCAGCAAAGCCTGGCTGCTCATGCGCCCGATCCCCACACGACGCAGCGCCTCGCCCTGCGACAAACGGGCGCGTTTGCCCGACTGCAAGAAGCGCGACGCAGCGCTTAGAATCGTGGCATGAACGAATTCGACCGTGTACGCGATTATTTGACCGGCCTGCAGGATCGTATCTGCGCTGCCGTGGAAGCCATCGATGGCAGCGCGCGTTTTGCCGAAGACCTATGGCAACGCGAGGAAGGCGGAGGCGGACGCACCCGCATCCTGCGCAATGGCGCGGTGTTCGAGCAGGCCGGCATCGGGTTTTCCGATGTGTCCGGCTCGCGCCTGCCGCCGTCAGCCAGTGCGCATCGGCCCGAGCTGGCCGGGGCGACGTGGCGCGCCTGTGGCGTGTCGCTGGTGTTCCATCCGCACAATCCGCATGTTCCCACCACCCACGCCAACGTGCGCTACTTCCGCGCCGAGCGCGATGGCGAAGTGGTGGCGGCCTGGTTCGGTGGCGGCTTCGACCTGACCCCGTTCTATCCGGTCGACGAGGACGTGCTGCACTGGCACCGCACCGCGCAGGCACTGTGCGTGCCGTTCGGCGAGGAACGCTATGCCGCGCACAAGCGCTGGTGCGACGAGTACTTCTTCCTGCGTCACCGCAACGAGACCCGTGGCGTGGGCGGGCTGTTCTTCGACGACCTGGGTCAGGATTTCGAACGCGACTTCGCCTACCAGCGCGCGGTCGGCGACGGCTTCCTGGATGCCTACCTGCCGATCGTCACGCGCCGCAAGGACACGCCCTACGGCGAACGCGAACGCCAGTTCCAGCTCTACCGCCGCGGCCGCTACGTGGAGTTCAACCTGGTCTACGACCGCGGCACGCTGTTCGGCCTGCAAAGTGGCGGGCGTGCCGAAAGCATCCTGATGAGCCTGCCGCCACGGGTGCGCTGGGAATATGGCTTTACGCCGGAACCGGGTAGCGCCGAGGCGCGGCTGATGGACTATCTGGTACCGCGCGACTGGCTGGGCTGAATCTAGATAAAGAACACGGTACTGATGAAACGCTGTGTTGATTAATTGAATTAATACAGCCCATTTAAATTTGTGATTACCAACGGTACCGGTCAATGTGCAATGCGCTGAACCGGTTATGTTGCGTAGCAAAATAATTCGACGCCGAAAATAAAAAGCCCCGCAGACCAGGGGGAGGTCGGCGGGGCCAGGGAACGGAAACTTGGGGAGTAGTTTCCGTTCCGAGATCTGCTCCAGGGGATGGGAGAGATCTGACGACAGGCGTTGCGCCCGTCGAGGGATATAACACCATTTTCTACATTGATGGATCGTGAAGATACCTGTTAAAAAAATGTAGAATTTAGCGGTTATTCATTCCATCGGCGCAGGTCCGATATGCATTATGTCTGGTCTGCGCGTTCAGCATATCGGCGCCACTACTGCATCAATGCGCCTCATCCCAGTTGTCGCCAACCCCCGAGTCGACCACGAGCGGCACGCGTAATTCAGCAGCAGCCGACATACGCGCGGTCACTTCGCTCAGCAGCGTGTCGACGAAATCGGTCTCGGCTTCGAACACCAGTTCGTCGTGCACCTGCAGGATCATCAGCGCGCGCTGCGCGTGGTCGGCAATCCAGCCGTCCACGCTGACCATGGCGCGCTTGATGATGTCGGCGGCGGTGCCCTGCATCGGCGCATTGATGGCGGCGCGCTCGGCGCCGGCACGCTGGCCCTGGCTGCCGGCGTTGATGAAGTCCAGATACAGCCGGCGGCCGAACACCGTCTCCACGTAGCCCTTGTCGCGCGCCTGCTGGCGGGTGGTCTCCATGAAGTCGCGTACACCCGGGTAACGGCTGAAGTACAGCGCGATGTAGTCCTGCGCCTCGCCTCGGCCGATGCCGAGCTGGCGGGCCAGGCCGAAGGCGCTCATGCCGTACATCAGGCCGAAGTTGATCGCCTTGGCGGCGCGGCGCTCGTCGCCGCTGACGGTGTCGATGGTGCGGCCGAACACCTCGGCGGCGGTGGCGCGGTGCACGTCGGCACCGGACTCGAACGCGCCCACCAGGCCGGGGTCGCCGGACAGGTGCGCCATGATGCGCAGCTCGATCTGCGAATAGTCGCAGGCGATCAGCTTGCGCCCGGCCGGGGCGACAAAGGCGCGGCGGATGCGGCGGCCGTCCTCGGTGCGGATCGGGATGTTCTGCAGGTTCGGATCGGACGAGGACAGCCGCCCGGTGGCCGCACCGGCCTGGTGGTAGCTGGTGTGCACGCGCCCGGACTGCGGATGGATCATCTCTGGCAGCTTGTCGGTGTAGGTGCTGCGCAGCTTGGTCAGGCCGCGGTATTCCAGGATCACCCGTGGCAGCTCGTGCTGGTCGGCGATGGCCTCCAGCGCCTCTTCGTTGGTCGAGGGCTGGCCCTTGGGCGTCTTGACCACCGCGGGGAGCTTGAGCTCGTCGAACAGCAGTGCCTGCAGCTGCTTGGGCGAATCCAGGTTGAAGCTGCGCCCGGCCAGCTCGGTGGCTTTCTGCTGGGCGGCGAGCATGCGCTTGGACAGGTCCGCGCTCTGGCGGCGCAGTTCGGCCGCGTCCACGCACACGCCGTTGGCCTCGATGCGTGCAAGAACCTCCACCAGCGGCATCTCGATGTCGCGGTAGACCTGCTCCAGGCCGGGTTCTGCGGCCAGCTTGGGGCCGAGCACCTGGTGCAGGCGCAGGGTGATGTCGGCGTCTTCGGCGGCGTAGCGGGTGGCGTCCTCCAGGCTGATCTGGGCGAACGGGATCTGCTTGGCGCCCTTGCCGCAGACGTCCTCGTACTTGACCGTGTCATAGCCCAGGTAGCGCTTGGCCAGGCTGTCCATGTCGTGGCGGGCGCTGCCGGAATTGAGCACGAAGCTTTCCAGCAGGGTGTCGTCGCTATAGCCGGCCAGGGCGATGCCGTGGCGGCGCATCACGTGCAGGTCGTACTTGCCGTGCTGGCCGAGCTTGCGTACCGCAGGGTCGGTGAGCAGCGGCGCCAGCTGCGCCAGCGCCTGGGCGCGGTCGAGCTGGGCCGGGGCACCGGGAAAGTTGTGGCCGAACGGCAGATACGCCGCCTGGCCGGGCTCGGCGGCCACGCTCAGGCCGATCAGGTCGGCCCGCAGCGGATCCAGGCTGTCGGTTTCGGTATCAAAAGCGAACTGGCCGGCGGCGCGCAGGCGCGCGATCCAGCCGTCGAGCTGTTCCTGGGTCAGGATGGTCTCGTACTGGCCGGGTGCCGACAGTGCCGGGTCCACCTCCACCGGGGCGCTGACCGGGCCGGACACGAAGCCGGTGCCGCGGGCGCGGCCGGGTTCGGTGCGGGCGCTGGCGGCGGCGCCGAGCGCCATCGGCTCGGTCGGCAGGCCGGCCTGGGCAGCGGCGCCGCCGAGTTCGCGCAGCGCCTGGGTGAAGCCGTAGCGGGCGTACAGCACCGCCAGCGTCTCGGCGTTGGGCTCGCGCAGGTCCAGCGCGCGCGGGCCACTGGCCAGCGTCACGTCGGTCTTGATGGTGACCAGCTCACGGTTGAGCGGCAGCCGCGGCAATGCGGCACGCAGGTTCTCGCCGATCTTGCCCTTGATCCTGTCGGCGTTGGCGATCACGCCATCGAGCGACTCGTATTCGGCCAGCCATTTGGCGGCGGTCTTGGGGCCGCACTTTTCCACGCCGGGCACGTTGTCCACGGTGTCGCCCATCAGCGCCAGCAGGTCGACGATCTGGTCGGGGCGCACGCCGAACTTGGCGATCACCGCCGCGTCCGAATCCATGCGGCTGCCGCTCATGGTGTTGACCAGCTCGATGCCCGGGCGGACCAGCTGGGCGAAGTCCTTGTCGCCGGTGGAGATGGTCACGCTCAGGCCATCGGCGGCGGCCTGCAGGGCCAGCGTGCCGATCACATCGTCGGCTTCCACGCCATCGATGCGCAGGATGTCGATGCCCAGCGCATGCACGATGTCGCACATCGGCTGCACCTGCGCGCGCAGGTCGTCGGGCATCGACGGACGATTGGCCTTGTAGTCGGCATACAAGTCATCGCGGAAGGTCTTGCCCGGTGCATCCACCACGAACGCGACATAGGCCGGGCGCTCCTTCAGGGTGGCGCGCAGCATGTTGACCACGCCGAACAAGGCGCCGGTGGGCTCGCCCTGGGCATTGGTCAGCGGCGGAAGCGCGTGGAACGCGCGGTACAGGTAACTGGACCCGTCGATCAGGACTAATCTGCTCATGCGCCAATTCTACGCTGCACGCCCACGCTACACCTTGCCAGCGCATACTGGCCGACGACCTAGAACGGATGACGACAATGATCAGAGCGAGTCTTTTGCTGCTGCCGTTACTGCTGCTCGGCGGCTGCGCCACCAGCGGTGCGGTCGGCGATGTGCCGGCCGGCGCGGATGTGACCAGCAAGACCATGGGCAACGGCGACAAGGTCGACGAGTACCGCGTCAACGGCCAGCTGGAAATGGTGCGGGTGACGCCTGCACGCGGGGCGCCCTACTTCCTGTACGACCGCGATCACGACGGGCATACCGATGCCGAGAGGGACAAGGTCAACAAGGTGTATTGGAAGCTGTATAGCTGGTGATTCGGGATTCGGGATCGAATCGGGAATCGGGAATCGTAGGCTGTCGGTCCATTGGCTCTTCAGTCGCTGGTCCCGGTGACGGCACCTTGTGGCGTTGCGGCGGCGAATTGGTGCGCGGGGTCGGTGCGGGTCAGGCCCGGGGCGGGTGCCGCTGGTGGACAGATCTGCAACCCCCACGCTGTGGCCGGCCGAGCGCTGCCCGCCGACGGCAACGGCGGAGGCCGGCACGGTGAGCCGGAGGCGTGGCTGGATCGAGCAGGCCGGCAGCGGCACTGGTGGCGTTGATGGAGGCCGGCGGCGTGCCCGACTGCGGTGACGGTCCGGATGCCGGCTGATGCGATGGGCACGCCGGCCACGCTGCCAGACGGGGGCCGAGGTGCATCGCCAGGCCGACGATGCGCGTCGCGGGCAGGCCGCCGATCAGTACGGTCAGTGCCCTGGGACTCAGGCCCGACCTCCGACACGCCGACAGGCGGTGCCTCGCCGGCGATCATCGGGCACGCGTCCAGGCCTGTCAGGCGCGCGACATGCAGGGCCACGCTTCAACCTTTGCAGTGGCAGCCACGCTCGGCCGGTGGCACCCGGCCAACCCGGCACGGGCTCTCAGCGTTGCGCAACCGCGGCCGTGTGCGGTGCGCTGGCAGTGGCAGGAGGCGCACTGGCCGGGGTGACCTGCGCCAAGGTCAGGCGTGCGGCACGCAACGGCTCCTTGGCATCGCCGTAGATGCCGGTCAGGATCTGCAAGGCCTGCTGTGCGTGAGCGCGCGCGGCAGCCCGCTGGCCGAGCCTGCGCTCGGCCTCGGACATGCCGCGCAGGATCTCGGCGGTCTGTGGATGCCCCCGGCCCAACACACGCAGGGACGAGGCCAGCAATGCGCGTTGTTCGGCCAATGCGGCATCCACCTGCCCGGCATCCAGCAGCCAGAGGGCATGGTTGCTGCGGTAGGTGATGGTGGCTTGCGCATCGTCGCCGAACACGGTGCGCGCACGCTCCATCGCGGCGCGGTAATGCGGGCCGGCCTCGGCCAGCTTGCCCTGCTGACGCAATGCATGGGCCAGGTTGCCTTCCACCATCAAGGTATCGGCGGCGTTATCGCCATAGAGCTTGCCGGTGACGCGCAGCAGCGCGGCCAGTTCGGTTTCGGCTGCGGCAAAATCGCGCTGCATCAGCAGGAACATGGCCAGGCTGTTGCGCATCGGCACGACCAGCGGATGGTCGGGACCATGTGCGGCAACCCGCTCGCGCAGCAGGCTGCGCTGCAACGCAATCGCCGGGGTCAGTTGCCCGACGTCGGCCAGAATGCCGGCATAAACATTGCCCGCGTCGATGCGTTGGTCGGCAGTGGTGGACATGTTGGCCACGGCAGCGACATAGGCATGCCGGCCCTCCATCAGTGCATCGCGCATGCGGCCCTGGCCGCGCAGCGTCCACGCCAGCCACGCACGCATCTCATTGCCCAGCGCCTGCTGCCTCGCGTTGCCGTGCGCTGCCTGCGCCATGCCTTGGCGTAGCGCCTGTTCGGCCTCGCGTGCCTTGCCGGCGCCAGTCAGCGCCTGGCCGAGCATCGACGCTGCCTGCAATGCCTGCAGGCTGGCAGCGCCCTTGCTGCGCTGCGCCAGTGCATGCGCAGTCCGCAGATGCGCCGCCGCCTGCGGATAGTCGGCAAGCGCGATCAGCGTGCGGCCCAGCGTCAGCTCCACCTGGAGACGCGCGTCAGGCTGGTCGGCCAGCTCGCGCGCGGCACGCTGCGACGCCTGCTGCAACACGCGCAGCATCAGCGTCTTGTCCAGACCCTGCGCAATGCCCGGATCCACGCTGGACAATACCGAACTCATGAAATCGCCGGTGACCTGCGCGCGTTGCGCATCGCGCGCAGCATGTTGCAGCGACCACAACGTTGCGCCCAGGCCGGCAATCAGCGCAGTGGACACCAGGGCGGCAGCCAACACGCCACTGCGGTGGCGCTGGGCAAACTTGCGCACGCGCAACCAATGGCCTGCCTGCAGGGCGCGTGGCGGATACCCGTCCAGCCAGCGATGCAGGTCGTCCATCAAGGCCGATACCGACGCATAGCGTGCAACAGGCTCCGGCGCCAACGCGCACAACACGATCGCATCCAGGCCATCGCGTAGTTGCTGCTGCAGTCGCGGATGCGTGGTCGCGCGTGCCGCGCAGATCCGCGCACGCGCGTCGGCCGGTACCGCCGCCACGCGTTGCGATGGTGGCTGCGGCAACCCATCGCGCCCGGCCACCGGCGCCAGCCCGCAGCTCAACTCATAGAACATCGCGCCCAGTGCATAGATGTCGCTACGTGCGTCCATGTCCTGCGCGCCGCGCGCCTGTTCCGGACTCATGTAGCCGGGCGTGCCGCGCCCCTGCGCGAAGCGCATGGCCGGGTTGGCCGCATCGATCGCGATGCCGAAGTCGATCACGCCCGGCATCGGCCGCCCGTCGATGTCGCTGACCAAGACGTTGCCGGGCTTGAGGTCGCGATGGATCACGCCTTTCTGGTGCGCATGCTGCACCGCTTCGCTGACCCGCAGCATCAGCAGCACACGCGCCTGCAGCGACAGCAGATGCGCATCGCACCACCAGGTGATCGGCTCGCCGCGCAGGTATTCCATCACCAGGTACGGGCGGCCGTGCGCGTCGGTGCCCACGTCGTGGATCTGCGCGATCGCCGGGTGCACCATCTGCGCCAGCAAGCGACATTCAAACTCGAACAACGCGCGGCCCTGCACATCCAACGCGTCGGCGCCGACCAGCTTGATCGCCACCTCGCGCTCGTACGCACCGTCGGCGCGATGGCCCAGGTATACCTGGCCCATGCCACCGGCACCGATCAGACGGTCGATCGCCCATGCACCGAAGCGGGTACCGGCCGGCAGTTCCGGCAATGGCGCGCGCAACGCCGCCACGGCCTGTTTCAACGGTGCGCGGACGCGTAGCGTGGCCTGCGATTCCACTGCCAGCATTGCCAGCAATGTATCGCGCAGCCCCACGTCCTCGCCGGCCTGCGCGCGCGCGAACGTCTGGCGCGCGTCCACCGGCAGCTGGCAGGCCTGATGGAACAAGGCTTCCAATCGCTGCCAGGAGGTGGCGGCAATGCTCATAGCTGCGCCGCCAGCCACACCCGCGCAAAGCGCAGATCGCGCTCCAGCGTCGGCACCGATACCTCCAGTTGCGCGGCCGCCTCGGCCACGCTGAAACCCACCAGTTCGGTCAGCGCGAATGCCTTGGCCTTGCGCTCATCCACGCGCGCCAGCTTGTCGAAGGCGTCGGCCACCATCAGCAATGCCTCCGGCCGCGGCGCGCCATCGGACAGGCTGATCGTCAACGTTACCGCCTGCCCGAGCCGCTTGGCGCTGGCCTGCCGCCGCGCCAGATCCACCAACAGATGGCGCATCTGCAGCGCGGCGACCGAATAGAAATGCGCGCGCGACTGAAACCCCTGCTGGCCCTGCTCCAGCCGCATCCACGCCTCATGTACCAGCTCGGTCGCCTGCAAGCCCGCGCGTGCATCGCGCCGCAGCGCCCGCAACGCGGTCTCGCGCAGCGCCGTGTACACCTGCCGCGCCAATGCATCGCCCGCGCCGGGTTCGTCGCGCTGCCAGGCCTGCAACAACTCGGTGATCGGCAGCTCGGACATCGGGCCATCTCGCCTGCGTGAGAACCCAGTATCCCGCATTGGCGATCGGGTGGGCATTTCAAAACCAAACGGTTTAGCTCGCTCGATCAGCCGGGGCTTGGTACCCAAGCATCCCGCGCAACGGCCAGCCTGCCATGCTGCATTTTCTCCAGCCAGCGCCTTCCCAACCCTGACCTCGATGCGATGCCGTTGCGATTGGCTTTGCGTTGGCCGCCACCCAAGGCACAGGCAGGGTCCATGCAGCTTTCCAGCGCCGCGGTGCATCGAGGAAGGGGCCGGCCGGTTGGCCTGGATCGGCATCGATCGCACCGATGGGTGACGCAGCGCCGGGTTCACGAAACGCGGTGATGGCCTGGCGCCGCTTTTCTCGGTTGGTCAGATGACAGGCCCCGGGGAGCGGGCCGCAGGCAGCACCCGCATGAGCAACACCGGCTATGACAATGCCATCGTCCCGCAGGCCCCCGCATCGGTGGAGGCGCACGCGCCGCTGATGAGCGAGCTGCTGGCCTATATCGAGCAGCATATCGGCGAAGCCGAGCTCGGTACCGAGTCCCTGCAGCAGGCATTCGCGGTGTCGCGTGCGTCGTTGTACCGGCTGTTCCAGTCGCGTGGCGGGGTGGCCCGCCATATCCGCGAGCGGCGCCTGTGCACCGCGCACCGCTATCTGCAGGCCTACCCGGAGTGCAGCCTGACCTGGTTGCTGTACGAGGTGGGCTTTGCATCGGAGCGCCAGTTCCAACGCTGTTTCCAGCAGCGTTTCGGCATGCCGCCGGTGCAGTGGCGCCGCCAGTGCCGTGCCGCGCGGCCGACGCATGCGCCACGTCGCGGGCACGCCATGCCGCTATGGCGCTTCATGCGCGAGCTGAGCCCGCAGCCGCTCCGGGAAGACGCGCCGGTGCGTACCGGCATGCCGCCGGTGCGCTCCGCAGCCTTGCTGGATCGCGACCTGCTGCATCCCGAGGCGCTACGGCGTCTTGCACACGCCACACGGCTCGCAGCTCGGCCGGAGCCGATGGAACGCTGATTCAATCGGCGTAGGAGCGGTGCCTGCGCGCGATGGGATGTTGCCGGTAACGCTTCGTCGCGCTCGGGCGCGCTCCTACGAAAAGACGTGCTGCCAAGAGGATGTGCGATTTGAGCGCGCGATGCGCTGCAGGTGGTCCTGCGCAGCAAGACGTCCGGCGATCAGCGGATCACCAGCACCGGAATCGAACTGTGCGTGAGCACTTCCACCGTCTGGCTGCCGAGCAGCACGCGGCGCATGCCGCGGCGGCCGTGCGAGGTCATGATGATCAGATCGCTGTTGCACTCCTTGGCGGTCTGCACGATGCCTTCGGCGGCGAAGCGGTCCAGCACGTGGCGCGAGGTGGCCTTGATATTGGCCGCGGCTGCCAGCTCCAGCGCCGGGCGCAGGATCTTCTCTGCGGCAGCTTCGCGTTCCTTGCGGTACTCCGGACTTGCCTCGTAGCCCACGCTCCAGCCCATCGCGTCGTACATGCCCATCGCCCACGGCTCGGACACGGTGACGATGTCCACCTTGGCACCGGTGGCCTTGGCCAACTCCAGGCCTTGGAACAACCCGCGATGCGACAACTCGGACGCATCGATGGCGATCAGGATACGTTTGTACATGGTGACCTCCTTGGATGACCGGCCTGGCTGCCGGTGGAATCAGCCTGACAGTCCGCTGCGGCACACGCCTTGATCCGCATCAATGCCGCCACGCGGGTTGCTGCAATATTCAATCGGTTGGCGCTGCATCAGCAGCGTCGCGGCGTGCACGTATACGCGCCGGATTGCCCAGCGCGGTCGCGCCGGCCGGCACATCGCGGGTGACCACCGCGCCGGCGCCGATCACCGCATCATCGCCGATGCACACGCCCGGCAGGATGATCGCACCGCCACCGATCCACACGTTGCGCCCGATGCGGATCGGTCGCCCGAACTCCAGCCCGCTGGCGCGTCCTGCCGCGTCGCGCGGATGGTCGGCGGCATAGAACTGCACCGCCGGGCCCACCTGCGTGCCCTCGCCGATGCTGACCTCGCAGACATCCAGGATCACGCAGTTGAAGTTGAGGAACACGCCGGCGCCCAGGCGGATGTTGTAGCCGTAGTCGCAATGAAACGGCGGGCGGATCACCGCGCCTGCACCCACCTCGGCCAAGCGCTCGACCAGCAGCGCGTGCCGGTGGGCAGACGGCTGCGCGGCGCTGGCGTTGTAGCGCGCCATCCAGTCGGCCGCGGCCGCCTGGTCGGCCTGCAGTTGGTCATCGGCAGCGTTGTAGAGCTCGCCTGCCAGCATCTTGTGTTTTTCGGTGCGCATCGGGCCGTGGGTCTGCCTGCGTTCGATTCGAACGCAAGGGTGTCACGGATGCCGCAGTGAATGCATCGGGCGATGCACCAATGCTGCCGGCAGTGCAGATGGCACTGTCCGGCCAGATCGGGACGCGGCCGCCGCCTAACGAGCACACCACGGCAATGCAGCGATTGCACGCCCCGCCTACACCACCGTCAGATTCGCGTAGGCCATCACCAGCCACTTGGCGCCGACGTCGTCGAACTGCACCTGCACGCGTGCATGCCCGCCGGCGCCTTCATAGTCCACGACCACGCCGCCGCCGAACTTGGGGTGTTGGACATTGGCACCGAGCTTGATCGGTGCGGCTTCGACCACGCCGTGTACCGGGCCGCCGCGCGTCGCGCCCAGCGACGCGGTGCGTGAGACCTGCACTTTCGGGCGTACCTCGTGCAGCAGCTCGCGCGGGATTTCGCGCAGGAAGCGCGAGGGCACGTTGTAGTTGTCCTGGCCGTGGATGCGCCGCGATTCGGCGTAGCACAGCACCAGCTTCTGCCGCGCACGGGTGATGCCCACATAGGCCAGGCGCCGCTCTTCTTCCAGCCGGCCGCTTTCTTCCAGCGAGCGTGCGCTGGGGAACAGGCCATCTTCCAGGCCGACCAGGAACACGATGGGGAATTCCAGGCCCTTGGCCGAATGCAGCGTCATCAGCTGCACGCCTTCTTCGCCGGCCTGCGCCTGGCCTTCGCCGGCCTCCAGCGAGGCGTAGGCCAGGAAGGCCACCAGCTCGGTCATGCCCTGGCTGTCTTCATCGTCCGGGCGGGTGAAGCGCGAGGCCACCGACACCAGTTCGTCCAGGTTCTCGGTGCGCGATTCCGAATCCAGCCCGCTGCGGCTTTCCTTGGCCCAGTGCTCGCGCAGGCCCGAGCGCATCAGCACATGGTCGATACGTTCGGCCAGTTCCATGTCGCCGGTTTCGGCATGCAGCTGGCCGACCAGGCTCAGGAACGTGGCCAGCGCATTGCGCGCGCGCGCGGCCAGGGTGTTTTCCTGCGTGCACAACATCGCCGCTTCCCACAGCGACAACGCATTGGCGCGTGCCAGCCGGCGCACTTCATCCAGCGTGCGATCGCCGATGCCGCGCGTGGGCGTGTTGACCGCGCGCTCGAACGCGGCATCGTCGCTGCGGTTGGTAAGCAGGCGCAGGTACGCCAATGCATCCTTGATTTCGGCGCGCTCGAAAAAGCGCATGCCGCCGTACACGCGGTACGGCAGCTGCTCGGAAATCAGCGCTTCTTCCAGCGCGCGCGACTGCGCGTTGCTGCGATACAGCACCGCCACTTCGCCGTAACTGCCGCCGTCGCGCACCCACTGCCGGGCGCGCTCGACCACATAGCGCGCCTCGTCGACCTCGTTGTAGGCCGCATACAGGTCGATCGGATCGCCGTCGCCGGAATCGGTCCACAGCTGCTTGCCGATGCGGTCCGGGTTGTGCGCGATCACCGCATTGGCCGCGCCCAGGATATTGGCGCTGGAACGGTAGTTCTGCTCCAGCCGCACGGTCTGCGCGCCGGGGAAGTCCTTCAGGAAGCGCTGGACGTTCTCGACCTTGGCACCACGCCAGCCGTAAATGGCCTGGTCGTCGTCGCCGACCACGAACACATGCCCGGTCTCGCCGGCCAGCACGCGCACGAAGGCATACTGGATGGCGTTGGTGTCCTGGAACTCGTCGACCAGGATCTCGCGGAAGCGCGCACGGTAATGCGCCAGCAAGGCCGGGGTGTCGCGCAGCAGTTCATGCGCGCGCAGCAGCAACTCGGCAAAATCCAGCAGGCCGGAGCGGTCGCAACGCTCCTGGTAGGCCGCGTACACCTGCCGGCGCACCTCGGTCCAGTCGTCGTTGGGCTCGGGCTGGATATGCTGCGGACGGCGGCCTTCGTCCTTCTGCTCGTTGATCCACCAGCTCATCTGCTTGGGCGGATACTTGCCCTCGTCCAGCTCCAGCGCCTGCACCACGCGCTTGACCAGCCGCAGCTGGTCGTCGCTGTCCATGACCTGGAAGCCTTCCGGCAGCCGCGCGTCCTGCCAGTGCAGGCGCAGCAACCGATGCGCCAGCCCATGGAAGGTGCCGATCCACATCCCGCGGCTGCCGTTGCGCAGCTGCAGGTCGGTACGGTGGCGCATTTCACCGGCAGCCTTGTTGGTGAAGGTCACCGCGAAGATGCCGTGGTTGGGCACGCCCTGGACTTCGTTGAGCCAGGCGATGCGATGGATCAGCACGCGCGTCTTGCCGGAGCCGGCGCCGGCCAGCACCAGGTAATGCCCCGGCGGCGCGGAAACGGCCTCGCGCTGGGCGGGGTTTAAATGATCGAGCAAATGAGAGACATCCACCGCCGTATTTTACCGGTTGTGGCGTCGCTGCGGCTGAGATTGCGATGAAGCGGTTGGGAATGCGGGGCTGCGCCCTGCCCTCATCCGCCCCTGCGGGGCATCTTCTCCCAATGGGAGAAGGACGTAAGGCCCCTCTCCCGGTGGGGCGAAGAGGCGCCGCTTGCGCGCCATTGGCGCGCGTGTCCTGGATCGCCCGCGTCGCAAGACGTGGGCCGCGCCCGAACCCGGGCCCGGGCGCGGAGCGGAGCGGGGGTCGGGGTGAGGGTACGAGGCAAAGCAGCCGGTGCATCACGTCCGAAGGCGCGTGGCGACGCGTTTGTCACTGCAGGCACTGGTAGATGTCTGAGGCGCCCCCATCCGGCGCTACGCGCCACCTTCTCCCGGCGGGAGAAGGGAGCGACGCCGATCAATCACCGCCCAAGCAGTCCCAACACATCCCGCGCAATCGCCGCTGCCTGCTCACGCAGCTCCGGTACCGCCAGGCTCTCCCACAACGAACCGATCCGCAGGCTGCCGATCACCCGCAGCCGCGGATTGGCGCGCCCATCGGCATCGATCAGGCAGCCATCGGCATCGGTATCCACCCCGATGCCATGCCGCCCGGCGACCGCAATGCCCTGCCCCAGCAGCTGCTGCAGCAGCGGGTTGCGCATCGCCTGCACGCGCATTTCCACGCCGGTGGCGTTGACCAGCGTCTGCACATCCAGCTGCAGCGGATGCCCGGCACTGGCGCCGGCACTGAGCCGCACGCAGGCACCGGCCTGGTACGCCACCTCCAGCCGCGCGCGATGCAGCTGCAATTGCCCGCGCGCGCGCATCGCCTGCAACTGCGCATGCACCGGCGCAGCGATGCGGTGGCGATGCACATCCCAATAGCGCACCACATGGCGCAGGAAGCGGCGTTGGTCGGCGATCGACAGCGTTTGCCACAGTGCCTGGCTCAGCGGGCGCAGACGCTCCATCACGCTCTGCCAGGGCAGGCCTTGCGCCATCGCAACCCGCGCATGCTGCCGCACGCTGCGCATGCGCGCACGCAGCGGCAGCGCCAGCAACGGCTGCGGATCGAAGTCCGCCGCAACGCAGTGCACCTGTGGCAACGGCAGCAGCCCATGCCGCGATACCACGTGTACCGCACCGCGATGCGCCTGCGCGGCCAGCGTTACCACCGTGTCGGCCATGCTCAGTCCCGAGCCGACGATGCACACCGCCGCCTCCTGCGGCAACGCGGCGACCGCCTCGGTATCCCAGGCTTCCACCCGCTGCGCTGCCGACAGGCCGGTGGCCCCGCGCAGTGGCAACGGCCGCAACGCATTGCCTACCGCCAGCACCACGCTGGTGGCCTGCAGGGTCTGTCCATCGTCGAGCTGCAACAGCGCGCCATCGGCATCGCATTGCAATGTCTGTACGCGGGCGCCGTGCACGGTGAGCGTCGCCGGACCCTGCGCACGCGCAGCCTGCAGGCGATTGCGCAGGTAAGGCGCGTAGTGCCGACGCCCGACGAAGTGCTGCGGCAGCTGCGCGTCCTCCAGCTCCGGGCAGCAGCTGTGCGCACGCAGGTAATCGACGAAATCCTGCGGTGCCTCCACCAACGCACTCATCCGCGCGGCGGGCACGTTGAGCAGATGTTCCGGCCGCGTGGTGGAGTAGGCCACGCCCTCGCCCAGCACCGCGTGCGGCTCGATCAGCACGATCTGCAGCGGCGCCACGGCCTGACGTAGCAGCTGCAGCGCCACCAGCACACCGGATGCGCCACCGCCAACGATGGCGATCACTGCATCGCCGGGATCACGCAGTTCATTCATCCGGTAATTGTAGGCGATGCGTCGCGTCGCACCGATGACAGTGGCCATGCCCGCCGCAATGGCCGGGGTAGCACCGTGCAGACAGACCGGTCGACTGCCGCGCCCGTCCAATAGAGGTCGCCTGAGGCATCAGTTGCAGCGCGGGCACGCCCGCACCCGGTAAGGCCTTGCTGGCCCACGCTTGCACCCAGCATGACGCCTGCCATCGCAGGCACCACCCACGCTCCACCGGGCACTGCACCGCGTGAACCGGGCAACACACGCAAGGTCTACATCAACGCATCGGCCAGGCGTGCAATGCCCTCGCGGCTGCGGCGCCAGGCCGGGCGCGTGCGCCACTGCTCCAGGTCCAGCTGGCGGGCGTTGGCCAGGTAATCCTGCTCGATCGCACGCAGCCGCTGCACCACGCCCCGGTCGTAGCAGAGCATGCCGATCTCGGCATTGAGCGCGAACGAGCGGATGTCCAGGTTGATCGAGCCGACCAGTGCGATGTCCTCATCCATGCTCAGGTGCTTGGCATGCAGGAAGTGCGGGCGGTACAGCGCGATCTTGACCCCGCAGCGCAGCAGCTCCTCGAAATACGCCTCCTGCGCCCAGGCCGCCAGGACCTGGTTGTTGCTCTCCGACAGGATCAGCTGCACATCCACGCCGGACACCGCAGCGATGCGCAAGGCGCTGAGCAAGGCTTCGTCGGGAACGAAGTACGGCGTCACCAGCACCACCTTGCGGCGCGCCAGATGGATCACCGCGTTGATCGCATCGCGTGCATTCTCGAACGGATACGCCGGCCCGCTGGGCAGCAACTGCGTGGCGATGTTGGCCTCGCAGACCGGTGCGTCCGGCCACACGTCCAGGCGCTGCCCGGTTTCGGTGAACCAGTCGCTGGCGAACACCGCTTCCAGATGATTGACCACCGGCCCGCGCACGCGCGCCACCAGCTCGCGATTGGGCACGCCATCAATGAAGCCGGCCTCGGCCAGATTCTGCGAGCCGACGAAACCCACCTGGTTGTCGATCACCGCAATCTTGCGGTGGTTGCGCAGATCCATGCGCCCGCTGCGGCGCCAGCGCAGGCCGCCGGGTAATACCGCCAGCACGTCCACGCCAGCATCCTGCAGCCGCTTGCGGTAATGGCGCAGACCGCGCTTGGCACCCACCGCATCCAGCAGCACGCGGCAACGCACGCCGCGCACACTGGCGCGTTGCAGCGCAGCGACCACCGCATCGCCCACCGCATCGTCGAACATCAGGTAATACAGCAGGTGCACGCGCTTTTCCGCCGTGTCGATCGCCGTGACCAGGGCCTGCAGCGATTGCGCGTAGTCGTCCAGCAACTCCACCGCATTGCCCAGCGTGGGCATGAAATCGCCCTGGCGTTCGATCAGCGGCACCACCTCGGCGCTGCTGGTATCCGCCTGCGGGGTCCAGCGCAAGGCATGCAGCGGCAGTTGCTGCTCGCGGATCACCTGCGAGGCGGTGGCCTGGCGTTCCACCCGCACCCGCGATAGCCACGGATGCCCGAACAGCAGATACAGCGGCAGGCCGACCACCGGCACGAAGCCGATCAGCAGCAACCAGCTACGCGCTGCACCGGGCGTGGTGCGGGCCGGAATCCACAACAGCGCGGCCAGGCGAATCACCCAGTCCAGCGCCAGCAGCCAGGTCCCTTGCAACCAGTCAGGCAGCATCAGCAATCCGTTCTCAAGAAGGTTCCGATTCTGACCGCCCGGTGTGTGAACGCAACGGGGCGGGCGCGTCGATCGGCACGCAATAGCGAAACGGCCCGCCCTGTGCATCGGCCGGCTGCACGCGCTCGGCGCAGACCTGCCGCAGCGTCTGCACGAACGCCGACTGCGCGCGGGTGGGATGCCAGTCGCTGCGAAGCGTCATGCCGATCTGGCGGCGCAGTTGCGGCCCGGCGCGGCCGATCTCGCACAGCAACCCGGCGCGGCGCTCGAACAGGAACTGGTCGCGCGACATCAGCGTGAGCCAGTCGCCTTCCAGCAGCAGCCCGCGGATGGTCAGTTCCGCGCCGCATTCGATGCGCAGTGCCGGTGGCTCGATCTGCTGATCACGAAACATGCGCTCCCAGCGCGCGCGCACCGGCGTGCCGGTGGTGGCGATCACCCAGGGATAGTCCAGCAGCTGCGCAAACGCATAGGTGCGCCCGGCCAGCGGGTGCCCGCTACGCGCCACGATCACCGGCTCGTCGTCGAACAATGGCTCCTGCAGCACATCGCGCAGCGGCAACGGCTCGCGCAGCGCACCGATCAGCAGATCCAGCCCGCCCTCGCGCAGATGTGCCAGCAATTCGGCATACGGGCCTTCGACCACGTTGACGCTGGCACCGGGATGCGCGCGCGCAAACCGCGCCAGGACCTGCGGCAGCAGGATCGCCCGCGCCAACGGCATCACCCCCAGCGCGATCCGGCCGGCATGCTGCGAGTGCAACCCGACAACGTCGTCCAGGCCGGCGCGCAATTCGGCCAGCGCCAGGCGCACCTGCCGCAACAGCCGCGTGGCCACCGGCGTGGCTTGCACGGTCTTGCCGCGACGCACCGTCAGCGGTACCTCGACCACATCGGCCAGCGACTGCACCGCGCGGTAGATCGCCGGCTGCGAGACCCCGGCGCGCGCCGCCGCCAGCGAATAGCTCCCCGCCACATCCACCGCGACCAACGCCTGCAGCTGCCCCAGCGAAACCCGTCGCTCCAGGCCGGGGCGCGCCGGCAGCCGCAGCGCCCGCCGTGCCACCCGGATGCCGCGCCCCAGTTGCGCCAACGCCCGCTCGATGCGCGGCACCAGCAGCTGCGTGGCCTCGGTGGCGACCATGCCGCCCGGATGCCGCTCGAACAGGCGCGCGCCGAGCTGCTGTTCCAGCCGCGCCACCGCCTGCGTCAATGCCGGCTGCGACAGGTTCACCTGCGGCGCGGCCGCGCTGATGCTGCCCAGCCGATGCACCACGGCCAGGGCGTACAGATGGCGAAGGTTCGGCTCGGGAGTCGGCGGCATGCTCTAACTATAAGCAAAACCAATATGCATACCTCAAATGAATCTTGAGCCAGCAGGCGATCGCCGCACAGACTCGGCGCACTCCTAACGAGGATGGATGGATGAGCCAGGTCGTCACCCGGATCGAGCGCACCCCGCTGGCCATCGTCGACGGGCTTGCGCAGGCCGGCGTGGCCACCGTGCACGAGGCGCAGGGGCGCAGCGGCCTGCTGCATCATCGGCTGCGCCCGATCTACACCGGCTGCCGCATCGCCGGCACCGCCGTCACCGTATCGATCCCGCCCGGCGACAACTGGATGATGCATGTGGCCATCGAGCAGCTGCAGCCTGGCGACGTGCTGGTGGTCGCGCCAACCAGCGCCTGTTGCGACGGCTACTTCGGCGATCTGCTGGCCACCTCGGCGCAGGCGCGTGGCTGCCGCGGGCTGGTCATCGATGCCGGGGTCCGCGATGTACGCGACCTCACGGGGATGCAGTTTCCCGCCTGGAGCCGCGCGATCTGCGCGCAGGGCACCATCAAGGAGACGCTGGGTTCGGTCAACGTGCCGCTGGTCTGCGCCGACGCGCTGGTGCAACCGGGCGATGTCGTGGTGGCCGACGACGATGGCGTCTGCGTGGTGCCACGCGCCACCGCTGCCGCCGTGCTGGCCGAAGCGCAGGCGCGCGAGGCGCGCGAGCTGCTCAAACGCGAGCGCCTGGCACGCGGCGAACTGGGCCTGGACATCTACGCCATGCGCGAACGCCTGGCGGCCAAGGGCCTGCGCTATGTCTGAGCACGTACGCGCGATGTGGATGCGCGGCGGCACCTCCAAGGGCGGCTTTTTCCTGGCCGACGAGCTGCCGGGCGAGCGCGCCGCGCGCGATGCCTTCCTGCTGCGCGCCTACGGCTCGCCGGATGTCCGCCAGATCGACGGCATGGGCGGCGCCGACCCGCTGACCTCCAAGGTGGCGGTGGTGTCGCGCTCGGCGCGCGCCGATGCCGACGTTGAGTATCTGTTCCTGCAGGTGTCGGTGGAACAGGCACAGGTCAGCGACGCGCAGAACTGCGGCAACATGCTGGCCGGGGTTGCGCCGTTCGCACTGGAACGCGGCCTGTTGCCGGCACGCGATGGCGAGACCGAGGTGCGCATCTTCATGCGCAACACCGGCACGCTGGCCACCGCCAGCGTGCAGACGCCCGGCGGCCAGGTGCGCTACGACGGCGACGCCCGCATCGACGGCGTGCCCGGCACCGCCGCGCCGATTGCACTGGCCTTTGCCGGGATCGCCGGCTCCTCGTGTGGCGCCTTGCTGCCCACCGGCAACCGTGTCGATCTTCTGGATGGCGTAGAGGCCACGCTGATCGACAACGGCATGCCCTGCGTGGTGCTGCGCGCCAGCGATCTCGGCATCAGCGGTTACGAAGACCGCAGCACGCTCGATGCCGACGCTGCGCTGAAAAGCCGCCTGCAATCGCTTCGTCTACAGGCCGGCCCGCTGATGCGGCTGGGCGATGTCGCCGAGGCCACCGTGCCGAAGATGATGCTGGTCGCCGCCCCGCGCCACGGCGGCGCGATCAGCGTGCGCTCGTTCATTCCACACCGCTGCCATGCCTCGATCGGCGTCCTCGGCGCCGTCACCGTGGCCACCGCCTGCCTGCTGCCCGGTTCGCCCGCCCATGCGCTGGCGCAGCTGCCCGGCGGCAGCACGCAGCAGCTGGAGGTCGAACATCCCAGCGGTGCGAGCAGCTGCGTCATCACCGTAGACGCGCACGGCGAGGTGGTGCGTGCCGCGGTGCTGCGCACCGCACGCAAACTGTTCGATGGGCAGCTGTATGGCTGAACGGATGGATGCGCCAGCGGGCTGGATCGATGGCCATCGCCAGTGCCAGGCCCGCTCCCTGCGCCTGCCTTGCGGCGTGGCCGGCACCACCTGCCACAACGACCTGCGGCTGAGCATCCATGCGCGGACCGCAACCTACGTGGGCACCTGCAGGTTCCGCGCGCCGTGTGGGTCAGCCTCCCGCGCACGTGGTCGTTTGCTCCCTGATCCCGCTGCCCCGAGAAGACCCCTGCCATGATCATCGACTGCCACGGCCACTACACCACCGCGCCCGCGGCGCATGACGCCTTCCGCAAGGCGCAGATCGCGCACTACGACGACCCGGCCCTGCCCGCGCCGGTGTATCCGTCCATCTCCGACGACGCATTGCGCGAAAGCATCGAGCAGCACCAGCTGCGCCTGCTGCGCGAGCGCGGTGCGGACATGACGATTTTCTCGCCACGCGCCAGCACCATGGCGCACCATATCGGCAATGAGGCGGTCAGCCAGGTGTGGACGCGTCACTGCAACGACCTGATCGCGCGGGTGGTGCAGCTGTATCCGCACACCTTCATCGGCGTGTGCCAGCTGCCGCAGTCGCCGGGCGTGCCGATCGCCCAATCGATCACCGAGCTGGAACGTTGCGTCACCGAGCTTGGGTTTGTCGGCTGCAACCTCAACCCCGACCCGTCCGGCGGCCACTGGAACGGCATGCCATTGACCGATCGCGCGTGGTATCCGTTCTTCGAGAAAATGGTCGAGCTCGACGTGCCGGCGATGGTGCATGTGTCGGGCAGCTGCAATGCCAACTTTCACGCCACCGGTGCGCATTATCTCAACGCCGATACCACCGCGTTCATGCAGTTTCTCGAAGGCGATCTGTTCGCCGATTTCCCGGACCTGCGCTTCATCATCCCGCACGGTGGCGGCGCGGTGCCGTATCACTGGGGCCGCTTCCGCGGCCTGGCCGACATGCTCGGCAAGCCGCCACTGTCCACGCATGTGATGCGCAATGTGTTCTTCGATACCTGCGTGTATCACCAGCCCGGCATCGACCTGCTGTTCGAGGTCATCGACATCGACAACATCCTGTTCGGCTCGGAGATGGTGGGCGCGGTGCGCGGCATCGACCCGCAGACCGGCCAGTATTTCGACGACACCAAGCGCTATATCGATGCCTTGGCGATGTCCGACGCCGACAGGCGCAAGGTGTTCGAAGGCAATGCGCGGCGGGTGTATCCGCGGCTGGATGCGCAGTTGCGCGCACGCGGGCTGTAGCGGTGTTCCCTTCTCCCATCGGGAGAAGGTGCCCCGAAGTGGCGGATGCGTGTGCGTGCGAAGCCTGTGCTACTGCGACCACTGCGGGTGGCTTCGCCCCATACCCTTACCCCTACCCCTCTCCCGCAGGAGAGGGGATGCAGTCCGCCGAGGTGGAGTGGCCCAGGACGTGTGCGGATTTACACCAGTGTTGCGATCAACCCCCGCAACACTCCACAAACGCAAACACCCGCCTTGCGGCGGGTGTTTGCTGGATGCAGATCGGTAATCGGTGGATTACTTGATCTTGCCTTCCTTGTACATCACGTGCTTACGCACGACCGGGTCGTATTTCATCATTTCCATCTTCCCCGGAGTGTTCTTCTTGTTCTTGTCCGTGGTGTAGAAGTGGCCGGTAGCGGCCGAGGAAATCATACGAATCTTGTCACGCTTGCCTTTTGCCATGACTGCTTACTCCTCAGACCTTTTCGCCGCGCGCACGCAGCTCTTTCAGAACGGCATCAATCCCGTTCTTGTCGATGGTGCGCAATGCATGCGCGGAGACACGGAGCTTCACCCAACGGTTCTCGCTGGCGACCCAGAAGCGGCGCTCATGCAGGTTGGGCAGGAAGCGACGACGGGTTCTGTTGTTTGCGTGGGAGACGTTGTTACCCGTCTGCACACGCTTGCCGGACACTTGGCATACGCGGGACATTACGCACCTCGATAAATGAATTGCCACCCATAGCCTGGGGAGCGGCGGCCCCGACAGCATCAAGCTGCCACGCAACGTTGGGAATCAAGAACTTACGCTGGGAACAAGCCGGCAACCCCATCGCGCTGGGTGCCGCCATCCGGAGCGATCCGGGCACAGCGAGCCGCGCATTATGCACGGCAATTCCTTGTGCCGCAAGCACTTAGCCTGCACCACCGTTGTGTGCCGCCTGGCGCCCGGCACCCCTTGCCTATCCACCGCCGACTGAGGCTGCGGCCATCGGATCCCGGCAGACGCGCCTGCCGGGATCGTGTCACGTCTCAACCAACCGCCTTCGGTGCAAGCCGCCCCGGCCGCTCGCGGTGCAGCCAGCGGTACAGCACCGGCAGCACCAGCAAGGTCAGCAGGGTGGACGAGACGATGCCGCCGATCACCACCGTGGCCAGCGGGCGCTGCACCTCGGCCCCGGCGCCGACGTTGAAGGCCATCGGCACGAAGCCCAGCGCGGCCACCAGCGCGGTCATCAGCACCGGGCGCAGACGGCTCAGCGCGCCTTCGCGCAGTGCCTGCTCCAGCGACAGGCCCTCGGCCCGCAGGCTGCGCACGAAGGCGATCATCACCAGGCCGTTGAGCACCGCCACCCCCGACAGCGCGATGAAGCCGACGCCGGCGGAGATCGACAAGGCCAGGCCGCGCAGCGCCAAGGCCACCACACCGCCGGTCAGCGCCAGCGGCACGCCGCTGAACACCACCAGCGCATCGCGCAGCGAGCCGAATGACCAGTACAGCAGCGCGAAGATCAGCAGCAAGGTCCCCGGCACCACCCAGGCCAGGCGCTGGCCGGCGGAGATCAGTTGCTCGAAGGTACCGCCGTAGCCGATCCAGTAGCCGGTGGGCAGCACCACCTCGGCCCGCACGCGCTGCTGCACCTCGGCGACGAATCCACCCAGGTCGCGGTCGCGCACGTTGGCGGTGATCACGATGCGGCGCTTGCCGTCCTCGCGGTTGATCTGGCTGGGCCCGAGCACGGTGTCGACCCTGGCGACCTCGCGCAGCGGCACCGTGGTCGGTTCGCCACTGCGCCAACCGGCCGCGCGACTGGACTCGTCGGCATCGGCACGCTCGCCATCGCCGCGCAGCGGAATCGGCAGATCGGCCAACGCCGTCGGGTCCTGCCGCAGGCCTTCCGGCAGGCGTACCACGATGTCGAAACGGCGGTCGCCTTCGAACAGCTGCCCGGCCGCCTGCCCACCCACCGCCGCCGCCACCGTGTCCTGCACCACGCCGGGATTGAGCCCGTACCCGGCCAGCGCGGCGCGATCGGGCACCACTGCCAGCATCGGCAGGCCGGTGGCCTGCTCCAGGCTCACGTCGGCCGCACCCGGCACCGTGCTGGCGACTTCCTGTACGCGTTGCCCCAGGGTGACCAGCGTGTCCAGGTCATCGCCGTAGACCTTGATCGCCACGTCCGCACGCACGCCGGAAATCAGCTCGTTCATGCGCATCTGGATCGGCTGGGTGAACTCGTAGTTGTTGCCGGGCAGCTGCTTCACCGCCTGCTCGATCTCGGCCACCAGTTGCGCCTTGGGCTTGCGTGGGTCCGGCCATCGTTCGCGCGGATGCATGATCAGGAACGTATCGGCCACCGACGGCGGCATCGGATCGGTGGCCACTTCGGCGGTGCCGAGCTTGCCGAACACATGCGCCACTTCCGGAAACTGCTTGATGCGTTTTTCCAGCGTGGATTGCATGGTGATGGCCTGTTCCAGGCTGGTGCCGGGAATGCGCAAGGCATGCAGCGCGATATCGCCCTCGTCCAGGTTCGGGATGAACTCGCTGCCCAGGCGCGTGGCCAGGACCGCGCACAGCGCCACCGCCGCCAACGCACCGAGACCGACCCAACGGCCGTGACGCAGCGCGCGATCCAGCAACGGCGCATACACGCCGCGCGCCCAGCGCATCGCGCGGTTTTCGTGCTCGGCCACCTTGCCGCCGAGCAACAAGGCGATCGCCGCCGGCACGAAGGTCAACGACAGCAGCATCGCGCCGGTCAGCGCCAGCACCACGGTGATCGCCATCGGGTGGAACATCTTGCCTTCGATACCGGTCAGCGCGAACACCGGCAGGTACACCGCGGTGATGATGCCCAGACCGAACAGGCTGGGACGGATCACCTCGGCAGTGGCCTCGGCGGTCAGTTCGAAACGCTCATCGCGCTCAAGCACCCGCCCCAGGCGCAGCTGCGCCTGGCCGAAGCGGCGCAGGCAGTTCTCCACGATGATCACCGCGCCATCGACGATCAAGCCGAAATCCAGCGCGCCCAGGCTCATCAGGTTGCCGGACACGCCACCGCGCACCATGCCGGTGAGGGTGAACAACATCGCCAGCGGAATCACCGCCGCGGTGATCAGGGCCGCGCGCACGTTGCCCAGCAGCAGGAACAGCACCACGATCACCAGCAACGCGCCTTCGATCAGGTTCTTGGCGACGGTGACGATGGTGCGGTCCACCAGTGCGGTGCGATCGTAGACCGGCACCGCCTGCACGCCGGCCGGCAGACTGGCATTGGCCACTTCCAGCCGCTGCGCTGCGGCCTGCGCCACGGTGCGGCTATTGGCACCGACCAGCATGAACACCGTGCCGAGCACCACTTCGCTGCCGTCCTGGGTGGCCGCACCGGTACGCAACTCGCGGCCCTCGCCGACCTGCGCCACATCGCGCACCCGGATCGGCACACCCTCGCGTCGATCCAGCACGATCGCGCCGATCTGGGCGATGTCATCCACCTGCCCCGGCACCCGCACCAGGAACTGCTGGCCGTTGCGTTCGATATAGCCGGCGCCGATGTTGCGATTGTTCGCGTCCACCGCGCGCGCCACGTCGTCCAGCGTGAAGCCCAGTGCGACCAGGCGTGCCGGATCCGGAGTGATATGGATCTGCCGCGCATAGCCGCCGATGGTGTTGACCTCGGTCACGCCGGGTACGTTGCGCAACTGCGGGCGCACCACCCAATCCTGCAGGGTGCGCAAATCGGTGGCCGTCCACGCACTGCCATCGGGTTTGCGCGCATTCGGTTTGGCTTCGACCGTGTACATGAATATCTCGCCCAGGCCGGTGGCGATCGGCCCCAGCTGCGGCTCCAGGTCGGCCGGCAGTTGCGACTTGACCTGCTGCAACCGCTCGGCCACCTGCTGCCGCGCAAAGTACAGGTCCGTGCCATCGGCAAACACGGCGGTGACCTGCGACAAGCCGTAGCGCGACAACGAGCGCGTGGACTCCAGCCCCGGCAATCCCGCCAGCACCGTCTCCAGCGGGAACGTCACCCGCTGCTCCGACTCCAACGGCGAATACCCCGGCGCGGCCGTATTGACCTGCACCTGCACATTGGTGATGTCGGGCGTGGCATCGATCGGCAAGCGCGAAAAACTCCACGCGCCGATCGCAATCAACACCCCCGTCAACGCCAGCATCAGCCAGCGCTGCGCGATCGCGAACCGGATGATGTCAGTGAGCATGGCGCGCACCTCCGCGCACACTCGGCGCAACGGCGTGCGCAGCCACGCCGATCAGTGCATGCGTACGCACGCACGACGCCTGTGCAATCGCAGCGGGCTGCCATCGGCCGGCGGCACTGCAGCCAGGATCCCGACCTCCGCCAATATCGCGATCGCCCCCGGCCTCTGCCGCGCAGACTGTGACGCTGTTGCTGGTGTGATCGCCCGCGCCGCGACCGCGTCGATGCCGTAGAACACGTGTCACTGAAGCATGGAAGGGCTGTTCGCACGCACATGCGTGCGGCCGAGGAAGAAGCAAGCCGTAAACGCAGCGATCAATGATCATGCGAGGCCCCCGACTTTTCGATGTCGGCCTTGACCAGATAGCTCTGCTCCACCACCACCGCATCCCCCAACGCCAGACCCGACACCACCTGCACCTGCTGCGCATCGCGCGCGCCCAGTGTCACCGGCCGCACCTCGTACACATCCCCCACCCGCACGAACACCACCTCCCAGTCGCGAAACTGCTGCAAGGCCCCGACCGGCACCACCATCGCCGCTGGCTGCTGCGCCACCGTCACCCGCGCCTTCACTGCAGAACCCGGCCGCCACAGGCCATCGCTGTTGCGCAGCACCGCGCGCGCCACCGTGCTCTGACTGGCCGTGGCCGTGCCCGGCAACACGCGCTCCAGCGTGGTCTGCGCCACCACGCCATCGCTGATGCGCGTCACCGTCACCGGTGCGCCGGCAGTGATGTGCCCGGCATCGGCGCCGAAGATGTGCAGATCCACCCACAGGCTCGACAGGTCGGCGATTTCGAACAGCGCCTGGCCTTCGCTGGCGTTGCTGCCCAGGCTGGCGTTGCGGGCGAGCACGGTGCCGCTGATCGGCGCACTGACCGGATACGTGGTCAGGCTCAGATTGCTCTCCACCGTGGCCAGGACCTGGCCGGCGCGCACCTGGTCGCCGACGTTGACGCGCAGGCTGCGCACCGGCCCGGGAAAGCGCGCGGTGGCCTGCGCCTGCGCACCTTCTGCCGGCGTCAGCAGGCCCTGCACCTCGTGCTGGTCGGCGATGCTGCCGGGACCGACCGGCGCAACCCGGATGCCGGCGTCCTGCGCGATCTTTGCCACGATGGTGGTGCGGCCTTCATAGCTGGGATAGGCCCAGCGACGCGGCCTGCCCTGCACGGTGGCGCGCACTTCCACGTCGAACGAATGCGGCTCGCCGACCGTGCTGTCGGCCAGCAGGCTGCCGTCGTCGCGCGCGCGCAATCGATGCACTTCGTGGACGCCGCCGAGCCGGGTCGAGCGCACTTCGACAGTGCCGGCGCCGGGCGGCAAGGGCTTGCCGTCGCGGTACAGCCAGGCGCGATAGGTCGGCGGCGTGCCGTCTTCGGCAATCGCCAGCTCCACGCTGTCGCCGTCCTGGCGCAGCAGGCGCCCGCCGTGCGCGCCTTTTTCGGCGTCTTCGCCATGTGCGTCGGCCTCGCCGTCGGCACCGGGCGTTGCGTGGTCATGCGATTCTTCGCCGTTGCGGCCGCAGCCGCCCAGCAGCAGCGCCAGCAACAGCGGCGCGATCAGAAAACGTGTCATCGAAGAACATCCTGGTGGGCGCCGACGCGCTGCGCCGGGCGAACGAACGAAGAAGGGGTACGCCGGACGCTCTGGCTGCGCGGTAGGCGCGGGCATCGCCTGGCGACTGCTGGATGCCGGCGCGATTGCGAACGTCGATACCGATACCGGCGCAGCAGATCCCGGCGCACACGGGCAGGCAGGGCGAAAGCGCACAGCGGACGTCGCGCTCATGGCCGCACCTGCGCAGCGTTGTCGACCACGAATGGCTGCCCGGTCAGGCGCTGGATCTCGATCAATGCGCTCTGCGCGTCCAGCGCCGCCGCTAGCTGCTGCTGGCGTGCATCGCTGCGCTGCGCCTGCAACTGCGCCCAGTCCAGATAACTGGTGGCGCCGGCGCGGTAGGCGCGCTCGGCCGCGGCATCGGCACGCGCGAGTGCGGGCAGCACATCGCTGCGCATCCGCGCCACTTCCAGCTGCGCGGCGCGGTAGCGGCCATGCGCGTCGGCCAGTGTGGCGTAGAGCGTCAGTGCCTGCGATTGGCGTTCGATCTCCAGCAACGACAGCTCCGCCTCGGCGGCGCGGATCTCCGGTTGTGCGCGCGTTTCGCTGCCCAGGGCCAGCGAAACGCTGCCGAGCACTGCGGTGGCGTCGTTGGCCTGGAGCCGGCGCACGCCCACCTGCCAGTCCAGGTCCGGGCGCGCCTGGCTGCGTGCCAGCCGCACCCGCGCCTCGCGCACGCGCTGCTCGCCGTTCAAGCGCGCCAGTTCGGGAGTGGCATCGAGCAGCTGCGCCAGCACCTCGAAGTCGGGAATCGCCGGCAGCTGCAGCGGGTCGCCGGTGACCTCGCCGAAGTCCGGCGTGCGCTGCCCCCACAACACCGCCAGCTGGCGGCGCGCGGCCAGCAGCTCCTGCTGCGCGCGATCGCGTTCCAGTTCCGCGCGCGCCTGCAGGGCCTGGGCGGTCAGCAGCACCGATTCGGGCGAGGCGCCGGCCTGCAGCCGCTGGCGCGCGGCACTGACGGTGCGCTGCCGCTGCGCCAGCGTTTCCAGCGCAACTGCCTGCCGTTGTGCGGCCATGCCGATGGCCAGATAGCGCCGCGCCACTTCGGCCAGCACATCCAGGCGCGCCAGCGCACGTTGCGGGGCCAGTGCGTCGATGCGTGCCTGGGCCAGGGTGCGGCGTGCGTCCAGCTTGCCGCCGCGTTCCAGCACGCCAGCCAGGGTGACGGTGAGTTCGGCCTGGTCCAGCGCGCGGGTCGGGCCGGTGCCGAACACGTTTTCCAGTTCGGCGCCGATGCGCAACGGCGGACGCAGCGCGTCGCGCTCGGCCTCGGCGGTGAGGACCGCGCGCTGACCATCGGCCAGGCGCAGGTCGGGGTGCTGCCGGGCGACGCGCGCGATGGCGTCGTCCAGGGTCAGCACGGGTTTGGGCGGTGCGCCCTGCGCCATGGCGCACGGCACGACCGCGAAGACGGCCAGTGCCGTCAGTCGCAACCACATGAGGGTGTCTCCGGAATCGGGATCGATGGACAGGCCGGCAGCCGCCGGCGATGCATCAGGCCGCGATCGGGGGACGCAATCCGGTCTCGCTCAGGTGCGAGCGGTAGTACGCGAACACGGCCACGGGTTGGGCCTGCGCGTGCGTGGATAGCGGCAGCCAGGCCAGCGCCGGCAATACCGCCGGATTCTGGCCGTGGCAGTAGCCGCTATGCATCAGGGCGTGCATCAGGCCGGCCCCGTCGCGCTCGCCGGCATCGCCTTCGTCGGCGCCGTCATGGCCATGCGGCGCGGTGTCTTCCAGGTGCATCTGGTCGTGCGCCAGTGCATGCACATCGCCCAGCGCGCAAGCCACCGGTGCCACCAGCACGCCCATGACCAGCACCGCCAACGCCATCAGGCGCAGCAAGGGGTGCAACAGGCGGGCGCGGCGAAGCAGCATGGGCGCAGCGTATCGGGGCCGGGGCAGTTACACAATCGCATGGGCGGGCGGGCACGCACCGGCACGGCAGCGCGGTAGGAGCGGACCTGGCCGCGACGCGGTCGGGTCGGGTCGGGTCGGGTCGGGTCGGGTCGGGTCGGGTCGGGTCGGGGTCGGGGTCGGGGTCGGACCAATGGCATCACGCCGGGATGCCGGCTGCACGCACACAGCGTGTGGATGGCCGGTCGCCGGCAGCGGTCACCTGGATGTTCCAGGCCGCGGCGGTGCCAGGGTCGGGACGGGCGTCGCGGCCGGGTCCGCTCCTACGTGGAGCAGACCGTTGTGCCGGATCAGGGGGCGGCGGCGTTTGGCCTGGCGGCGTCCGGGCGTGACTTGCTCTCGGCGATAAACGCACGCACCTGCTGTTCCAGCACCGGCAAGGTGACCGAACCCTGCTTCAGCACCGCGTCGTGGAAGGCCTTGATGTCGAAGCGGTCGCCCAGTTCCTGTTCGGCCTCGGCACGCAGCTTGACGATGCTGATCTCGCCCAGCTTGTAGCTCAGCGCCTGGCCGGGCCAGGAGATGTAGCGGTCCACCTCGGTGGTGACCTCGTGCTCGCTCAGCGCGGTGCGGTCGCGCAGGTAGGCCAGCGCCTGCTCGCGGCTCCAGCCGTCGTGGTGCACGCCGGTGTCGATCACCAACCGGCAGGCACGCCACATTTCGTAGGTGAGCCGGCCGAATTCCTCGTAAGGGGTCTCGTAGATGCCCATCTCCTGGCCGAGCTTTTCGGTGTACAGCGCCCAGCCTTCGCCGTAGGCGGAGATGTAGTTTTCGCGGCGGAACGCCGGCTGGTCGCCCTGCTCCAGCGCCAGCGAGCCCTGCAGCGAATGCCCCGGCGAGGATTCGTGCAGGGTCAGCGCCGGCAGGTTGTACAACGGCCGCGACGGCAGGTTGTAGGTGTTCACCCAGTAGGTGGTGGCACCGCCGCGGCCGGCGGTCCAGAACGGGGCGATATCGTCCGGCACCGGCTTGATGGTGAAGCGCCCGCGCGGCAGCGTGCCGATGAACCTGCCGACCTGCCCGTCCACGCGCTTGGAGATCCACGCGGCGCGATCGAGCAGCTCCTGCGGGGTCTTGGCGTAGAACTGCGGGTCGGTGCGCAGGAAGCTCAGGAACTGCGCAAAGCTGCCCTTGAAGCCGACCTGCCGGATGATCGCGTCCATCTGCGCCTGGATGCGCGCCACCTCGTCCAGGCCGATCTGGTGGATCTGCTCCGGGGTCAGTTCCAGCGTGGTGTATTCGCGGATCTGTTGGCGATAGAACGCCTTGCCGTCGGGCAGCGCTTCGGCCGCCAGCGTGGTGCGCGCCTTGGGCATGTACTCGTTGCGGAAAAAGCCCAGCAGCTTGGCGTAGGCCGGCAGTACCGCCGTGCTGAGCGCGGCCTTGGCCTGCTCGCGCAACTGCGCCTGTTCGGCGGCGGGGATCTGCGCCGGCAGCTGCTTGAACGGGGCGTAGAAGCTGGATGCGGTGGGATCCTTGACCTCGGCCACGGTGGCGATGGAAACGTCGCGGCCATCCAGCACCGCGCGCGGCACGCTGAACCCGCGCGCCAGGCCGGCGCGCATGTTGGCGGTCTGCTGGTCGAAGTAGCGCGGCACATCGTTCAGGCGCGCGATATAGGCGCGGTACTCGGCGGCAGTCTTCATCGGCCGCTGCGCCATGAAGCCCAGGTTGGACCAGAATGAGCTGTCCGAGTTGAACGGCATCTCGTACAGGCGCAGGCGCACTTCGGCGGCGAGGTTTTCCACCTGCGGGCGGTAGATGGCGTAGTTGACCTGGTTGCTGGGCGAGAGCTGTTTCGGGTCGATGCCGTCGAGCTGCTTGAGCACGCCGTCCCATACCGCCAGGCGCGCCTGCTGCGCGGCCGGGCCGACATCGGGCAGATGGGTGTTGTCGCCGGTGGTGTCGCTGTCTTCGTCGGCCTGGCCGGTCTCGGCCTGGCGCCAGCGCCACTCTTTTTCGTAGATGGCGCGGAAGCGCGCATCGGCGGGGCGCTCGGTGGTCAGCGTGGCGGGCGCCACTGGTGCCGGTGCGGCGGCCTGCGCCGAGGTGGCGGCGAAGCTTGCGCCCAGCAGGGCGAGCGAAAGTGCGGCGGCGAGAGGAGATGTCACGTGCGGGCGGCCTGCGTTCGGATCGAACGTTCGATCATGGCAGCCCGGGCGGCAGCTGCCATGGGCCGGAAGTCCCAGCGCGGGGAGTGGGGAGTGGGGAGTGAATGCACGCGGCCGGACGGGCCGGCCGTTTCAGCCTGCCTTGCGCACCACCACCAGATGCCGCTCGCCCTCCAGGCCGGGCACCTGCAGCGGATGCACCTCGGCCAGCGTCCAGCCGGGGGGCAGCGCGGCGATCTCGTCGTGCGGATAGATGCCCTTCATCGCCAGCAGGCTGCCGCCCGGGCGCAGCAGGTGACCGCCGACCTCAATGATGCCGGCCAGCGTATCCAGTGCCCGCGCGGTGAGGTGGTCGTAAGCGGCCGGTTCGTCCAGCGCTTCGGCGCGCGACTCGGCCACGCGTGCGTTGCCCAGCGCCAGCTGGCGCAGCGCCTCGCGCATGAAGCGCGCCTTCTTGCCGTTGCTTTCCACCAGGGTGACCTGCAGCTGCGGGCGGGTGATCGCCAGCGGGATGCCGGGCAGGCCGGGGCCGGTGCCCAGGTCGGCCAAGGTGCCGCTGGCGATGTAGGGCTGCATGGCCAGCGAATCGAGCAGATGGCGGGTGACCATCTCGCGCGGGTCGCGCACGGCGGTGAGGTTGTAGGTCTTGTTCCAACGCACCAGCAGCGTCAGATAGCGCAACAACGGCGCGGCAAAGTCCGCATCCAGGGATTGGGCCTGCAGGCCATGCGCCAGTGCGGCGGCTACATCGGGGGCAAGTGCGGCATCGTTCATGCCGCGATTATCGCAGCTGGCCGGCGTGCAGGTGCACGCGTACCGCGCATGGTGGCGATACGCGGCGCGTGGGCAGGAAGCTGGCGTACTTGAACCTGCCCAGCACACATGTCCAGGTCTGGCGATGCCGCAGGGCCTGCAGCCACGCCAGCGGCGGCTGCACCGGCGCATGCGCATCGCGGTGGGCAGGATCAACCACCGCGGTGGCACACCCCGTGCCCGTCATCTGCCGTCCGCCATCCGCCATCCGCCATCTGTCGATGGTCGATGGTCGATATGGGCGCACGAGCCGCCGTCAGCCACGGCAGTGCCGCTGCCATCGAACGGACATCCGCCCGTCGCACCATGGTCGCGTCCGCCTGATTGCGTGTTGTGTCCATGTCCTTGATCGCCCCATCCTCCGCATCGTCCCTGCCCGGCCCCGGCGACGCCCCTGCCGCCGTGGATCACGGCCGGCGCCGTCTTCTTATCGCTGGCGCCGGGCTGGCGGCCGCCGGACTGCTCAGCCCGTTCGCACGTGCCGGCGGCAGCCCGGACCCGTTCACCCTGGGCGTGGCCGCGGGCGACCCGCTGGCCGACGGCTTCGTCATCTGGACCCGGCTGGCGCCGCGCCCGCTGGAGCCGGATGGACGCGGTGGATTGAGCGCCCCGGTGCAGGTGCGCTGGCAGGTGGCCAGCGACCCGGGCATGCGCCGCATCGTGCGCCAGGGGCAGACCGTCGCCAGCCCGGCCTGGGGCCACGCGGTGCATGTGGAGCTGGCCGGCCTGGCCGCCGATCGCCCGTACTGGTACTGCTTCCAGGCGCTGGGCGCGCGTAGCCCCGTCGGCAGCGCGCGCACCTTGCCGGCGCCGCACCAGTTGCCGGATGCGGCGCGACTGGGCTTTGTGTCGTGTTCGCACTGGGAGCAGGGCTATTTCAGCGCCTACCGCCACCTGGCCGCCGAACAGCCGGACCTGGTGTTCTTCCTCGGCGATTACATCTACGAATACAGCAACCGCGGCGAGGCGGCGAAGAAGATCGTGCGCCCGCACGGCAGCGGCGAGTGCCTGGATCTGGCCGGCTACCGCAACCGCTACGCGCTGTACCGCACCGACCCCGACCTGCAGGCGCTGCACGCCGGCAGCGCCTGCGTGGCGACCTGGGACGACCACGAGGTGCAGAACGATTACGCCAATCGCTGGTCGCAGGACCCTTCGATTGCGGTCGACAGCTTCCTGGCCCGACGCGCGGCCGCCTACCGTGCCTTTTACGAACACTTCCCGCTGCGCGCAGCCAGCCGCCCGCATGGCGCCAACATGCGCATCTACCGGGCGCTGGACTACGGCCAGCTGGCGCGCTTCTACGTGCTCGATGGGCGCCAGTACCGCAGCGAACAACCCTGCCCGCGGGCCAACGGCTGGCGCGGCGGCCACGTGGTGGACGCCAGCTGCCGCGAACGCACCGACCCACGCCGCAGCATGCTGGGCTGGGAACAGGAGCGCTGGCTGCATGGCGCCTTCGCACGATCGCCGGCGCGCTGGAACGTGATCGCGCAGGATCTGCTGGTGGCACCGCTGAACCAGCATGGCCGCGACGGCGTATTCGGCCACTGGACCGACGGCTGGGACGGCTACCCCGCCACGCGCACCCGCATGCTCGACGCAATCGCCAAGACCCGGCTGCGCAATCCGGTGTTCTGGGGCGGCGACATCCACTCGTACTGGGTGAACGACCTGAAGAAAGATCCGGCCGACCCGGACTCGGCGACGCTGGCCACCGAATTCGTCGGCACCTCGATCACCTCCGACGGCCAGAGCAACGCCGAACTGCACGCCACCATGGCGCTCAATCCGCATGTGCACTACGCCGAAGGCGAAACCCGCGGCTATGTCTCGGTGACGCTGACCCCGGGGCGGATGGAAACCCGCCTGCAAGGCATCTCCGACCGCCGCGACCGCGATGCAACGGTCTCGACGTTGAAACGCTTCGTGGTCGAAGACGGCAAGGCCGGCGCAGTGGAGGCATGAGCCTGCGGTGTGCTGCGGAGCATGGCAACGGCATGCGCCCCCCATCCGCCACGGCAGCCCTGCGCCGAGCTTCCACGACAGCGGCAGCACGCGTGAACCGCCATTCCACGCCCTCGCCACGCACCCCATCACCTGCGTGCTGCGCAACGAGGTGACGGCCTCTCGCCGCCTGGCCTGCTGCGTCATGCAGCGCCATGGACACGCCCCGGTAAGACGGCGGCGCTATATCTGGATGCCCGCTGCCAGACGCATCGAGGATGCCATGCCCACCGCCGATCCCGCCCGCCGCCGCGTGTTGCAAGGTTTGGGTGCCGGTTTGTTGCTGCCGGCCACTGCCGCTTGGTCCACGCGCAGCCTGGCTGCGCCGTCCGGGCGGCCGCTGATCACCGATGGGGTGCAGAGCGGCGATGTCGTGGATGGCCGGGCCATGCTGTGGAGCCGCTGCGACCGGCCGGCGCGGCTACGGGTGGAATGGGATACGCGCCCGAGCCTGCGGCAGGCGCGTCGTGTGGATGGGCCGGTGGCCTTGCCGGCGCACGATTTCACTGCACGGGTGGATCTGGGCGCGTTGCCGCGCGATCAGGACATCTTCTACCGGGTGCGTTTCGAAGATGCCGACAACGGCACCTTGAGCGCGCCGGTGCATGGCCATCTGCGCAGTGCGCCGCAGGCGCGTGGCGATGTGCGCTTTGTCTGGAGCGGCGACACCGTCGGCCAGGGCTTCGGCATCAATCCGGACATCGGCGGCATGCGCATCTACAGCGCGATGCGCGAGCGCAACCCGGACTTCTTCCTGCACAGCGGCGACACCATCTATGCCGACGGCCCCGTCCCGGCCGAGCTGGTCGTCGAAGAAGGCAGGCGCTGGCGCAACCTCACCACCGCGGCCAAGAGCAAGGTTGCCGAAACGCTGGACGAATTCCGCGGCAATTACCGCTACAACCTGCTCGATGAGCATGTGCGCCGCTTCAATGCCGAGGTCGCACAACTCTGGCAATGGGACGATCACGAAACCACCAACAACTGGTCGCCCGGCAAGCAGCTGGACGCGCGCTATCAGGTGCGCGATATCGGGGTGCTGGCCGGTCGTGCGCGCCAGGCATTCCTGGAATACGCCCCGATGCGCGGCGTGCGTGCCGATGGCGACGGTCGCATCTACCGCAAGATCGGTTACGGCCCGCTGCTGGATGTGTTCGTGCTGGACATGCGCAGCTATCGCGGCGCCAACAGCGACAACCTGCAACCGCAGCCGGGCGCGGACGCGGCATTTCTCGGTACGCAGCAACTGGCCTGGCTGCAGCGCGAACTGGCCGGTTCACGCGCGCAATGGAAGGTGATCGCCGCCGACATGCCGATCGGCCTGCAGGTCCCCGATGGGCAGGACGCAGCGGGCCGCGCGCGCTGGGAGGCGATCGCCAACGGCGATCCGGGCGTGCCGCGTGGGCGCGAACAGGAGATCGCCACGCTGCTGCGTTTCATCAGCACAGCGCGCATTCGCAACACGCTGTGGCTGACCGCCGATGTGCATTATTGCGCGGCGCATTACTACCACCCGGACCGCGCGGCGTTCCAGCAGTTCGAGCCGTTCTGGGAATTCGTGGCCGGCCCGCTCAATGCGGGCAGCTTCGGCCCGAATGCCCTCGATGCCACGTTCGGGCCGACAGTGATCTTCCAGAAAGCCCCGCCGGCGCCGAACCTGTCGCCGCTGGCAGGATTTCAATTCTTTGGCGAAGTGGAGATCGATGCACGCACCGGCGTGCTGACGGTGACCTTGCGCGATCTGGACGGGGTGGCGCAGTTCCGTCAGCCGATCCTGCCGCATGCCGCGGCGTGGCCGGAACCTGCCTGAGACAGTGGTCGGGCCGCCACGGCACAGATCCACGGCCTGCACGTGCTGCAGCCCGATCAAGACAACGCGCTGGCGCTGCGGTGCAAAGATGCAGTGCGTTGATCGCCGCGCCTAGTCGGCCGGCAATGGATGGAACGCCAGTGCGGCGCGGCAGTCGGGGGCCGCCCACCACTCGTGCAGCCGCCAGTGTGCGGCCTGGCCCAGCGCCGGGTCGCACCATTGCAACTGCAATGCGCCGTCGGGTGCCACCGCGTAGGCGAGCCGATGCAGGCCGAACGACAGACCATGCCCGTACGCCTTGAGCAGCGCTTCCTTGGCGCACCACAGGCGGAAAAACAGCGCCTGCTGCGCGTCCGGCTCCAGCCCGGCCAGCAGTGCGATTTCGTCGGCATGGAAGAATCGCTGCGCGATCTCCAGCAGCCGCGGGCGCGCGCGGATGCGTTCCAGGTCCACGCCCAGCCGCACGCGGTTGCCCAGGCCGACCAACAGATAATCGGCACTATGGCTCCAGCCGGCGTCCCAATCGGGCAAGGCCGGTTGCAGCGACGGGCGCCCGCGCGCGTCACGCAGCAGCGGTACCCGGGCAGGTTCCAACGCCAGCGCCTGGCCCAGCAACTCGCGCGCCTGTGGCTCGCCGCGCTCGCCATGCCGGTGCGGACGCAGCCACAGTTGCACCGGTCCGATGTGCCAGCTCGCGTACGCTGTCACGCTGCATGCACCAAGCACAACGCCCGCATCGGCGTGTGATCGCGCTCGACAGTCACTTCACGCCTGTCTGCGTTGAATGGCGCCCATGCACTACTTCCGGTGCAATCGAATGAGGAGTTCGGCAACATGGGCATCATCATCTGGTTGATCGTCGGCGGCATCGTGGGTTGGCTGGCCAGCATCATCATGCGTCGCGATGCGCAGCAAGGCATCATCCTCAATATCGTGGTCGGCATCGTCGGCGCGCTGATTGCCGGTTTCCTGTTCGGTGGCGGCATCAATCAGGCCATCACCCTGTGGACCTTCGTGTGGTCGCTGGTCGGTGCGGTGATCCTGCTGGCAATCGTCAACCTGTTTACACGTGGCCGCGTGCGTTAAACAACGTACACGCAACGCTGCAGAACCCAACGCCCGGGCTTGCCCGGGCGTTGCCGTTTCAGCCATCGACCGCAACCCGATCAGCCGGATGGTGAACCCCGTCCTCCACCGGCACGGCGATGTTCAGCGCATACGGGTTGACGCCTTCCAGGCAGCCGACGTTATAGCCGTATTCGTTGGGGTTGGAGCGCCGCCGGTGATGCGTATAGATACCGCACACGCCGCAGAAATAATGCGCCGCGGTATGCGTGTTGAACTGATACAGCCGCAGCACGTCTTCGCCCTGCAACACATGCAGGCCATCGAGCGTGACCGAGGCGACGATGGCGCCGCGGCGGCGGCACATCGAACAATCGCAACGGCGCGGATCGAGCAGCCCGTGCGGCAGGTCCAGATCGATCTGCACCGCGCCACAGTGACAGCTCAGCCGGTGCACCGGCCCGAGCGTGACCTCGCCAACCTTGTGCGTGCTACGCCGCAGATGCCGCTCGCTCATGCGCTGGCCTCGGCAAGCCGCACCCAGGCCGGCGCGTGGTCGCTGGGACGCTCCCAGGTGCGTGGTTCGCGATCGATGCCCGCTTCCACCGCGCGGGCGCGCAACGCATCCGACACCAGGGTCAGGTCGATGCGCAGCCCCAGGTTGCGGCGGTAGGCGGCCTGGCGGTAATCCCACCAGCTGAAATGGCCGGCATCGTCGTGATGCTGGCGAAACGCATCGTGCAGGCCCAGCGCCAGCAGCTTGTTGAGGGCGCCGCGCTCGGCGGTGGAGGTGAGGATGTGGTTGTCGCTCCACACTTCCGGCGCGTAGACGTCGCGCGCGTCCGGGGCGATGTTGAAGTCGCCCAGCACCACCAGCTGCGGGTGGCGTTGCAGTTCCTGCGCGATCCAGTCGTGCACCGCCTCAAGCCAGCGCAGTTTGTAGGCGTACTTGTCGGTGCCCACGTCCTGGCCGTTGACCACATACAGATTGATGATGCGCACGCCATCGACGGTGGCGGCGATCACACGCTGCTGCACATCATCGAAGCCGGGGATGCCCATCTGCACCTCCAGCGCCGGCGAGCGCGACAGGATCGCCACGCCGTTGTAGGTCTTCTGCCCGCAGAACACGCTGCGGTAGCCCAGCGCGGCCAGGGCCGCATCCGGGAATTTGTGGTCTTCCAGCTTGGTTTCCTGGATGCCCACGACGTCCGGCGCGAAGTCCGCCAGCCACTGTTGCAGGTGCGGCAGGCGCACGTTGAGCGAGTTGACGTTCCAGGAGGCAATCTTCATGGCGCGGACCGTGGTTCAAACCGCCAATGGTACCGCGCCGCCCGCGTGCGCTCAGGGCCGTGGCGCGATGCGTACCCCGAGCTGGTTGGCAACCGGGCGTTCGCGCCCCGGGATGCCGGTGTGGATGGGGCGATTGAGTGCGCGCACGCGCCCATCCACCCGCGCGGCCAGGGTGCTGGAGCCGCCGCCGTCCAGGTTGATGGCGGACGTGGCGCCAAGCTGCTGCAGCACCGTGGTCAGCGCGTCCAGGGTGATGCCGGCGCTATAGCCCGGCTGGCGGCCGTCGGCGACCACCATCCACAGCGTCCTGCGCGCGCGATCCAGTCCCAGCGCGCTGCGCGGCTCGGGGCCGTCGTAGTACTCGGCGCGGCTGGCCTCGCGCCGCTGGCGCTTGCCGTCGCGCAGCAGCAGCGGGCCGGCCCCCACCCCCAGGCGGGTGCCCGGCGGGCAGCTGCCATGCACGATGCTGACCGCATTGCGCGCGCTCACGCACAACGCCGCGTTGACGCGTGCATCGCTGGTGGCGGCGGCCGAATCCAGATGCCCCGCCTCGATCGCCAGGCCTTCGGCAGTGACGCCCTGCCCTGCCGCCGGCACGAACGCCTTGTCGAACAACTGCCCGCCCTCGAACGGCAGGAAGTAATCGGCATTGATCGCCAGCGCCAGGCCGCGGTCGCGCACGAACGCGGTGGTCGGCTTGGCCAGGAACTCGCCGCCCCCGCTGCGCTCGCCAGGGGTGCCGACCAGTTGCAGCCCGGGGGTGGCAAGATCGATCTCGGCGATATGCAGCATCACCGGTTGCGGTGCGCGCATGGCCTGCCGCCAGTAGCGGATGCCCGGCGCCAGCGTGATCGGCGCGCCAGGCGCCGGCACCGGCTGCACCAGCGGTTCGATGCTGACGCGTTCGCGTGCATGGGCCTGATCCAAGGCGGCCAGCACTGCGTCGATGCGTGCAGGTGGCGTGCGCAGCAGCAGCCGTTGGGTGGGCGCGGCCTGCAGCACCTGCGCCAGGCCGGCGCAGCGCGCGCCGCGGCAGGCACTGGCATCGATGCCGACGCGTGCCGGGCCATCGGCATCGTCTGGTACCTGCAAGGCGATGCGATTGTGTTCGGCCGGTTTGCAGCGGCTCGCCGCCGCCAGCACATCGTCCGGCCATTGGCCCCAGCAGTCGCCGCTGACGAGGGTCTCCATCGGCACGAAGGGCGTGGCTGCCGATGGAGTTGCGGCATCGTCGGCACTGGCGCTGCCGGCCAGTGTTGCCAGCACTGCCAGCACTGCCAGCAATGGCGCCGATGCGCCGCGGCGATCAGAACGCATAGTCCACTCCCAGGTAATAGGCGCGGCCGTTGTCGAGCTGCTCGCGCATCAGTTGTCGGTCGGCACCGATCACCCGCGTCAGCCGCGCGTTGGCGAGATTGCGGCCCTGCACGGTCAGGCGCAGTTGCTTGCTGAAGTTCCAGGCCAGCTGCGCGTCGTAACTGGTGATCGGGTCGTAATAGCGGTCGTTGACGCGGTTGTCGGTGGCGGCCGAAAGCAGCTGCTGGCCGGTGTAGTTGGCGCTGACGCGCGCACTGAACCGGCCGATGTCGTACAGCAGCGAGGCATTGGCGCTGCGCCTGGGCGATTCCATCAGGCCGGGCAGCGCGCGGCGCGTGCCGTCGGCCATCTGCACATCGGCGGTACGCGGGTCGAGCAGGGTCGCGTTGAACATCGCGCCCAGGTTGGACCAGGCGCCGGGCAGGAAATCGAAGCGTGTGTCGATGGCGGTCAATTCGATGCCCTGCACCTGCGCATCGCCGGTATTGATCGCCTGGGTGGTGGTGACCTGATAGCTGCCGACCAGGCCGCCGGGGTCGCGCTGGGTGTCGGTGCTGGTCAGGCGCACGATTTCATCGCCGATGCGCTTGTGGAACAGTGCCAGCGACAGCTGTGAATCGCGGTCCGGGTACCATTCCAGCGACAGGTCCAGGTTGTCGGCGCGACGGGGGCTTAGCAGCGGGTTGGCGATGCTGCGATTGATGGTCAGGCCGGTGGCATCGACCACCGGGCTGCTGTTCTGGCCGATGTCGGCGTAGGTGGGCAGACCGATGGTGCGGCTGCCGGCCACGCGCAGTTTCACTGCCGGGGTGATGTCCCAGGCCAGGTTCGCCGAAGGCAGCAGGAAGCGGCGGTCGCTGTCGGCCGATTGCTGCACGTAGTTGCTGGTGCTGTTCAAGGGCTGCGGCACCGCGCTACGTACGGCGCGCTGCAGGTATTCGTTGCGCAGGCCGACCGTGGCCAGCGTGCGCTCGCCATGCCAGGTGCCCATGACATAGGCGGCGCCACTGCGCTCGTCGATGCCGAAATCGCTGATCGCGCTGTTGCGGGCATTGGTGCTGGCCGGCACGTAGGCGCCTGGCGAGGCGGCAGCGAAGGCGGCGACCCGGGCCGGGTCGATCAACAACAGGCAGCCGACTTCGGCGTAGGGGCAGATGCGCGCATCGTCGGTGCCGATCGTCGCCAGGCTCACGCGGCCGGCCGGATTGCGGCGGACTTCATCCAGGTTGTAGCGCTGCTGCAGGTCGCGGTACTGCAGGCCGCCACGAAAGCCCCAGCCGCGCGCATCGGCATCGGCGTTCTGGCTGTAGTCCAGCTTGAACGTCGTCGTGTCGGTGCTGCTCTTTTCCACGCGGGTCAAGAAATACTGCTGGGTGTAGTTGGCCGCATTGCCGTAGTACCCCGGGTCGACCGGGGCGATGCGCGGGCGCGTGTCGTCGCCGAGCGCATACGCAAAGCCCAGCCGCGGGGAAGCGGCGGCGCTGAACACGTCCTCGCGGGTGTCCTGCCGGTACTTGCCGGTGGCGCGGTTGAGCAATGCGTCTACACGACCTTCCGGATTGAGCCGGAAGCTGCCGCCCAGTTGCGCGTAGCGCAGCGTGCGGGTCTGGTCGAAATGGTTGGCATCCACCTGCGCGCTGCCCTGCGCGTAGCGGCCGTTGCCGGCGTCGGTGATCGTGGCATTGCCGACGCGGTTGATCCACTGCGAGCGCCGCTGCTCGTCGTTGCCGTGCTCGAAGGTGCCGGCGCTGAAGGCCAGCCTCACGTCCTGGCCGTCGTCGTATTCGAGCTTGCCGAACACGCTGCGGCGCTGGCGCAGGTTGTCGTAGCTGAGCGGGCGGAAGCGGTCCGGTGCGATCGCCAGGCCGTCCGGATCCAGACCGGGCGTGAGGGTCTGTCGCACACCGTTGGCGTAATAGCTGTAGCTGTCGATGGCGGTATTCAACGACGCCGAATCGCGCCGGAAGTAATCGGCAGACAGCACCACGCCGAAGCGCTGATCCGGCCCGAAGGTGTCGCTGAAACTGCCCTGCACCTGGCCCGATGGGGTGCTGCCCTGCAGCTGCCGGCGGTTTTCCCAGTCGGCCAGGTTGGCGCGCACGGTGGCAAAGCGGCCGTCGTGATCGAAGGCGCTGCGTGTGCGCAGCGCGGCGATGCCGCCGATGGCATTGCTGTCCATGTCGGCGTTGAAGCTCTTGTAGATGTCCACCTGCTGCGCCAGCGAGGCGGGAATCACGTCCAGCGATTGCACGCGCCGGCTGGTTTCGGTGGACGGCAGCGCCACCCCGTCGATCAGCACGTTGTTGTAGTCGGGGTTGAAGCCGCGCAGGCTCATGAACTGCGCCTCGCCGCGGCCGTTGTTGACCACCATCGACACGCCCGGCACCCGCTGCAGGGCCTCGCCCAGGCCGAAGTCGGGGATCGAGCCGATATCGTCGGCGGCCACGCCGTCGGACACCACGGCGGCCTCGCGCTTGGCGCCGATCGCCTGGCGGATCGACAGGTGCTGGCCGGAGACCTGCACCGCGTCCAGCTGCACCGGGGTGGTGTCGCTGGCCGGCGCAGCGGCATGGACGCCCAGGCTGGCGTTCATGCACAGGGCCAGCAGGCCGAGGCGGGGACATGGGCGGGTACGCAAACGTGACATGGGATGACCGCAGACGGCAGAGGCCGCCAATTTAATAACTTACTGTGAATTAATTATTTCAGCCGAAGCGGGTAGACTGGCGCGTCCCCCGTGCCACCGCTCGCCATGCCGTCCACTGCTGCTGTCGCATTGCCGCCGCATTCGCCGCATTTCCCCGTCCTGAGCCGCAATGAGCGCGACATGCTCGACCGCCTGCGCCTGGCCGGCGTGCTCACCCGCGCCGACCTCAGCCGCGGCACCGGGCTGACCGTGCAGACGGCGGTGCGCCTGATCGAAGGCCTGCAGGCGCGCGGCATGGTCCACATGGGCAGCGGCGTGGCACGTGCCGGGCGCGGCAAGCCGGGGGTGGCGGTGTCGTTGAATCCGGCGCACGGCCACACCCTGGGCGTGTCCATCGCCACCGATGCGCTGACCCTGGCGCTGGTGGATTTCACCGGCCAGGTGCTGGCGGTCAGCGAGCTGCCGCTGGACGCACGCAGTGCGGATGCGGTGTTGCTGCAGCTGCAGGCCGGCGATGCGGCGCTGCTGGCAGGCCTGGAGCACGCGGCGGGGCCGCGGCTGGGCATCGGGCTGGCGATGAGCGGGTTTTTCACCGGGGAGGACGGGCGCATCAATCCGCCCGAACCGCTGCGCGCGCTTGGCGAGTTCGCGTTGGCGCCCTGGCTGGCGCAGGCCTGCGCGCAGCCGGTGTGGATGGACAACGACGGCAGCGTGGCCGCCGCCGGCGAAGCGATGCTGGGCGTGGGCCGTCGCCACCGCGATTTTGCCTATCTCTATCTCAGCTACGGGTTCGGTGGTGGCCTGGTCATCGACGGCCAGGTCATGCGCGGTGCGCGCGGCAATGCCGGTGAATTCGCCGGCATGCTGCCGGCGCAGAAGCTCGAACGCGCCACGCTGGAATTGCTGCGCGAACTGCTGGCCGCCGACGGCGTGGTGTTTGCCGATGTACGCAGCCTGCTGGCCGCCTACGACCCGCGCTGGCCGGCGATCGAACGCTGGATCGCGCGCAGTGCGCCGGGGGTGTCGTTGATCGTCTCGGCGATCACTGCGGTGTGCGACCCGGAAGCGATCGTGTTCGGCGGCCGCCTGCCGGCCGACCTGGCCCGGCGCCTGATCGCCGCCGTGCAGATCGACAACCTGCCGCGCCGCGGCCAGGCCAGGCCGATGCCGGTGCTGCTGCCGGCCGAGGCACCGGCCGACGCCTGCGCGATCGGGGCAGCCACGCTGCCGCTGAAGGCGCGCTACTTCCGTTAGTGCGCGCGCCGGCAGCGACGCCGCCTGCCGTGCACGCCGTGCGCTTCGCCCTGCCGCTGGCGCTACGGCAGCCTGCCCGGCGCGGAGGCTGCGTCAGCGCGCGCAGCAGCTGGCATGCAGCTCCCGTGCAAGCATCACCACCTGCTGCTCGGTGGCGGCATCCATCTCCTCGAACATCTCCTCGCCGCGCAGCGGGGCGGCAGGCGGCAACGGATGTCCGAACGGCTGCTGGGCCACCAGTCGCCAGGCATCGCCGTACAGCGGCTCGGCGCTCGCCAGCAGCGGCGAGGACACGAACTGATCCAGCACCGGCATCGCCGCCCGGTTGCCCTGCATCGCCATCGTCTCCAGGTCGGCCAGCACCTGCTCGGCCTCGGCACGATCGGACCGGGAGAGCGGTTGCGGGCTGCCGTCTTCGGCGATCGCGGGTTGGCGCTCCAGCAGCAGGCCGGCGCGTCGACGCAGCAATTCCAGCTGCGCGTCGGTATTGCCGCCGGCGGCAGCCTGACGCAGCAGTTGGTCCACCTGCGCGTACTCGCCTTCGCCCACGTGCTGGCACGCCTTCAGCCGGGCAGCATGGTCGCGTGCGCGTTGCGACACCGCCGCGCGCGCGCCAGGCTCCGCCGGGTCCGCATCGCCAACGGACGGCGCCGGCGGCGCTTCGGCAAGCATGGCGCAGCGGCGATAGGCCTGCGCGCGCGCATACGACGCCGCGGCAAGCGCGCCCGGCGCGGCAGCGGCGCTGCTGCGCCCCGTTCCTGCAGCGCTGGCCTGCAGCGTCGCTTCGGCCTGGAAGTCCTGCCGCGCTCCGGTACCACAGGCTGACAAGGCCAGCGCCTGCGCCACGAGGAGCAGCCATCGGAACGGCGCGCCGGTCCCTCTCATTGCCGGATCCGCGGTGCATCCGCCTCGGCGCTGCGCTGGCCCTGCTCCGAGGACGCCAGACCCGCCGCTTGCGCAGAACGGTCCCGCACCAGCTGGGCGATGGCGCGATCGCGCAGTTCTTCGCGCAGCTGCGCTTCGATCATCCCGCCCACGGTGTCGAGGGTGGCGGTGTGCTTTTCCTCCAGGCGGATCAGGTGATAGCCGCCGGGACCGCGCACGGGGCCGGACACGTCGCCCACCGCCAGCGCACGCACCGGCGCCGCGAAAGGGGTGTCCAGGTACAGGCCGAACATCGACGACAGCTGCCCCCCGTCGGCGGCAGTGGCACCATCGTCGGATTCCTCGGCGGCCAGTCGGGCGAAATCGCCTCCACGCGCGATACGACGGCGCAGCATCTGCGCACGCTCCAGGGCCTGCGCCTGACTCAATGGATGACTGCGCCGCGGCGCCGACTCGGGCTGTTCGGCGATGAAGACATGGCTGAGCCGGAATTCGTCGAAGTCGCCCGGCCGTTCGGCAAAACGCCGTGCGATAGCGGCCTGCGACACCGTCACGCTCTGCAGCAGGTGGTCGCGCTCGGCCTGCGCAAGCACGGTGTCGGCAGCCTCGCGCAGCAGGGCCGCGGTTTGCGGATCATCGGCAAGGCCTTGGCGCCTTGCGTGTTCGGCCAGGACCGCGCGTTCGATGGACGCAGCGGCGCTGTCCGCATTGTCGCGGCGTGCCTGTTCCGCTGGCGCAGCCTCTTTGCCCGCATCTGCGTCTGCCGGCGACGCAATGGCAGCCTGCGTGGTCATGCAGGCAGCGAGCAGCAGCAAGACGCAGCGCCTCGCGCGTGCAGGACCCACAGAAACGTTGAATGACCTGGACATGACATCTCCCTCCGAAACAGCGGCGATTGACGCTTGCCAGCCATCCGGTGCGGCAACCTCGGCCGCACCGGATGCCGTCAAGGCGTTACGGGGCGTAATGCGAAATGCGCCGCCCGTTGATCTTCAGCGTGCGCATGGTCGACTTCGGGTCGTCGGTGGTAATCAGCCCGAACCGCTGCGACATCAGGAAACCGATGTCGCCGCGGTGGTCTGCGGTATCGGATTTGCCCTGGTACGAGGAATACAGTTGCGACAATCGGTAGCAGCACGAACCGTTGTTGCTGATGAACTCGCCGGCACCCGGGCCATCGGGAATGGCCTGAAAGATGGCAATGCGCTTGCCCTCGGCACGCGCTGCGTTCTTCTGGCCCTGCAACAGGCCATCGTCCTGCTTGACGTTGATTTCCAGCGTGTGGGCATAGCGCTGCCATTCGACGCGACTGGCCGGCACATCGATCTTCGCCAGCATGTTGGTGGTGTAGACCGGGATGGCATGCACATACCGGGAGTTGCCGACAAAGGCGGCAGGGTGCGGGAACAACGTGGCGTTGACCTTCATCGCCACGACCTGCTCGGGATGATCGGGAAACGCCTTCAGGGCAGCGGTGTGTACCGCGCGCACGCCATCGGCCGACTTGACGTCGAAGATCAGCGGCAGCTGCATGTTGTTGCGCTTCCAGTACGCAAACAACTCGTCCAGGCTGTACATCTCCCACCCGGTGACGGTGCCACGGTCCGGCGTGAGCAGGTGCAGTCGCTTGATGTTGGCCAACGACAGGCTGCTGACCAGCGGGTTGGCGCCCTGGTTGGTTCTCGGGTTGTACTTGGCACCCCCGACGACGGTGTACACGTCGGTGGTGCGCCCAAGATTGAAGTCGTGGCTCAGCACCGGCATGCCGTCCTGGGTCACCTTGACGTCCAGCTCGACGCCGTCCATGCACTGCACGTCGGCATTGAGCACGGCGCGGCTGGAGTTTTCCGGAATCGCTGGATCGCCCGAGTATTTGCCCCACAGGCCGCGGTGGGCCAGCACCAGGGTATCGGCGGTGAACTTGTCGTTGAGGATCTCCGCCATCTTGTTGGCGGTATTGCCACAGGATGCCGCAGCAAGTTGCGGCATGGCCGCCAGCACGGCCAGCACGCCGAGCAGGCGGCAGGCACGGGCCAGGGGATGTGGAACGAGGGTGGTCGGCATGGTCTCTGTGTCCCGGTTCGTAGGTGCAGCAAGGGCAAGGGATGGACGAGAGCCGACAGGTCGACGCAATCGGCGGACTCGCTTGCAGCGCACTCGCCAGCCGGTCGATACCGGGGGTGAGGCCAAGCCGTGCGTGATCAGCGTTCGGCTTGTGCGCCAATTTAGTCACCCTAGATGACTTAATTTCTTCGCTGGTGTTGCGGTTGTTCGCGATCGCGCAGGCATTGCGTGGAAAACGAAGCGGACGATGCGATCGCATCGATGCCACGCGAGGACGCAGCGCTGTCGTGCATGCGCGCGCAGCGCGTCGGACGCCAGCGCACCGAGGTCTGACGGGGCGTTGCGCACAGGTCGTCACGATGCTGGATCGCTGCCGGCACCGGCGCGGTGCGCGCGGTCGACCGATACCCCCGCCTTTCGCGTCAGAAGACGATCGTAGGGACGTGGCAACACAGGCGCTGCCCGCTGCCAGCCTTGGCCAAAACGCAAAACGCCGGCACTAGGCCGGCGTTCTGCGACTGCTCAGTGACTGTACGTCAGTGACCCGACGCGCCGCTGGCACCCAGGCCGGTTTCGGCACGGATCTGCTGCGCCTTGAACGCGGCACGTTCGTTGGCGGCCTGCGGGCTGTGATCCAGGATCGAGAACAGCCAGATGCCGACAAAGCCAATGGTCATCGAGAACAGCGCCGGCGAGGTGTACGGGAACGGCGCCGAGCCGGCTGCATTGCCCAGCGTGTCCACCCACACCGACGGCGACAGCACCGTCAGCACCAGCGAGGAGATCAGGCCCAGGAAGCCACCGACCACCGCACCGCGGGTGGTGCAGTTCTTCCACAACAACGACAGGATCAGCACCGGGAAGTTGGCCGAGGCGGCGATGGCGAATGCCAGCGACACCATGAAGGCCACGTTCTGCTTCTCGAACACGATGCCCAGCAGCACCGCGATCACGCCCAGCACCAGGGTGGTGGCGCGCGAGACCTTCAGCTCCGAACCCGGCGCCGGGTTGCCCTTCTTGATCACCGTGGCATACAGGTCATGCGACACCGCCGAGGCACCGGACAGGGTCAGGCCTGCGACCACCGCCAGGATGGTGGCGAAGGCCACCGCCGAGATGAAGCCCATGAACACGTTGCCGCCGACCGCGTTGCCGACCAGCACCGCCGCCATGTTGGCCGCGCCCTTGCCGCCGTGGATGGTGCCGGTGGTGACATCGGCGAACTGCGGGTTGGTCAGCACCAGGGCGATCGCACCGAAGCCGATGATGAAGATCAGGATGTAGAAGTAGCCGATCCAGGTGGTGGCCCACAGCACCGACTTGCGCGCCTGCTTGGCATCGGGAACGGTGAAGAAGCGCATCAGGATATGCGGCAGGCCGGCGGTGCCGAACATCAGCGCCATGCCGAAGGAGATCGCCGAGATCGGGTCCTTCACGAAACCGCCCGGCCCCATGATCGACAGGCCCGCCTTGGCCGCGTCCTCGGGCGATGCACCGCCGTTGGCCGCGATCGCCGTCTTCACCCGCACGCCCTCGGCAAACAGCGCCTCGAAGCTGAAGTTGAAGTGCCACATGATCGCCACGGCCATGAAGGTCACGCCGGTCAGCAGCAGCACCGCCTTGATGATCTGCACCCAGGTGGTGGCGGTCATGCCGCCGAACAGCACGTAGACCATCATCAGCACGCCGACCAGGGTCACCGCCACCCAGTAGTCCAGCCCGAACAGCAGCTTGATCAACGCGCCGGCGCCGACCATCTGTGCGATCAGGTAGAACAGCACCACCACCAGCGTGCCCGACGCGGCAAAGCTGCGGATGGCAGTCGGCGCGAAGCGATAGCCGGCCACGTCGGCGAAGGTGTACTTGCCGAGGTTGCGCAGCCGTTCGGCCATCAGGAAGGTCAGGATCGGCCAGCCGACCAGAAAGCCGATCGCATAGATCAGGCCGTCGTAGCCGTTGGCCATCACCGCGGCGGTGATACCCAGGAACGAGGCCGCCGACATGAAGTCGCCGGCGATCGCCAGGCCGTTCTGGAAGCCGGTGATGCCGCCGCCGGCGGTGTAGAAGTCGGAGGCCGACTTGGTCTTGGCCGCCGCCCACTTGGTGATCCACAAGGTGCCCAGCACGAAGAAGGCGAACATGCCGATCGCCACCCAGTTGGTGGGTTGCTTGTCGACCTGGCCCATGTCGCCGCCGGCGGCCAGCGCGATGCCGGCCGGCAGCAGCCCGGCCAGGATCAGGAGAAGACGCGAATACTTGCTCATTTGCGGGCGTCCTCGAGGATCTGCGCGGTCAGCTGGTCGTAGGTGTTGTTGGCGCGGCGCACGTAGATGGCGGTGATGGCGATGGTGAACACCATCACCCCGATCGCGATCGGGATGCCGATCGAGGTCACGCCTTCACCCATCGGCTTGGCGAGGAATTCCTTGTCGAAGGCGATCAGGCCGATGTAGCCGTAATAGGCCAGCAACATCAGCACGGTGAGGGTCCAGCCCAGCGTGTTGCGCTGGCGCTTGAGTGCGTGGTACTTCGGATTGGCATCGATCTTGGCGATCAGTGCGTCATTCGAGACGGTCATTGTCTGTCTCCTGGTAGAGCGCTGGTAAAACGACGGTGGCCTTGCCCGCTCCACCGCAGTGGAGCGGGCCGCCAGTGGCAAAAACTAGAAGCTGTACTTGGTGGTGAATTGCAGGCGCGAAATGTCGCCGCTGTCGCCGTTCTCGGCTTCGCGGCGGCCGTACATCAGCTCCGCGCCCACATCGACCTTGGGCAGCGGCGAATAGAACACGTTGGCGCGGATGCTCTGCTGCGACTTGCTCGCGAGCGCGCCGGTGTTGGCGATGTCGTGGTCGTAGTTCACGCGCGAATACATGATGGTGCTGCGCAGCTTGGCGTTGTAGTCGTGGCGCCAGGCCACCCAGCCGGCGATCGTGCTGACGGTCTGGATGTTGCCGTCGATGTCGATCTCCACATCCGAGCCGTTGCCCAGGCCCAGATAGCGCCCCAGGCCCTCGCCGTAGCTGAGCTGGTAACGCAGATCGTTGTTGGCGTTGATGATCCAGCGGCCGCCGCCGGCGATCGCACCGCCGAAGTCGGTGTCGTTGGTGAGCGCGCTACGCGTGCGGTACTGGCGCGCGATCGCCGACAGGCCGAACGTGCCCCAGGTGCCCTTCCAGTTGTAGCGCGCGGTCAGGTCCGGCATCGCGCCGTGGTCGGAGGCCAGGATGGTGTTGCCGCCCTGGTAGGGCGTGGTCAGTGTCTCGGGATTTTCCGCCGACACGCTGAAGGCGCCGCGGGTGTAGCGGATCTGGGTCTGGCGGCTGAACAGCGCGCCGTCGGTCGGCCCGACGATGTCGGCCGCCTCGGGCAGGATCGTGGAATCGATGAAGTTGGACCAGGTCTGGCCGGCCAGCCAGTTGTTCCAGCTCACGTAGGCGTGGCGCAGGGTGCCGCCGTATAGATTGTTGACCTGGTTGGCCAGCGCGTTGCCGAAGAAATCCAGCTCGATGAAGCCGGTGATCTTGTCGCCGTTTTCGGTGACCGTGTCCACGCCCAGGTTGAAGCGCGAGAACTTGGCGTGGAAGTCGGTGTCGGTGCTCGAGGCCTGGCCACCGACCGGCGTCTGGGTCGGGATGTACAGGTAGCGCCCCACCGCGCCTTCGGGCAATGCGCCGTCGGAGGTGCGGGTGGTCATGAAGTCGGCCTTGATGAAACCACCGTAGCGGAACGTCGTCCCCGCCGCTGCATTGGGTGTGATGCTGGTCAGCTGGATCGGCCGCTTGCCGGCCGGCACCGCCGGCGCGGCAGGTGCCTGCGCCTGTGCGGCACGCACCTCGGTCACCTGGGTCTGCGTCTGCGTGATCTGGCCCTGCTGCTGTTGTTGCGCAGACACCAGCAGCTGGACCTGACGCTCGAGCTCGGCGATGCGCGCTTCCAGCGCCTTTTCCTTGGCGGTCTGCGCGAACGCCACGCCCGGCAGGATGCTCGCCATCAACAAGGCAGCCGCCAGCGGATGGCGCACTAACGGTGCAGTACGGTGTGTCATGGACCCCTCTCCCCGATATGGCCTCGCGCTTGATGGCGATGCTGTGCGGAGCGTGAGGCAGTCCGCGCTTTGCAGCCTATTCGCCTTTGGTCGTAGCTGCAGCGCAGCATTCCACAAGGTGACCGATCGTCGCACCAGGGCCGGCAACGGATTGCGGATCACCGGCTGCGGCAGGTAAGACCAAGGTCTAAGGCCCGGTTGAACGCCGGGACAGAATGGATACGGCACACTGATTGTCTACCGAGGGCAGCCGCAACGTCCTCTTCCGACAAGTTCATCGCAAGTGAGGGTGCCATGGCTGAGGTTTATCCCGTCGATCCCGCGTTCGCCGCCAATGCGCGCATTACGCGCGAGCAGTACGCAACGCTGTATCGCGAATCGATCGAACATCCCGAGCAATTCTGGGGCAAGGCCGCACAGCGGCTGGAATGGTTCAAGCAACCCACCCAGGTGAAGGACGTCAGCTACGCGCTGGAGGATTTCCATATCCGCTGGTTCGGCGATGGCGAGCTCAATGCCAGCGTCAACTGCCTGGACCGCCAGCTGGCCACGCGCGGCGACAAGACCGCGCTGTTGTTCGAGCCCGACAGCCCGGATGCGCAGTCCTATCCGGTTACCTATCGCGAGCTGTACGAGCGCGTCTGCAAGCTCGGCAATGCGCTGCGCAACCTGGGCGTCAAGAAGGGCGACCGGGTCACCATCTACCTGCCGATGATCGTCGATGCCGCCGTGGCCATGCTCGCCTGTGCACGCATCGGTGCGGTGCATTCGGTGGTGTTCGGCGGGTTTGCGGCCAATTCGATCGCCGACCGCGTGATCGATTGCCAGAGCAAGCTGATCATCACCGCCGACGAAGGTCTGCGTGGCGGCAAGAAGATTCCGCTCAAGGCCAACGTCGATGCAGCGCTGAAACTGCCCGGCACCAACACCGTGGAAACGGTGCTCGTCGTGCGTCACACCGGTGGTGCGGTCGAGATGCAGGCACCGCGCGATCGCTGGTTCCACGATGTGGTCGACGGCCAGCCGGCCGCGTGCGAACCCGAGCGCATGAACGCGGAAGATCCGTTGTTCATCCTCTACACCTCCGGGTCCACCGGCAAGCCCAAGGGCGTGCTGCACACCACCGCCGGCTACCTGCTGTTTGCCAGCTACACGCACGAAGTGGTGTTCGACCTGCGCGAGGACGACATCTACTGGTGCACCGCCGACGTGGGCTGGGTCACCGGCCACAGCTACATCGTCTACGGCCCGCTCGCCAACGGCGCCACCGCGGTGATGTTCGAAGGCGTGCCGAACTATCCGACCGTGTCGCGCTTCTGGGAAGTGATCGACAAGCACAAGGTCAGCATCTTCTACACCGCACCCACTGCGATCCGTGCGCTGATGCGCGATGGCGAGGAGCCGGTCAAGAAGACTTCGCGCAAGAGCCTGCGCCTGCTCGGCAGCGTCGGCGAGCCGATCAATCCGGAAGCCTGGCGCTGGTACTACGAGGTGGTCGGCGACAGCCGCTGCCCGATCGTGGACACCTGGTGGCAGACCGAAACCGGCGGCATCCTGATCTCGCCGCTGGCCGGCGCGGTCGATCTCAAGCCCGGCTCGGCCACCCTGCCGTTCTTCGGCGTGCAGCCGGCACTGGTGGATGCCGAAGGCAAGGTCCTGGAAGGCGCCACCGAAGGCAACCTGGTGCTGCTGGATTCGTGGCCGGGCCAGATGCGCTCGGTGTACGGCGACCACCAGCGCTTCATCGACACCTACTTCCGCACCTATCCGGGCAGCTACTTCACCGGCGACGGCTGCCGCCGCGATGCCGATGGCTATTACTGGATCACCGGCCGCGTGGACGACGTGATCAACGTGTCCGGCCACCGCATCGGCACCGCCGAAGTGGAAAGCGCGCTGGTCTCGCACCCGAAGGTCGCCGAAGCGGCGGTGGTCGGCTTCCCGCACGACGTCAAGGGCCAGGGCATCTATGCCTACGTGACCTTGATCGCCGGCGAAACCCCGAGCGAGGAACTGCACAAGGAACTGGTGACCTGGGTGCGCAAGGAAATCGGCCCGATCGCCTCGCCCGACCACCTGCAGTGGGCACCGGGCCTGCCCAAGACCCGCTCGGGCAAGATCATGCGCCGCATCCTGCGCAAGATCGCCGAAAACGCCCCCGACCAACTCGGCGACACCTCGACCCTGGCCGACCCGTCGGTGGTGGATTCGTTGGTGAACGAGCGGTTGGCGCGCTGACGCGCGTCAGGAATGGGGAATCGGGAGTGGGGAATCGTCGAAGCGGTTCCCTGAGCAGTGGGGAATAGGCGGCATGGGGATTTGTGGAAGCGGTCCCCAGGCCATGTCTGCCCACGTCGATTTGATCTCCCAACCCGTCACACTGACTTCGCCGCCTCGCTATCGCTGTCTTGTTGCTGTTGCTGTTGCTGTTGCTGTTGCTGTTGCTTTGCTGCCTTCGCTGTTGCCTTTGCAATTCCCGATTCCCCACTCCCGATTCCTGATTCCCGGCCCCTCAATGACCACCCTGCTGATCGCCGACGACCACCCCCTGTTCCGTGAGGCCTTGCGCGGGGCTGTGCAGCGCGTGATGCCGGGCGTGCAGTTGTTCGAGGCCGACACGGTGGATGCGCTGTACACCCTGGCCGATGCGCAACCGGATGCCGACCTGTTGTTGATGGATCTCAACATGCCGGGCGCGCAGGGATTCAGTGCGTTGGTGCACATGCGCTCGCTGCATCCGCAGCTGCCGGTGGTGGTGGTGTCGGCGCGCGAGGAGCCGACGGTGATGCGGCGTGCGATCGACCATGGCGCGTTCGGGTTCATTCCCAAGTCCGCCGATTCGGACACCATCGGCCGCGCCCTGGCCACGGTGCTCGATGGCGAGCGCTGGATCCCGGCAGAGGCGCAGAACCTGCCGCCGACCGACAGCGAAGAACGCGAAGTGGGCCAGCGCCTGCGCGATCTCACCCCGCAACAGTTCCGCGTGCTGCAGATGCTCGGCGCCGGGCGGCTCAACAAGCAGATCGCCTACGATCTAGGCGTGTCCGAGGCCACCATCAAGGCGCATGTCACCGCGATCCTGCGCAAGCTCGGCGTCACCAACCGCACCCAGGCGGTGCTGATGGCCGGCAAGCTCGCCATCGATGCCGACGGCATCGTGCTGCCGCCGCCCGAAGACGACTGAGCACGCTGCAGCGACCGGCTGCGCGCCCCGTTGGCGCAGACCGACGCCGTCGCAGGAGACCCCGCCGGTGGCAGCTCCGGTACGCTCGTCAGCGCAAGGGCTGGCCGGTGCAGACCTTCGACGCGCGTTGCGGCGAGGGCGCGTGCCACACCGCGTTGCCGTTTTCGTCCTCGCCTTCATAGATCGCATAGCGCCCATCGTCCTGACGATGCATGGTCGGGCTGAAGGTGAGGAAATCGGTGCGGCCGTCCGGGCCAATGAACTGCATATCGCCTCCACAGGCGATATTGGAATTGGTTTCCGGCCCCAGCGCAGCGCAGGTGACCTGCGAGGTCTCCGCACGCACCACGCGCGTCACGCGCGGCCGGACCAGCCCGCGATCGGCGGCGTCGCAGAAATAATCGGCAAGCACCGTGCGCATCTCCTGCTGCGACGGCATCCAGGACGGACAGCTGCTGTACGCATCGGCCGTGCAGCTTGAGACAACCGCGGCAGGCGCGTTGCGATCGGGCGCAGCAGCGAGGCTGTCTTGCAGCGGCAGCAACAGGCAGGCGGCGACCGCCAGCAGGGGAAGATAGGAAGGCATCGAAACGTGCGGCCTGGCGTGTATGGGGCACGCGACTGTACGCCATGGGCAATCGATGCCGTGCATGTCCACGCTGCGGCATGGCATGCGTGTGGCATGTCGTGCGCCTGCCGCGCATGGTCCGGTCGCGATTACGGCGCGGCGATGGATGCGTCGCGCGCCGGTGCGGCGCGGTGGCATCGCTCCACCTGCAGCGTCGCAGTTGCGCAATCGCTCCGTGCCGACTGCCGCGGCACTGGCAAGCCCAAGCGCCGGGGCGTGACCGCGTCCACAGCCCCGCACCGCGCGACATCGCAGTTGTCGATATCACCATTGACCATCAGCTCATGCCTGGGCAAGGCTCGGGCTTGATGACGCTACTGGAGCTGGCATGGCGCGACGTTTTCCCTGGCTCTGGATCGGGCTGCTGGTTGCCTGTGCATTGATCGCGGTGCTCGCCTGGCAGAACAAGCAGCTGCGCGCGCAGCAGCGGATGTTGCAGACCCGCATCAGCGCGCCGTATGACGGCATGTACGTGCCGCGCATCGCGGTCACCGATACCCAGGGCCAACGCCATCTGCTCGGCGTGCCGCAGGGACAGGCGCAGGTGCTGTTCTTCTTCACCACCACCTGCCCGTATTGCCAGCGCTCGGCACCCACCGTGCTGCGTGCGGCAAGGCAGTTGCAGGCCAATCTGCCCGGCCGTCCGCAATTGCTCGGCGTATGCCAGTGCGATGCGGCGCAGGCTGCGCGCTATGCGCATGTGCATGGCTTCGATTTTCCGGTGGTCACGTTGACCGATCGTCGCGCACTGATGCTGTTTCGCGCGCGCAACGTGCCACTGCTGATGGCCATCGATGGGCAGGGGCGCGTGCGCCATTCCCGTCTTGGCGTCTTCGATACCACGGAGCAGGTGCAGGACCTGGTCGCCGCGTTGCGCCGCACGGATGCGCCAGCGGCTTTGGCAACGGTGAAGGAGTAATGCATGAAGAAGCGTTGGGGTACTTTGCGGACGGCGTTGATGGCGGCCACGTTCCTGGCCAGTACCGGTTTCGGTGCGTTCCAGGTCATGGCGGTGGATAACGCACAGCCGAAAACCGAATCGTGTAGTGCGTGGGCCTGCAAAGCCGAGTGTCCGGAGTTTGGCGGCGACCTGGGCCAGGGCAACGTCTGCTACTGCTGCGGCTAGGAGCAGCGAGCAAAACGCCTGTGCAGCTACGTTTTGTTAGCCACGCCAGGTCTGACGGCGGGGTCCCCCCGGACCCCGCCGTTTACCCGCATCGCTGGATGCTGCAGACCGCGCTCAGCGCAGCGCGCGGTAACTGAAATCACGCAACACCACTGCGCCTTGCTGCGCAGCGTAGATGCCGAGCTGCAGGCTCAGGAAGCCGCCGAACACGTTGTGGTGAAAGCCGGACATTTCCATGCGCGTGGGGTGGCTGATCCACTGCCGGCCATCGTCGAAGCAATAGTCGAAGGTCACCACATGCGCATCGTTGCTCAGACGCAGGCGGATGCGTCGGTGCGTATTGGGCGCGCGTGCCCACACCAGCTCTTCGGAGTATTCGTAGGTCTTGATGGTATCGGGCGTAACGCCGATGCCGACGAAGGCCTTGTGGTTGAACCGCACGTGGCTTGCGCAGCGTTGGTGCCTGTCTTGCGCCCGTCGCACGAGGCCATGCGGCAAGGATTTCGATACAGACCGGGTCCTACGTCGTGCGACGCTGGCGAGCGGGGCGGGCTGACGGCCTACCGTGGCGCTGCACGGCGCACGTATCGGCCTTGTGGCCCGCAATGCTGCACTGCAGCGTGATCTGTTCACTCATGATTGCGATATTCATATGCGAACAGACCGGCATCGGCCGGCTGGTGGATGTCGCGATGCCCAGCTCCTGCTTCCCAGATTCCGTGTGCACCTGCCCCGCGACCGCCCTGCGCGCGGAGTGTGCGGCGTGAGCATTGCGCGGCAGCGTCTGGGCGGCACCGATGTGCAGCTGTCGGCACTGGGGTTTGGCGCCGCGCCGATCGGCAATCTGTATACCGAGGTCGATGACGGCCAGGCGCTGGCCGCGGTGGCGGCTGCGTACCAGGCCGGCATCCGGCACTTCGACACCGCGCCGTACTACGGCTACGGGCTGAGCGAGACGCGCCTGGGCCGTGGTTTGGCCGGCGTGCCGCGCAGCGCCTACACGCTGTCGACCAAGGTCGGCCGCTGCATCCACGACGACGCGCAGGCCACCGCCGGGCGCGACGGCTTTGCCGTGGCGGGCCGGCGCGCCGAGTTCGACTACAGCGCCGACGGCGTGCGGCGCGCGTTTGCCTCCAGCCTGGAGCGCCTGGGCACCGACTACATCGACGTGCTGCTGCTGCACGACATCGGTGCGCTGACCCACGGCGACAACCACGCCAACGTCCTGCGCCAGGCCTTGGAGGAGGCCTTGCCGGCGATGGCGGAGCTGAAGGCGGCCGGTGCCTGCGGGGCGATCGGGCTGGGGGTCAACGAGCAGGACGTGGCGCTGGAGGTGCTGCCACGCTTTCCGCTCGACTGCGTGATGCTGGCCGGCCGCTACACGCTGCTGGAGCAGCACGGTGCCCGCGCGCTGCTCGAGCAGGCGCAGCAGCGCAACGTGGCGATCCTGTCGGCCGGCCCGTACAGCTCCGGCCTGCTCAGCGACGCACATGGCCCCGGCGCGACCTACAACTACGCCCCGGTCGACACCGCCACCCTGCAGCATGCGCAGCGCCTGTATGCAGCCTGCGCGGCGTTCGGGGTGGATATCGGCGCGGCCGCGTTGCAGTTCCCGCTGGCGCATCCGGCGGTGACCACGGTGGTGGCCGGCATGCGGACGGTGGCCGAGGTGCACTCGGCCGCCACGCGGTTGCAGGCGGCGATTCCGCCTGCGCTGTGGCAGCGCCTGCGCGATGACGGCCTACTCGACGCGGACCTGCCCACGCCATGAGCCGCATCGACGCGCATCTGCATTTCTGGCAGCTGGCCCGTGGCGATTACCACTGGCTGACGCCCGAACTGGCGCCGCTGTATCGCGACTTCGGCCCCGCCGATATCGGCCAGGCGCTGGACGCTGCCGATATCGATGGCGTGGTGGTGGTGCAGGCCGCCGCGACCGAGGCCGAAACGCGCTACCTGTTCGAGCTGGCGCGCGCCGATGCGCGCATCGCCGGCGTGGTGGGTTGGGTCGATTTCGCCGCGCCCGATGCCGCCGCGCGCATCGATGCGCTGGTGCAGGCAGGCAGTGGCATGCTCAAGGGCCTGCGCCCGATGGTGCAGGACATTGCTGACGCGCAATGGCTGACCCAGCCCGGGCTGGATGCCGCCTTCGACGCCCTGCTCGCGCACGACCTGGCCTTCGACGCCTTGATCCGCAGCGTGCATGTGCCGGCACTGCAGGCGCGCCTGAAGCGCCATCCGCAGTTGCGCGTGGTCGTCGATCACGGCGGCAAGCCGCAGATCGCCGCGGGCGAATTCGTCGCCTGGGCCGCCGGCATGGCCGCGCTGGCGCAGCATCCCAACGTGCACTGCAAACTCTCCGGCCTGCTCACCGAAGCAGCGCGCGGCGCCGGCGTGGAGGCGCTGGAGCCGTATGTCGCGCATCTGTTCGCACGCTTCGGCCCGCAGCGCATGCTGTGGGGCAGCGACTGGCCGGTGCTGACCCAGCGCGCCGAGTATGCGCAGTGGCTTGAGATCGCACAGCACCTGGTTGCCACACACGCCGACGGCCATGCCGCGGCCGTGTTCGGCGACAACGCACGCACGTTCTATCGTCTGCCACGGCCGGCGGCCCCCACCCACGGAACCTCTTCGGTATGACTGTCTCGATCCCTGCAACTCCCAACGACCGCCTGCATGGCAAGCGCTGCCTGATCACCGCCGCCGGCGCCGGCATCGGCCGCGAAAGCGCGCTGGCCTGCGCGCGTGCCGGTGCGCAGGTGATCGCCACCGATATCGACGCCGCGGCCTTGCAGGCGCTGGCAGCCGAATCCGATGCCATCACCACCCAGCTGCTGGATGTCACCGATGCATCGGCGGTTGCCGACCTGGTCGCCGCGCACGGCCCGTTCGATGTGTTGTTCAACTGTGCCGGCTTCGTGCACCAGGGCAGCATCCTCGATTGCGACGAGCCGGCCTGGCGCCGCTCGTTCTCGATCAACGTCGATGCGATGTACTACACCTGCAAGGCGGTGCTGCCGGGCATGCTCGAGCGCGGCCGCGGCAGCATCATCAACATGTCCTCGGTGGCCTCCAGCATCAAGGGCGTGCCGAACCGCTTCGTCTACGGCGTCACCAAGGCGGCGGTGATCGGCCTGAGCAAGGCCATTGCCGCCGATTACGTGGCCCAGGGCGTGCGCTGCAACGCGATCTGCCCCGGCACCATCAAGACGCCGTCGCTGGGCCAGCGCGTCAAGGCGCTGGGCGGCGACGAACAGGCCGTGTGGAAGAGCTTCACCGACCGCCAGCCGATGGGCCGCCTGGGCGACCCGCGCGAAATCGCGAACCTGGTGGTGTACCTGGCCTCGGACGAATCGTCGTTCACCACCGGCCAGACCCATATCATCGATGGCGGCTGGTCGAACTGAGTACGACGATGGATCGCGGCGCCGCGCACCACTGCCAGATGCGATGCGTCCCGCTCGTCCGCCTCGGTTTGCGCCCGCCGCCCTTACCCACCCGATGCACGCGCGCCAGCGTTGCTGGCCGCTCCATTCCTCACCTGCAAAGGAAGACTGCATGAAACTCGTACGCGTTGGCGCCCCCGGCCAGGAACGTCCCGGCCTGATCGATGACCAAGGCCGCATCCGCGATCTGAGCGGTGTGATCGACGATGTGGCCGGCGAGCACATCACCAATGCCGGCCTGGACAAACTGCGTGCGCTGGATGTGGCCACGCTGCCGCTGCTCGAAGGCGAGCTGCGCTATGGCGCCGCCGTGGGCCAGATCGGCAAGTTCATCTGCGTGGGCTTGAACTACGCCGACCACGCCGCCGAATCGGGCATGGACGTGCCCAAGATGCCGATCCTGTTCATGAAGGCCACCACCGCGGTGACCGGGCCGAACGACACCGTGATCATCCCGCGCGGCTCGGTCAAGAGCGATTGGGAAGTGGAACTGGGCGTGGTGATCGGCGATGTGGCGCGCGATGTCACGGTGGACGAGGCGCTGAACCATGTCGCCGGCTACGCGGTGATCAACGACCTGTCCGAGCGCGAATTCCAGCTCGAACACGGCGGCCAATGGGTCAAGGGCAAGAGCGCCGACACCTTCGGCCCGATCGGCCCGTGGCTGGTCACCCGCGATGAAATCGCCGACCCGCAGAACCTGTCGATGTGGCTGGAGGTCAACGGCCACCGCTACCAGAACGGCAGCACCCGCACGATGGTGTTCGGCGTGGCCGAACTGGTCAGCCACATCAGCCGCTACATGACGCTGATGCCGGGCGATGTGATCAGCACCGGCACCCCGCCGGGCGTGGGCCTGGGCCAGAAGCCGCCGGTGTACCTGAAGCCGGGCGACGTGATGGAGCTGGAGATCGAAGGGCTGGGTCGCCAGCGCCAGCCGGTGGTGGCGCATCCGCGTGATGCGGCTTGAGGCCTCTTTCCTCAGCACCTTTTTCCGCATTGGAAAGAGATGGCGGTCAAGGCAAGTCGTAATACATCCGGCACGATGCAGCCCGAAGCCCCTCTCCCGGTGGGAGAGAGGCTCTGGCGTCCTGCTCCGTTTCCGTCTTACTCCGCGCGTTTCTAATTTTCGCTTCCATCGCCCAGGACTTTCATGCGCACCATCATCGCCCTCGACACCCACGACGTCCGCTTTCCCACCTCGCGCGAGCTCGATGGGTCGGATGCGATGAATCCGGATCCGGATTACTCGGCCGCCTACGTCGTGCTGCGCACCGATGCGCCGGATGACCTGGCCGGCTACGGCCTGGTGTTCACCATCGGCCGCGGCAACGATGTGCAGACCGCCGCGGTGGCCGCACTGGCCGAGCACGTGGTCGGCCTGTCGGTGGACGAGGTCATCGCCGATCTGGGTGCGTTCGCGCGCCGGCTCACCAACGACTCGCAGCTGCGCTGGCTGGGCCCGGAAAAGGGCGTGATGCACATGGCGATCGGCGCGGTGATCAACGCCGCCTGGGATCTGGCAGCGCGCGCGGCGAAAAAACCGCTGTGGCGCTACATCGCCGAACTCACGCCCGAGCAGCTGGTCGACACCATCGACTTCCGCTACCTCACCGACGCGCTCACCCGCGACGAAGCGCTGGCGATCCTGCGCGCGGCGCAACCGCAGCGCGCGCAACGCATCGCCACGCTGATCGAACAGGGCTATCCGGCCTACACCACCTCGCCCGGCTGGCTCGGCTACTCGGACGAGAAGCTGGTGCGCCTGGCCAAGGAAGCGGTGGCCGACGGCTTCCGCACCATCAAGCTCAAGGTCGGCGCCAAAGTGCAGGACGACATCCGCCGCTGCCGCCTGGCACGCGAGGCGATCGGCCCGGACATCGCGATGGCGGTGGACGCCAACCAGCGCTGGGACGTGGGCCCGGCGATCGACTGGATGCGCCAGCTGGCCGAATTCGACATCGCCTGGATCGAGGAACCGACCAGTCCGGACGATGTGCTCGGCCACGCCGCGATCCGCCAGGGCATCACGCCGGTACCGGTGTCCACCGGCGAGCACACCCAGAACCGGGTGGTGTTCAAGCAGCTATTGCAGGCCGGCGCGGTGGACCTGATCCAGATCGACGCCGCGCGCGTGGGCGGGGTCAACGAAAACCTCGCCATCCTGCTGCTGGCCGCCAAGTTCAATATCCGCGTGTTCCCGCACGCCGGCGGCGTCGGCCTGTGCGAACTGGTGCAACACCTGGCCATGGCCGACTTCGTCGCCATCACCGGCAAGATGGAAGACCGCGCGATCGAATTCGTCGACCACCTGCACCAGCATTTCCTGGACCCGGTGCGCATCCGGCACGGCCGCTACCTGGCCCCGGAGGCGGCAGGTTTCTCGGCGGAAATGCATGCGTCCTCGATCGCGGAGTTCAGCTATCCGGAAGGACGTTTCTGGGTCGAAGATCTGGCCGGCAACGCCAAGGCCTGAGCACCCAGCCCCTCATCCGCCCTGCGGGCACCTTCTCCCGCCTGCGGGAGAAGGAAGCGGTTGTCCGGCCGGGACTGCGATGCGGCCGGAACAGCCGCCATCCAGGTGAACGTTTCTGCGTCGTAGATCTGCCCGGCAACGGCGAGGACTGAGCACGCAACCCCTCATCCGCCCTTCGGGCACCTTCTCCCGCCTGCGGGAGAAGGAAGCGGTTGGCCGGCCGGGACTGCGATGCGGCCGGAACGGCTCCGCCATCCAGGTGAACGTTTCCGGGTCGTAGATCTGGCCGGCAACGGCAAGGACTGAGCACCCAGCCCCTCATCCGCCCTGCGGGCACCTTCTCCCGCCTGCGGGAGAAGGAAGCAGTTGTCCGGCCGGGACTGCGATGCGACCGGAACGGCTCCGCCATCCAGGTGAATGTTTCCGGGTCGTAGATCTGGCCGGCAACGCCAAGGACTGAGCACCCAGCCCCTCATCCGCCCTGCGGGCACCTTCTCCCGGGCGCGGGAGAAGGAAGCGGTTGTCCGGCCGGGACTGCGATGCGGCCGGAACAGCCGCCATCCAGGTGAACGTTTCCGGGTCGTAGATCTGCCCGGCAACGGCGAGGACTGAGCACGCAACCCCTCATCCGCCCTGCGGGCACCTTCTCCCGCCTGCGGGAGAAGGAAGCGGTTGTCCGGCCTAGACTGGAATCCGGACGGAACGGCTCTGCCATCCAGGTGAACGTTTCCGGGTCGAAGATCTGGCCGGCAACGGCGAGGACTGAGCACGCAGCCCCCTCATCCGCCCGGCGGGCACCTTCTCCCGCACCCGGGAGAAGGGCGTGGTCGGCGTTGGCTCAGGTGGGGTAGGCGTCTGCGCCATGTCTCCACCGTCGGGCGTCTGCAGCATGCTGCCAGTCAGCCGTTCGCCAGGCCGAAGACGCAGACCCACAAGCGCACCACCCGATATTGCCAGGCCGGCCGGACCGCAGCCCCGCCAAGCGACTGCTCCCTTCTCCCGCAAGCGGGAGAAGGTGCCCGAAGGGCGGATGAGGGGCACGGCTAGCGCTGCGCGTCGATCGCCGCACTCAACGCAAAGATCCGCCCCGCCTCGCGCCACTTCTCCCCAGGCGCGCTGCCCGGCAGCGGTTTCTGAAACCGCCACATCAGGTCTTCCCAGGCCTGGATCCGCGGATCGGCCGCATCCCGCGCGGCCTTGGCCGCCGGATCGTAGGTGTCGCCGACCTCCATCAGCATCACCAGCCGATCGCCGCTGCGGAAGATCTCCAGCTCCAGGATGCCGGCCTGCTGCAACGAGGCCACCACTTCCGGCCAGACCTCGCTGGGCCGATGCCAACGCTCGTACTCGGCGATCAACTGCGCATCGTCGTGCAGATCCAGCACGTAGCACAGCCGCCGCGTGCTCATGCGCCCGCCCCAGCAATCACCGGCGCCGCGCGCCGTGCGCGCAACGCGAACAGCAGGATCACCGCAAAGCACCCACCCGGCACCACCATCGCCCAGTGGATACCGGCCAGGTCCGACACCGCGCCCATCACTGCCGTCAGCAGCGCACCGCCAATGATCGACATCACCAGCAAGGACGAGCCCAGCTTGCGCGCATCGTCATGCATGCCGTCCAGGCCCAGCGCAAAGATGGTCGGAAACATCACCGACATGAACACGCTTGCCGCCACCAGCGCATACAGGCCGGTCCAACCGGGGAAGGCAATCGCCACCGCACACAAGACCAGATTGATCGTGGCGAAGCTCGCCAGCAACCTGGCCGGCGCCAGATAGCGCAACAACGCGGTGCCGATGAAGCGGCCGGCCATGAACAGCACCAGCGAGATGGTCAGATAGGTGGCCGCGCTTTTTTCCGGCGTGCCCGGCACCGCGTCCTGCAGATAGCGGATCAGATAACTCCAGATGCCAACCTGCGCGCCCACGTAGAAGAACTGCGCCACCACCGAAAACACGAACAGCCGGTTGCGCAGCAATTCGCTAAAGCGTGCGCGCCTGGGCGCAGCCTCGCCCGCGCCGGCATCACCGGTGGGAAAGCGCACCAGCGCAATCAGGATCGCCCACACCACCACCACCGCGCCGATCACCAGGTACGGCGTCTGCACCGCCGCCGATTCGGTGGCGAAGAACGCCGCGCGCGCGGCCGGCGTCATCGCCGCCAGCTCGGCCGGGGTGTGCTCCACGCCGGAGAAGATGAAGTGCTGGCCGACCAGCACGCCGGTGATCGAGCCCAACGGGTTGAATGCCTGGGCCAGGTTCAACCGCCGTGCCGCGCCTTCTGCCGGGCCGAGCACGGTCACCAGCGGGTTGGCGGTGGTTTCCAGGAACGCCAGGCCGCTGGCGATCACGAACAAGGCCAGCAGGAACAGCCAGTAGGTATGCACCTGCGCGGCCGGATAGAACAGGAACGCGCCGCATGCATACAGCAGCAGGCCCAACACCACGGCCGCCTTGTAGCTATAGCGGCGCATGAACATCGCCGCCGGCATCGCGAACACGAAATAGCCCAGGTAGAACGCGCTCTGCACCAGGCCTGCCTGCAGGTCGGTCAGCTCGAAGGCCTTCTTGAACTGCTTGATCAGGATGTCGTTGAGGTTGTTGGCCATGCCCCATAGAAAGAACAGGCTGACGATCAACAACAGGGGAACCATGGCGGTACGCGCCAGGTTGCCGCGCGGTGACGCGGCAATGTCACTGTGATGCATGCGACCGATCCCCTCCCAAGGCTGTGGCGCTTGCGTTGCTGTGCGGCGAGCGTACTGCGCAGGCCAGCACCATGCAAATATAAAAACTTTGTTTATATTTGCACGCGAGGGCCGACCCTCACCGCTGCCCGCAATGCCTGTACCCTGGCGCGCCGCAGCCTTGCCTGGAGCCGCAGACGGATGAGCACCGAACCCGCCAAGTACCGCGCCCCCGCCCTGGACAAGGGCCTGGACATCCTCGAGCTGCTCGCCCGCCAGGCACAGCCGATGAGCATGGGCGCGATCTCGCAGGGCATCGGTCGCTCGCGCGGGGAGATCTTCCGCATGCTGCAGGTGCTGGAGGAGCGCGGCTATCTCACCCGCGACGGCGAAGGCGACTATGTGTTGACCAATCGGCTGTTCATGCTCGGCATGCAGCAGCCGCAGGTGCAGAGCATCAGCGAAGCGGCGTTGCCGGTGATGCGGCGGCTGGCCGATGCGATCTATCAGCCCTGCCACCTGGTGGCACCGTCCGGCGACCAGATCGTGGTGATCGCGCAGATGGACGTGCCCAGCGACCTGGGCCTGGTGGTGCGCCCGGGCCATCGCCGCCCGCTGACCCATTCCAGTTCCGGGCTGGTGCTGTTCGCGTTCCAGCAGCCGGAGGTGCAGGCGCGCTGGCTGGACATGCTCGACGCCAGCGAGGTGCCGTTCGAGCGTGCGCAGTTCCTGGCGGCCGCCGCGCAGGCGCGCAACGATGGCTATGCCATGCAGCCCAGCGAAGCGGTGGTGGGCGTGGTCGACCTGACCGCACCGATCCTGCAACGCGGCAGCGCGACCTATACGCTGACCGTCCCGTTCATCGCGCGCCGCCCGGAGCTGGTCGGCCCGCACGCGGCGCTGCAGGCCTTGTGCGCGGCGACAGCGGAGATCTCCGCAGCGTTGCTGTAGCAGCGGCCCGGGCCGGGCGTTTGTTTGCGTCGGTGCTGGTGGCTCCCCGCTGCGCGCTGCCGGCGGTTGGCTCTGGCGTCTACCCGCTGCGCGGCTGAGCCTGTGCGTGTAGCGCTGGGTGATTTTTCCGGAGTGCTGCGGCTGCGAGGGCAGCCTGGCCATCGCGCTCCACGCGACCGGTGTCGCGTGCACCCGCTGCGGCGTCGCAGGCCGCGCACATCGCAGTGTTCCGGAGAGCGGCATCGGTGCATGTTGCTGATCGCTGCACGCCTGCATCGGCGTCCTGAAAGACAGCGGCAAGCCGGCGCCGGCGCATGCACGCACGCACGTCCAGCCACGGAGTTCCATATCGCACTGCTTGCAGCACATCCCACATCAGCGGCTTTTCCCCAACGTTTTTCGCTGCCTGCTTCATCGGCGTGGAGACCGTTCGTCATCATAGCCAAGGCAATCGGGCACCACATCCGACCGGTGGGTGGACCTGCCGTCCGGGCCCTGGCGCCTGGAAACAAGGCAAAAACCCGCGTAAATCCCGGGTCGCAATAGCCACGGCTATAAAGATCAGACCGACCTTCGCGTGCAGTGCAGGCGCACCGAACGCGGCCATGCGTTGCTACACTGCGCGCCCCCTTGGGGAGTAGCCTGCTTTCGTCCATCGAAAGCGCCTGCATCAACATACTCGGCCATTGCGCCGTGGTGCAGGCAACCAATCGTGGTTTGGCGAGACCAGCGGCATGCGCGCACAACAACGGTTGGCGCGGGCGCATGTCGTTGCGATCGTGCCCAACCCGAGAATGTCGATGTCCCCGTTTTCCATTGTGTTGATCGGTTTTGCGATGTCCACCGATGCGTTTGCCGCAGCGATCGGCAAGGGCGCGGCCATGCGCAAGCCGCAGTGGCGCGATGCGCTACGCGCCGGTTTGATCTTCGGCAGCATCGAGGCGATCACCCCGGTGATCGGCTGGCTGCTGGGGCGCGCCGCGTCCAGCCACCTGCGTGCGTTCGATCACTGGATTGCCTTCGTGCTGCTCGGCGGCCTGGGCGTGCACATGATTGTGGCCGGCCTGCGCAACGAAGCCGACGAGATTGAAGATGCAGCTGCCGACACGCCAAAACGGCACGGCCTGCTCGCCCTGGCCACCACGGGTTTTGCCACCAGCATCGATGCGATGGCGGTCGGCGTGAGCCTGGCGTTTCTGGACGTGCATATCGGCGTGGTGGCGGTGGTGGTCGGGCTGTGCACCTTCAGCATGGTCACCGCAGGCGTCATGCTGGGCCGCGTGCTCGGCAACCTGATCGGCAAGCGCGCCGAGATCCTCGGCGGCGTGATCCTGGTGATCGTCGGCAGCGTCATCCTCTACGAACACCTCAGCGGTGCCGCATAGCACGCAGCATTCTCCGGTAGGAGCGCACCTGGGCGCGACGAGGCGTTATCGATAAAGCCCCTCGCGCCCAGGTGCGCTCCTACGATGCAGGGCAGTGCGCTCCGTGCATGACCACCGCAGGCGTCAAGCTGGGCCGCGTATTAGACCGCGTGCTGGGCCGCGTGCTCGGCAACCTGATCGGCAAGCGCGCCGAGATCCTCGGTGGCGTGATCCTGGTGATCGTCGGCAGCGTCATCCTCTACGAACACCTCAGCGGCGCCGCGTAGCACGCAGCAGTCTGCCGTAGGAGCGCACCCGGGCGCGACGAGGCGTTATCGATAAAGCCCCTCGCGCCCGGGTGCGCTCCTACGATGCAGGGCAGTGCGCTCCGTGCATGACCACCGCAGGCGTCAAGCTAGGCCGCGTATTAGACCGCGTGCTGGGCCGCGCGCTCGGCAACCTGATCGGCAAGCGCGCCGAGATCCTCGGCGGCGTGATCCTGGTGATCGTCGGCAGCATCATCCTCTACGAACACCTCAGCGGCGCCGCATAGCACGCAGCGGTCTGCCGTAGGAGCGCACCTGGGCGCGACGAGGCGTTATCGATAAAGCCCCTCGCGCCCGGGTGCGCTCCTACGATGCAGGGCATGCGCTCCGTGCGCGGTCGGCATCGTGGGATGTTTACTCGATGCCGCCTGCATCGCCGCATGTCGCGGTGATGGCAGGGATGCACCCGTCAGCGCGTTTTCGCATCGTGATGCGCACTCAGGAACGCGCGTAACGAGGCCGGCTTCACCGGTTTGGTCAGCAGGCGATAGCCACGTTCGCGCGCGAGCTGCTTGAGTTCATCGCGGCCATCGGCGGTGAGCAGCGCGCCGGCAATCGGTGCAGGGGCGGCGGCCTGCAGCGCATCCAGCGTGTCCAGGCCATCGAGCCGGTCGTGCAGGTGGTAATCCACCAGCATCAGGTCCGGTTGCTCGCGCGCGCGTTCCAGCGCCTGGTCCACCGTGCTGGCGGTGATCACCTCCACCTGCCAGCGACCGAGCAAGGCGCGCATGCCGTCGAGGATCTCGCGGTCGTTGTCCACGCACAGCACGCGCAGGCCCGCCAGCGAATCGCCGCTGGGCAGCGCGCGCGCCACCGCCGCCGGCAGCACCGGTGGCAGCGGCACTGCCGCCACGCGCGGCAGCAGGATCGAGAACATGCTGCCGCGGCCGACCTGGCTGCGCGCGCTCAGGTCGTGGTCGAGCAGGCGCGAGATGCGCTGGCAGATCGACAGGCCCAGCCCCAGGCCCTGCTCGCCCCAGTCGAACGGCTGCTGATAGCGGCGGAACTCTTCGAAGATCTGCCGCATGTGGTGCTCGGGAATGCCCGGGCCGGTATCCCACACCTGCAGCTCCACCTGGTCGCCGCGGCCGCGCATGCCCAGCACGATGCGGCCCTGGCGCGTGTAGCGCAGCGCATTGGCCAGGAAGTTCTGCATCACCCGGCGCAGCAGACGGCGGTCGCTGCGCACCCACCGCGGGCGGGCGTGCACCTGCAGCTGCAGGCCGCGGCTGGACGCCACCGGGGCGTATTGCGCGGCCAGTTCATGCATCAGCGCGCTGGCATCGAAGTCCTCGACCGTGGGCCGCAGGCCGCCGGCATCCAGCCGCGAGACGTCGAGCAGGCCATCGAGCAACTCCTCGGCCGCGCGCAGCGAGGCATCCACGCGCTCGGCCAGATGGCGTTGCTCCTCGTTGTTCTGGTGGCTCTCGCGCAGCGCCGAGGCGAACAGCCGCGCGGCATTGAGCGGCTGCAACACGTCGTGGCTGATGGCAGCCAGAAAGCGCGTCTTGGATTGCTGGGCCAGCTCGGCCTCGCGCGAGCGATCGGCCACGCGCTGTTCCAGGTTCTCGTTGGCGTCCAGCAGCGCACGTTCGGCACGCTTGTAGTCGGTGATGTCGTTGTAGCTGGTGACATAGCCGCCACCGGGCAGCGCCTGGCCACGCATCTCGATCACCTTGCCGTCGCTGCGGGTGCGCTCGAACACATGCGGCGAGCCGGCGCGCATGTGGCGGATACGGCGATCGATCTGATCTTCGATATCGCCCTCGCCCAGCTCGCCGCGCTCGGCGTTGTAGCGGATCAGATCCGCCACCGGGCGGCCGACATACAGCATGCCGTCCGGATAGCCGAACAGCTGCTGGTAGCGGCGATTCCACGCGGTCAGGCGCATCTCCGGGTCGACCACACTGACCGCGGCGCTGATGTTTTCCAGCGTGGTGGACAGGATCTCGCGATTGAAGCGCAGCTCCTGGCCGGCCTCGTCCAGCACCGCCACCACCTCGCCCAGGTCCATGCCCGAGCCGCGCAACAGGCTGGTCAGCACCAGGCGTGCGGAGGCCGCGCCGATCGAGGCGGCCAGCAGGCGCTCGGTGAACTGTACCCAGGCGCGATCGGCCACCACGGTGGGCTGCAGCTCGCGCTCCAGCAGCACCGCCTGGTCGACGAAGGCGCGGTGCGCATGCCGCTCGCCCACCACGCGCTCGGCCAGGGCCTGCAGGTCGGCCACGCGCACATGCCCGGGCCAGTCGCCGGCCACCGCCGGGCGCTGCGCGTACGGGTCCAGGAATGGCGCGGCGCGCAGGCGTTCGTCCACCCCGGGGCGCCAGCGTGCGGAGACCAGCATCATCGCGCCGACATTGATCAGCAGCGACCAGAACGTGCCATGCGCCAGCGGGTCCCAGCCATGCATGCCGAACAGTTGCTGCGGCTGCAACCAGGCGATGCCGAACGGCCCGTCCACCAGCCAGTCCGGCTGCAGCCAGCCCGCGCGCGTGGCGGCCGGCAGCAGCAGCGTGTAGATCCAGGTCATGAAGCCCAGCACCATGCCGGTCTCCACGCCCTTGCGGCTGGCGCCGCGCCAGTACAGCCCACCGATCACCCCGGGTGCGAACTGCGCCACTGCCGCAAAGGCCATCAGGCCGTAGGCAGCCAAGGTGGTGTCGTTGGCCACGCTGCGGTGGTAGCCGTAGGCGATCAGCGCCAGCAGCAGGATGGCGACGCGGCGGATCCACAACACCCGCGAGGCCACCGCCGCGCGCGCATCGGCGCTGCCACGGCGGCGCAGCAGCACCGGCATCACCAGGTCGTTGCTGACCATCGTGGCCAACGCGATGCTGGCCACGATCACCATGCCGGTGGCGGCGGAAAACCCGCCCACATACGCCACCAGTGCCAGCACGGTATTGCCCTGGCTCAGCGGCAGCGCCAGCACCACCGCATCGTCGACCACCGTACTGCCCTTGCCGAACAAGGCCACGCCGGCCGATGCGATCGGCACCACCATTGCCGAGATGATCACCAGGTAGGCACCGAACAACCAGCGCGCGCGCCGGATATCGCCGACGTCGCTGCATTCGACCACCGCCACATGGAACTGGCGCGGCAGGCAGATCACCGCCAGGAAGCTGAGCAAGGTCTGCGAAATGAAGCCCACCGACGGGGTGTGCTCGAACAAGGTGCGCGCCGAGTCGGCGATGGGCACCTGGTGATCGCTCAGCCACACCCAGGCGAACAGGCCCACCGCGACGATGGCGATCAACTTGATCACCGACTCCAGCGCGATCGCCAGCATCATGCCGCGGTGGTGTTCGGTGGCATCGACCTGGCGGGTGCCGAACAAGGTCGCAAACAAGGCCATCAACAGCGCCACGTACAGCGCCGGGTCGGCAAAGATGCCGCGCCCGGCACTGCTATGCCCGGTCAGCACCTCCAGGCTCATCGCCACCGCCTTGTACTGCAGGGCCAGATACGGAACGATGCCGACCAGCGCGATCACCGCCACCAGCGCCGCCAGCCGCCGCGAACGGCCATAGCGCGAGGAAATGAAATCGGCGATGGAAACGGTGTTCTCGGCGCGTGCGATCAACGCCAGCCGCTCGATGATGCGCCAGCCGAACAGCAGCAACAGCAGCGGGCCCAGGTAGATTGGCAGATAACCGATGCCGTTGCGCACCGCCGAGCCGACCGCGCCGTAGAAGGTCCACGACGAGCAGTACACCGCCAGCGCCAGGCTGTAGACCGCTGGCCGCAGCCACGGCCGCTCCGGGTACAGCGGACGACGGTCACCCCACCACGCCACGCCAAACAGCAGCGCGGCATAGCCGACGGAAACCAGCAGCAGGATCCAGCTTGAGACCAAGGGGCGTTCCTAGGCGGCGCGAGGCGAGCCTGGGAGTTTACGCAGTGGGGAATCGGGATTGGGGGTTGGGGGTTCGTGCCGGAGTGGTTGGCGGAGAGTTAAGCGTCAGACGCCCCTCATCCGCCCTGCGGGCACCTTCTCCCTCACGCGGGAGAAGGGAGTGATCCGCGTTGGCTCAGGCGTGGTGTGTTCGCCTGGACCACGTCTCCCTACTAGGCGTCTGCAGTGCGCTACCGGTCAGCCGTTTGTTGTTCCGCCAGGCCGATTCCGCCACGCCGAAGCTTCAGATCCAAAAAAACGCCCACATGAGTGGCTGAGCCGCTCCGGCCGGATCGCAGTCCGGCCGGTCAATGCCCCCCTCTCCCGCCTGCGGGAGAGGGTGCCCGAAGGGCGGGTGAGGGCCGTCAGCCCGGCAGGCGCACCTGCACCCGATACGTACGGCCGGCGACGATGCCGTGCACACGCTGGTCCGGGCAAGCGGCTCCATCCACGTCAACATCTACCTGCGTGCGTCCCGGCTCCCGTGTCAGCGTCACCTCGAACTGCGCGCCGCGGAACTGGCGTGCCACCTGCGCGTGCGGCCAGTGCGTGGGCAGCTGCGGGCGGATCGCCAATGCATCGCCCTCGCCGACCAGGCCGAACAGGCCTTCGAGCACGCAGCGATACACCCAGGCCACCGTGCCGGTGTTGAACAGCTGGCTGGACCGCCCGGCCGTGCGTGGATATTGATGCCAGGCGCCGCGATAGTAATTGGGCAACGACACCGGCAGATGGCCGCGCTGCAGCACGTCCTCGCGGGTGGGGCCGGGCAGCATTGCGCGCAGGATCTCCCAGGCGCGGTCGGCTTCGCCGACCTGGTACAGGCTGTACAGGTAGAACGCCACCGCATGGTTGTAGACCGCGCCATTTTCCGCGGCCCCCGGCCACTTCTGCGTCAACCGGCCCACGTCGTCGCGCATATGCGTGTACGCCGGGGCCAGCATCACCGGCCCGTACGGCGTATGCAGCTGTTCGCGCACCGCCTCCAGCAAGGCGTCGCGCTGCGCGGCATCGGCGGTGCCGGCCAGCAGCGCAAAGCTCTGCGGATTGAGATAGATGCGTCCTTCCACATCGTCGGCGATGCCGAAGCGCACGCCGTCGTCGGTGATGCCGCGCGCATACCAGTTGCCGTCCCACAGTTCCCGATTGGCATCGGCGTTGACCGTCTGCACGGCCTGCGCAAACGTTTCTGCCTGCGCGCTTCGCCCATGCGCTGCACAGATGCCCGACCACAGCCGCAGTGCATACGCGGTGGCCACGGTGAGCCAGCCGGACACACCCTTGCCGCGCCAGCCGACCATGTTCATCGGGTCGTTCCAGTCACCCTGGGCGATGAAACTCAGGCCGCGGGCGTCGCGTGCGTCCAGCAACCATTGCATGGCCGCATCCAGGCGCTCGGCCACGCTCAGCGCCTGCCCGTCCTGCGTGCGGACCACCGCGTCGAGCACGCTGGCATCGCCGGTTTCGGCCAGATAGGCGCTCAGGAAGATCGGCAACCACACGCAGTGATCGGTATGTGGCACCTGGTTGATGTATTTCAGCTCGGCGCCTTCCACCAGCAGGATGCCGTCCGGCATCGCACCGCTGGGTTCCTGCTGCGAGAGCGCGTGCAGCAACGCCGCGCGTGCGGTGGCCGGCTGCAGGTAGGCCATGCCCATGTGGTCCTGCAGATAGTTGCGCGTCTGCGGATCGGTGGTCAGGCGATTGACGTCGCCGTGATAGAACACCTGCCGCGGCAGCCAATGGTTGACCAGGTTGTCCAGGGCCGGATCGGGCGTGGCGATCTGCGCGCAACCCCGCCCGCCCTGCAGATACTGCGCGTAGTCGCGCGCGGCGGCGGCAAAGCCAGCTTCGGACAGATAACGCGCACGCAGCGCGGCGATCTCCGCATCGTCCTTGGCCGGCCCGAACGCGAAGCGGTACACGCTTGCCGCATCGGCGTCCAGCGTCAGCCGGTACTGCAACGCGGCGGCCGGGTTCTCGTAGTGCGCATCGCTATTGCCCAGCTGCTCGGCCTGGATGGCCGAGGGCGCATGCAGGCCACCCTCGCCTTCGAAGGCCGTCTGCTGCGCGTCCCAGGCCACCGGCGGCTGCTCGTGCAGCAGGAAGGTGCAGTCCTTGAAGTCACGCTGGCGGAAATAATCCTGCACCTTCTGATACGGCGTCACGCTACGGCAGACGATGCCGCCCAGCGCCGGCTCGTAGGCGCCGCCCTGATGCATCCACGACATGTAGCCGATGGGGAAATACGGATACAGGCTGAGCCGGCGTGTGCGGCCGGACAGGTTATGCACGCGGCACTCCCACAGCTCCACCGCATCGTCGGTGGGCAACGCCACGCACAGCTCCACCACGATGCCGTCATGGCGCACCCGCCAGCGCACATCGTGCTTGCCGGCGGAAAACGCAAACTGCTCCGGCGGCGCGCGCACCGGTTCGTGCGGCACCGAATACAACGCGCCGCTGTCTTCGTCCTTGAGATAGAAGAAACGCCCGGGATGATGCGCGTAGTAGGGCTGCTCGGGCATCATGAAGTTGCGCGCCTCCAGCAGTGGCGCATGGGCATACTTGGCCGGCTCCGGCTGCATGAACTGCCCGGTGGCGTAACCACGGCAGGTGAGCTGCAGCATCATGCGGCGGTTCCACAGGAATGCGCCCGCGTTCGGCATCGCAGTGGGGCTGTAGAGCGCATACCGCGTGCCGTCGGCGCTGGGCGCCAGCAACGCGGACAGATCGTCGTTGGACGTGGTGCTGGAATCAGCCTGGGAAAGTGCGGACACGGTCAGCGGTGCTCCTGTTCGTCGCGCTTGCGCGCGGCCAGTTCGTGTTGGATGCGGCGCAACAGGCCGTCATCGAGTGGATAGAAACGCATGGTCCAGGCTGCCAGCAGCGCCACCGCGCCCGGGATCACCGTCAGCAGCAGCACGATGCCGGTCAACGACCCGGCCGACTGTGCGCTGTTGGCCACATAGCCCATGCCCGCCAGCACCCAGGCGATGCCGGCCGACGCCAGCGCGCCACCGAGCTTCTGCGAGAAGGTCGCGGCGGCAAAGGTCATCGCGGTGGCGCGCCGGCCGGTGCGCCACTCGGTGTAGTCGGCGCTGTCGGCATACATCGAAAAGGCCAGCGGCGACTTCGGCCCCAGCGCCAGCCCGATCAACATGTTCAACGCGAAGATCGCCCACACCGCATCGGCAGGAATGAAAAACATCAGGCAGCTCAACACCCCCACCATCGCCATCAGCGCGGTCATCAACTGGCGCTTGTCCCAATGCCGTGTCAGCAGCGGCGTGATCGCCGCGCCCACCGCCAAGGACACCGAATAGCCGCCCAGGAACAGCCCGGTCAGCTCCGGCCGCTGCACGTAGTACTTGAGGTAATACACGCCCGCACCGCCGCGCATGACGATGGTGATCATGATGATCAACGACAGCACGAACAGCACGCACCAGGGTTTGTTCTGCAGCAGGTCGGCGATGTCCCGGCGGACCGGCGTGCGCTGTTGCGGCGGTGGCTGCACGCGCTCGCGCGTGGTCAGCGCCACGGTCACGAACAGCGCCACCGCCACCGCGCCGTACAGCATCATCGTGCGCTGCCAGCCCAGCGCATCGTTGCCGGCACCGAGCCACGCCACCAGGTCCAGGGTGCAGTAATTGACCAGCGTGGTGCCGGCGAACGCGGCGATGAAGCGCAGGCTGATCAAGCTGGTGCGCTGGCTGCTGTCGGCGGTGATCACGCCCGACAATGCCGAGTACGGAATGCTCACCACGGTGTAGGCCAGCATCATCACCAGGAAGCTGATCGTGGCCCACCACATGCGCCCGTTCTGGTCCAGCGCAGGCGTGGTGTAGGCCAGCACACCGGTCACCGCCATCGGCACCGCGCCCCACAGCAGGTACGGGCGGAACTTGCCCCAGCGGCTGCGCGTGCGATCGGCCAATGCGCCCATCGCCGGATCGGCGATCGCATCGGCGATCTTGGTCAACAGGATCATCGTGCCCACCGCCGCTGCCGGCAGATGCATGGTGTCGGTGTAGAAGATCAGCAAGAACGCGGAGATGTTGGCCCAGTACAGATTCAGGCCCAGATCGCCGGCGCCGTAGCCCAGCTTTTCGCGCCAGCGCAGGCGCGCCGATGCAGGAGACGGTGCAGGCGATGACGGCATCGGCAGACCCTGGAGTGCGTTGAACCGGGCCGAGCGCGCCGTTACGCTGGGCGGCCCGCTCACCTGGCGAGGAGCGCCGACGCTACACCACGCATCGGCTGCCGCCAACGTGAAATCCGGCAAAATGCCGAATCGCTCCGGAGATATAACCTGACGTGATGGACACCGCAGCCCCCGCTACACCCGCGTCCGCTTCGCCCCTGGCCATCGTGGTGATGGGCGTTTCCGGCAGCGGCAAGACCACCATCGCGCAGGCCCTGGCAGCGCATTACGGCTACCGTTTTCTAGATGCCGACGATTACCACAGCGTGGCCGCACGCGCGCAGATGGCCGCAGGCCAACCGCTCACCGATGCGATGCGCTTGCCGTGGGTGGAGTTGCTGGCGGCCACCTTGCGCGACTGCGTCCAGGCCGGCGAGTCGGTGGTGCTCGCGTTCTCGGGCTTGCGCGGCACGCATCGTCAATTGCTGCGCCGCAGCGGCATTCCGCTGCGCTTCGTGTTCCTGCACGCGGCCCCGCACGTGATCGCCGCACGCCTGAGCGCGCGCGCCGGCCATTTCATGCCGGCCAGCCTGCTCGACAGCCAGTTGCAGACACTGGAATTGCCGCTGGACGAAGCCGACGTGGTATCGGTGGATGTGGACGCCACGGTGGCGGAGGTGGTGCAGGATGCCATCGCGCAGTTGGCGCTGATCGCGCCCAGTGCGGTGCACAGCGTCGCGCCCTCGCCTCAAAGCGCCTGACGTAAAAGATAACGCAGCCCTGCATGGCTGTTCCCTTCTCCCTCCGGGAGAAGGTGCCCCGAAGGGGCGGATGAGGGTAGCTGCGAAGCCACGCAATCCAGTCTCTCGTGTGGCATCGCCCCCGTACCCCTCACCCCAACCCCCGCTCCGCGCCCCGGCCGGCGTTTGCGACGCGGGCGCTCCAAGGCACGCGCGCCAGTGGCGCGCAAACAGTGCCTTCTCGAACCCTGGGGAGAGGGGCGCTGTTCAACACCGTGACCAACCTGACAAGGTGGCGCAAAATTTCCTGGTTACTTTTTGCAGACCATTGATTTGCAGGCGATACGCCGGTCTCGCGGCCAATCATTTTTCCTATCGCGGCTGATGCAGATAGTGATGAATCATCAGCATTTGTGCGAATACCGAACAGGCTGAACGCAATTTTTGCGAGCTGGTCGTACCAGATGCGACCGGACCCGACCGTTGAATGAATGCAGCGACATGCGTGTGTTGCATGGTCTCGCCGATCGGCCATCTTCACCCGGCAGATCCGGGGGGATCCAGCGCTTCCTTCCATCTATGGACATGCCGTGATGACACATTCAATTCGCCGCTTGCGATTTCGCAGTTTGACGCTCGTTCCCTGCCTGCTTGCCAGCGCAGTGGCTTTCGCCCAGCCCGGCCCCGCAACCGCACAACAGCCGGTGTCGTCCCTGGATACCCAGGCCTTCGCAGACTCCAGCCAGATCTGGCGCAGCTTCGGCAAAGACCTTCCGTTCGCCAGCCCCACCAGTTGGACCACCGCTGGCGGCGGCTACTTGAACCAGCGCTTCGCGCCGGGCGAGTGGAAGATCAACCGCACCACCGTCAAGGGCCTCGTCCCGGCATGGACCCTGACCACCACCGGCGACATCTCGGCCACGCCGAGCGTGGAAGGTGGCACGTTGTACGTGCCCGACTGGGGCGGCACGCTGTATAGCGTCGACACCCAGACCGGCAAGCCGAACTGGCAGGCCAAGCTGTCCGACTACACCGGCAATGCCAACTCGGTGACGCGCAACACTCCGGCCATCAGCGCCAACAGCATCATCGTCGGCGACCAGGCCGCCGGTACCGTGCTGGCCATCGACAAGAAGACCGGCAAGCTGCTGTGGAAGACCACCGCCGAAGCCAACCCGCAGGCGCGCATCACCTCCTCGCCGGTGATCTACGGCAACCGCATCTACGTGGGCATTTCCTCCGGCGACTGGGGCAACCTGGATTCGACCCACACCTTCAGTTTCCGCGGCAGCGTGGTGGCACTGGATCTGAGTACCGGCAAGAAGGTGTGGCAGTTCTACAACGTGCCCGAGGGGTATACCGGCGCATCGGTGTGGGGCCAGGTGGCGATCGATCCGATCAGCCGCCGCCTGTATTTCGGCACCGGCAACAACTACAACATTCCCGCCAGCGTGGGTAACTGCGTCTCCAACGCGCGCTCCTACCGCGGCAGCGAACTCACCGTGCAGGACGAACTGGCGTGCATGGCCCCGGACAACTACGTCGACTCGGTGGTCTCGTTGAATCTGGACACCGGCAAGCTGGTCTGGGCCGACCGTGCACAAGGCTACGACGCCTGGAACCTGTCGTGCATCGTGGCGCCCACCAATGGCCTGTGCCCGAACACCCAGGCAACCAACCTGACCGGTCCTGATTACGACTTCGGCGGTGCCGGCGTGCAGCTGTTCACCGTATGGCGCGACGGCAAGGCGCAGCAACTGGTCGGCGCAGGGCAGAAGAGCGGCATCTACTGGGCCTTCGACGCCAAGACCGGTGCCAAGGTGTGGTCGACCCAGGTCGGCCCCGGCGGCACCACCGGCGGCGTCGAGTGGGGCACTGCGTTCGACCCCTACAAGTCGCAGGTCTACGTGGCCATCAACAACAGCACCAACGCCACCTACACGCTGGGACCGGACAACACCCAGAGCCACAACGGCGGCTCGTGGGCCGCGCTGGATGCAGCCACCGGCAGGATCAAGTGGCAGGTCAAGGTGCCCGGCATCAACCGCGTGAATCCGACCGTGCCGGCCGGCGGCCAGGGCTCGCTGACGGTGTCGCCGAACCTGCTCTACGCCGGTTCGATGGCCGGCAACATGGTTGCCCTTGATGCCGACACCGGCGCCACGCTGTGGAACCACGACGCCACCGGCTCGGTGCTCGCCTCGCCGGCCATCGTGGACGGCGCGCTGTACTGGGGCGCCGGCTACGGCCGCTTCAACTTCGGCACGGCGGCGACGGCCAACCAGCTGACCAAGTTCGTGCCGGAGGCCAGCCCGGCCAAGTAAGCCTCAACCCGGGTGATCTGCGTCGAACGACGCGCAATCACCGCAGGACGACGACGCCACCTTCCGGTGGCGTCGTTGTGTGTCACGCCGCTACAGCCGCGTGACCTGGCACAAGCGGATCTGCCCCGTTTCCAGCCCGTGCGCCTCGGCCGCGCGGCGGCGCAACGCGGTGACCAGCCCGGCGGCATCCAGCACGCCATCGGCGGGCACCTCCACGCTGTGGGCCAGCTGCCCCCACAGCACCGGCCGACCGTCGCAATAACCCTCGTAGTCGGCGAAGTAATGCAACTGGCGCAGCTCAGGTACCGACGTGGACATCGCCCTGGATCTCCGTGCAGCCCAGATGTTCCAACGCAATCTCCAGCCCCAGCAGATAGCTCTGCGCGCAGTAGCCGCGCACCGTCGCGATGCGTTGCCCGAAACCCTCCGGCAGGCAACGCTCCGGTCGGTCCACGCTATCGTCGTGGGCCTCCACGAACGGATACGGCAACGCCCCCAGCACACGGTGCAGGCGCGCACTGTCCACGCAGCTGCCCGGATCGATCAACGCGATTTCCATCCGCGCCTGCCCGGCCACGCGCAAGGCATCCAGCAGCTCCTGCTCCGACCCGCAGGCACGCAGCGCCACGGTCTTGCCCGCATCGCCCGCGCACGCCACCAGTTGGCGGATCACCGCCCGCGGCAACGGCTGCGGCCCACGCACCAACGGCAACGATGCCTCCGGACCACGCACGATCATGATCGACATGGCGGCCTCCTCAGGCAGCGGCGCGCAACGGCGCGCACAGGGATGGCAGGCAGCGCGCGGCAATCCCCAACGACATCGCATAGGCGCGCGGCGCGTCGTGCGGCGTGATCACCACCGCCAGCGGCGCATGCTGCGGATGCAGCCACGGCTCCAGCTCCTGGTCGGCATCGGTATGCAGCTCGATGTAGGGCGTGTGCAGCGCATCCAATGCCGCACGCAATGCCGTCGCATGCACCTGCGCACGCGCGGACGGCGCCAGATCACCCGAATCCAGCAGCACCAGCTCCACCTCGGCATCGCCACCGGCGGCCTGCAAGCCGGCGATCAGGCCATCGACATCGGCGCACGCCAGCGTGCGCAACGCACGGCCGGCACACTCGGGCAGCTGCAGCGGCGCCAGCTGCGCCGGATCGGCCTGCGGACCTTGCAAAATCAGGATACACATCGTGTTGGACTCAACGCACCACAGTGCGGGAGTGCCAAGGTAGGCCTGCCGGGCATAAAGGGGCTATTTGCGCGCTGGTGCGCCGGCATAAAAAGTGCGTAATGCCTGCGCGATGCCGGTGTGCCGCGCCCGGCGACGCGGCACAGCTTGTAGATAAAACTGCAGCGCTCGACCTGGCGATGCCTCACGCATGGCCGAACATCCTCGATATCCGCATTGCGCCAAGCCCAAACCTGACACATGCGGCGCCACGCGCACCACGTGATGCACTGGTGCGCGATTGGCTGTTACTTCTCCCGCCGCCAGTTCACCGAGCCCTTGGTCTCCACCGTGCTGGATTCGGCTTCGATATCGAACCCGCGGCTGAGCAGGTATTTCAGTGTCAGGACCGAGCCGCTGCCGACCATCGACACGCCATAGCCGACGTAGAGTTTGGGCGAGAGGTACTTGCCGAAGCCCACCACTGAGCCAACGGTGCTGGATTCGCTCACCCCCGCCTCGTCCAGGCCGAGCTTGGCGCCGATCTGCGAGGCGATCAGGCTGCTGCCGGCCGACAGCGCAGCCGAGGCGGCGCTGACCTGCTGGGTTTCGTCGCTGCTGGCGGTGGACAGGCCGCGGCCGAGCACCAGGTAGGACAGCGCTTCGGATTGCGACATCGCCGGCTCGGACCACACGTCGGCACGCGGCGATTCGGCGCGTCCACTGACGTCGATACCGGCGGTGACATCGCCGACCTTGCGTTCGGCGCGCAGGCTCACGCGCGGGTCGGAGACGATGTTGTTGTTCCAGGTCAGCTGGCCGCGGCTGATGGTCAGATCCTGGCCATAGGCCTTGTAGCGACCGCGCACGTCCAGCCCGCCATTGGCGGTCATCTCGCGGCCCGGGCGCGCGCGGATCTGCATCTGACCGCTCAGCCCGCCCTTCAGGCCGAAGCCGCTCATGTTGACCTTGTCGCCCAGCACGATGGCCAGGTCCATATCCAGCGGCGAGGCCGGCGCTTCTTCCGGGTCCACCGGGTCCAGCACCACCACGTCCTCGGACACCGAGGTGCCGCGATCCAGGCGTTCCAGGTCGATATCGGCTTCGGGCACGGTGACCTTGCCGCGCAGTTGCATGGTGTTATCGGTGATGCCGAACTGCATGTCCGGGTTGGCAATGATGCGCAACTCGCTGGTGTTGTAGGCCAGCACGTTCTGGCCGCGGATATTCAGCAGCAACGGCGTGCTGGTGCCGAACCACGACAGCCCGCCATCGATGTTGAGCGTGCCTTCGCCCGACTTGGCCGATGCGGTGATCTTGGCCGAGCCATCCGGCAGTGCGTCGAAGCGTCCCTTGCCCTCGCTCAGGGTCAGGCCCATCGACGGATATTCGGCGGTGAAGTTGCTCAAGGTGGCATCGCCGCCCAGCAGCGGTTTGTCGCGGGTGCCGCGCAGGCTCACATGGCCTTCGACCAGGCCCTTGGGCTGCACCACATCGGCCACCACCAGCTCCAGCCAGTACAGCCGCGACATATTGAGATACAGCTCGCCGTTGAGCGGGGCGTAGGCGTCCCAGCCGGTGTTGAACTTGGCATCGACAAAGCCGGCGCCCTGGAAGCCGATACCCAGCTTGGCCTGGATCTGCTGCGGGGTGAAATCGGCCTGCACGCTGAACTGGTCGTAGCGCAGCAACTCGCCGCGATTGGGGTTGCCGGCCACCGCCGCGTAGCGGGTTTCGCCCAGGCGAATGCCGCCTTCGGGCGAGGCGATGCGGAACGAGCCTTCCCAGGCATTGCCGCGCGGCTTGAAGCTGCCGTCCAGCGACAAATCGCCGCGCAGGTAGATCTGCCGCCCCTCCTGCTTGGGCAGCCACGGCTGCACCAGCGACAGCGGCAGTGCATCGCCGTGCACCACCATGCCCTCGCGCGGCCAGTTGGCGCTGGCGCACAGCGCGCCACCGGTGGCTGCGCCCAGGCAGGTGTCTGACAGCGTAAACGCGGCGCCATCGGTGCTGAACTGCGCCGGCTGGCGCAACGCCCAGGCATCGCCCTTGGCGGGTGCGATCCGCAGCGTGGCGACCTGGCCCTGCCAGCGCTCGCCATTGCGACGGACATCGCCCTGCAGCGCGAGGTTGGCCATGCTGTTGGCGATCTCGGCATCCAGACGCAGCGCTTCCACCGCACCGCGTGCCTGCACGCGCACGCTGTCCAGCACCACGCCGGCTTCGATCGCGGTGCCCTGCAAGGCCAGTTGCCCGTCGCTGCCGCGCCACGGCAGGCGCCCACGCAGGCTGATGCTCTGCGCGCTGTAGTCGTTCCAGCGCAGGCCATTGCCGGCGATGTCTGCGGTGATGTCCGGGGCATCGCGCTTGCCACTAACCTGCAGCTGCCCGCGCACCGTGCCGGTGGCGCCGGGCAGGACGTCGTCCAGCTGCAACGGCTGCAGTTGCGCGGCGATATCGAGCTGGTCGCCGACCTTGCCCTTGGCGTTGATGCGGCTATTGCCCAGCGACAGCTGCAGTTCGCCTTCGCCCTGTTCGCCACGCAAGGCGAACTTGCCGTTGGCCGACAGCGCGCGCTGACGCAGCTGGCCGGTCAGGGTCGGGATATCCGCCGTGGCTTCGAAGCCCGGCGATACGCCGCCGGCCGGCGCCGGCAGCTGGCGGCCCTTGGAAGCGACCTTGCCGGAGAGATTGCCGTTCCAGCCCGGCGCAAAATAGCCCGGGTCGAACTTGGCCAGCTGGGCGGTGACATCCCATTCCAGCTCCGGGGTCCAGCCCACTTCGCCGGTGAGATCCAGCGAGCCGCCCGGGGTCCTGGCCTGCACCTGCTTGAGCTGGGCGCGCTGATCGTTGCCGCGGCTGTCGAACACCAGCGCGGCCTGCTGCCCGTCGCGCTCCAGCGTGGCGCGGCCGATCGCCGCCCATGCCTTCAGGGTGCCGGCCACGCCCAGACGCGCATCGACCAGTTCCACCGGCACCACCGGCGCATCGGGGGTGGCCGGGTCCGGCGTCGGGGTGAAGCGCAGGCCGCTGGCATTGACCGCGAAGCGGAAGCTCGGATTCTGCGTATCGCGGAAATCGGCAGTGCCACGCAACTGCGCGCGGCCTTCGAAGGCATCGATCACCAACGGCTCGACGGTGATGACCTGGTCCAGCAGGCTGATATGCGAGGGCTGCAAGCTGGCGCTCAACTCGCCCTGCTTGACGCTGCCTTGCAGGTCGGCGTTGCCGCCCTTGCCGGAGGCCTGCAGGTTCAGCGCGATCGGTGTGGCCGGGGCGGCGTACTGCCCGTTGGTGGCCGGCATCAGCAGCGAGGTATCCAGCGCCTCGGTGACGGCCTTGAAGGTCCAGGTCGGATCATCGCGCCCGGTGAACACCAGGCTGGCCTGCAGCGGCGCCGGCGCGCGGCCGGCGATGGCCACTTCCATCTTGTCCAGATCGCCGCGTGCCACCAGCCCCAGGCTGGCCGGGGTGCGCCCACGCGCGGCCGGCAGCACCGCGGTGGCGGTCAGGTCGGCGCGGTAATCGTCGTTGGGCACGTAGTCGCCATGCAGGCGGAAGTCGCCCATGTCGGTATCGACCACCAGATTGCGCGTGCGCAGTTCGCCGGTGGCCACTTCCAGCCCGCCCTGCACCTTGTGCAGGACGATCATCGGCTGCTGCAGCTGGGTGATGCGCAGGTTCTCTACGTCGATCTTGTCGGCCTGTATCGCCAGCGGCACGTTGATCTGCGGCAGCGACTCGGGCCAGCTCGGCAGCGTGAACGGCTCATCGCTCTTGCCCAGATTCAACGTGGCATTGCTGACCTGCACGGCATCCAGTTGCAGCTTGCGCCCGAGCAACGGACGCAGGTCCGGTTCCAGATACACGCGCTCGGCGGTGAAGTGGATGTCCTGATACCGGAAATCGACATCGCGCAGGGTCAGCGGGCCGGCCACCGGGCCTTCGACCTTGCCATAGGTAAAGCTGGCACCGACCGGCAGGCGCGCGGTCACCTGCGCCAGCAATACATCGCGCCCGGCCACGGTCTGCAGCAGCCAGTACACCGCGATCAGGGCCAGCAACACCAGCCCCAGCAAGGTCAGCCCGGAGCCCACCCAGAACCGGCGGCGGCGGTAGAAACGCGCGCGGCGCGGTGCGGGGGGCGGCGTCGGTGTGCTCACAGGTTGGCCCCGATATCGATATAGAGCTGGAACTGCGAGTCGGGATCGTTCAAGCCATGCGCGATGTCCACGCGCACCGGGCCCACCGGCGAGCGCCAGCGCAGACCGAAGCCGATGCCGGTGTGCCAGTCGGGCGTGTCGTCGAACGCGCTGCCGCTATCGACGAACACCGCGCCGCCCCAGGGGCCGCCCTTGAGGTAATGCTCGTATTCGGCGCTGGCGGTGACCACGTTCTTGGCACCGAGCGCGAATTCGTCCGGCTTGGGCGTGCGCGGGCCGACTTCGCGGAAGGCATAGCCGCGGATGCTGTTGGCGCCACCGGCAAAGAAGCGCAGGCTCGGCGGCATCGCCACCAGATCGCTGGTCCAGGTGGTGCCGCCTTCGCCGCGCAGGATCACCCGGCCATTGTCGCCGGCGCCCAGGAACCAGCGCAGCTGGCCATAGAGCTGGCCGAAATTGGTGTCCGAGCCGGCGCCTTCGGCACCGCCGCGGATGAAGGCCTGCCCGGACACGCCGCTGCGCGGGAACAGGCGGTCGTCGACATTGACGTAGTTCACTTGCAACTGCGGATAGATCAGCGTGGAGGTTTCATACACCGCGCCTTCGAAGTCGTCACCGCTGCTGAAACGCCAGCGCTCGCGCAAGGCATTGATCGAAGCGATCGCACTCCAGCGCTCGTTGATCTGGCCGCTGCGGCTGCCGGTGAGTTTGACGTTGCGCAGGTCAATGTATTCGGTCTGCTCGTCATAGAGCCGCGCCGAGGCGGTGTACCAGCCATCCAGCCAGCGGAACGCCGGCACGCGATAGCTGGTGGTCAGGCTCTTTCGGTTTTGCGCGTAATCCAGCTGCGTGTCCATCTTGTGGCCGCGCGAATTGACATAACGCCGCTCCACCCCGCCACGCACACCGGCACCGCTCTCGCTGCCGTAGCTCAGGCCGGAGGTGTAGACGGTGCGCTTGGCGCGGGTGAGCTTCACATCCACCGGCACCCGGCCCTGGTCGTCGGCTTCTTCCGGCTTGGGCTGGATATCGATGGTGCTGAAGTAATCCAGCTTGGTCAGCGACTCGCGCAGGCGATCCAGCTTGCCTTCGTGGTAGTAGCTGCCCTCGTCCCAATACACCAACGGCTCGAACAGGCCCGGACGGAAGTAGTCGTAGTCGAAGCGCACCTTGCCCATGTCGTAGCGGCGGCCGCTATCCCAGTTCAGATCGATATCGGCAGCGTGCTCGGCGCGCGTCACCGCGACGCGGCGCTGGGTGAAGTCGGCATCGAAGTAGCCACGCTCGGCCAGCCGACGGGTGATGCGCACCTTGCTCGCTTCGTATTGCGGGTGGCTGAAGACCTGGCCTTCGCGCGGTTCGAACTGCTTGAGATCCTGGCCCAGGTAACGGTCCTGCTCGGCCCAGCCGGTGATGGAGATATGCGACTGCCGCACGCGCACCGGCTCGCCGCGCTCCACGGTGATCACTACCGTCACCTTGTCGCCGCTGCGCGGCGCGGCCAGATCGATGGTCGGCGAGTAGTAGCCGAACGGTTCCAGCGCCTCGCGCGTCTGCCGTTCGGCCTGCGCCAGCAGATACTCCAGTCGCGACTCGCCCTGCTCCTTGCCCACGGCCTCATACAGAGACAGGGAGACCTCGATGTTCTCGATCATCTCGGCGTCGGCGTCGTCGTCCAGGCCCTTGATTTCGATCTTGTCGATGGTGGCCCGGGCAACCGCTTGCAGCGGAACGAGCAGAGTGCACAGCAGGGAGAGAGCAAACGCGACTTTAAGCATCTACAAAGGATACCTAGCCTAGGCGTGAAGGGACAAAAAATCTAAACAATCTCGACTATCCGCAGGCGCAGGGGCTGGTTAGAGTCGAACTGTTGTTAACGTTTCGTTGACAGCGATGCCGCGCGGCCTCCCCGGTCGTCGCGCCCTGTTCCATGCCTTTGGAGAGAGAGGTTTCCATGAAGCGCCATTTGTTGGTCAACGCCGTATGCGCCGCCCTGGCCATGCCATCGCTTGCGATGGCCCAGAACCAGGACGCAGTGACTGAATTGAACAAGGTCACCGTGACAGGCTCGTTGATTCCGCGGTCGCAGGTCGAGACAGCCACACCGGTGTTCTCCATCACCGCCCAGGACATCCAGCGCCGCGGCTTCAAGGATGTCTACGATGTGCTGCGCTCGCAGCCGATGGCCACCGGCTCGGTGCAGGACGGCCAGTTCAGTGGCGGCTTCACCGCCGGCGCCAAATCGCTGAGCCTGCTCGGCCTGGATCCCGGCTTCACCCTGGTGCTGATCGACGGCCGGCCGATGGCCGATTACCCGCTGCTCTACAACGGCCAGAGCAACTTCGTCGACCTGGCCAGCGTGCCGGTGGGCATGGTCGAACGCATCGATGTGGCGCCCGGCAACCAGTCCTCGATCTACGGCTCCAGCGCCATTGCCGGCGTGGTCAACATCATCCTGAAGAAGCACGTCGATGGCGTGCAGATGAATTACCGCATGGGCACCTACGACGGCGGTGGCGGCAACAACCAGCGCTTCCAGCTCACCGGCGGCACTACCCTCGGCAAGGCCGATCTCGTCTGGGGCCTGCAGCTCAACAACCAGGATCCGATCTACGGCTCCCAGCGACGCGATTTCGATTCCACCTCCGACAATCCGGACCCCACGCTGCGCTACGGCTCGCGCATCGCGCTGCACAACACGCCAACCACCTACATCGACCCCGGCGCCGCCAACTGCGATGCACTGGGCCCGCTGTTCAACGGCACGGTGCAATACGACAACCGCGCCAATCGCGGCAATTTCTGCAGCAGCCGCACCGAGCCCGGTTACGCCAGCATCCTCAACAAGGAACGCAGCGCCAGCGGCTACGCCAACCTGACCTACGCCTTCAACGACAACACCCAGGGCTACGCGACGCTGCTGCTCAATCGCACCAAGGTGGAGGTCAACAGCGGCTCACGCTTCTGGCAGACCTCGTCCGATACCGGCGGCTTGTTCTACAACCAGGACAGCCAGCAACTGGAAGGCTACCAGCGCATCTTCGCGCCTGAAGAGACCGGCAACCTGGACTTCAACAACAATCGCCAGACCGCCGATTCCTACAACATCGCCGCCGGCATCAAGGGCGGGCTGGGCGCCAGCAACTGGACCTACGATGCGTACTACGCACGCGCCGAATACCGCATCGACAGCCGCCAGCAATGGCCGTTGGCCGATCGCATCGAGGATTTCTTCCGCGAGCAGTTCCTGGGGCCCCAGCAAGGCGAGTACTACGGCTACCCGATCTATTCGCCCAACGACGCCAACTTCTATCGCGCATTGACGCCGGCGCAATACCGCAGCTTCAACGACGAGATCCGCACCAAGTCCAGGACCTGGACCCAGAACGTCAACCTGCAGCTCACCAACACCGAGTTGTTCAACCTGCCGGCCGGTGCCGTCGGCGTGGCCGGCGTGCTGCAGGCGGGCAACCAGTACTGGGAAAACCCGACCGATCAACGTGTGATCGCCGGTGACTTCTACCAGCTGACCGGCACCCAGGGCAGCGGCAAGCGCGAGAACTGGGCGGCGGCATTCGAGATGCGCCTGCCGATCCTCTCGACGTTGACGGCCAACCTGTCCGGACGCTTCGACGACTACAAGAACCAGGGCGGCGGTGGCGATTCCAAGTTCACCTACAAGGCCGCGCTGGAATTCCGCCCGATCGATTCGCTGCTGTTCCGCGGCAACTATGCCACCGCCTTCAAGGCACCGGACATGGCGTTTTCCTTCGCTGGCGACAGCGGCTTCTTCCAGGGCGTCAACGATTACTACCGGTGCGCACTCGAAGAGCCCAACGTGCCGATCGCCGACTGCACCTATGCGGGTACCTCGATCGCCGGACGCCGCGCCGGCAATCGGGACCTGCAGTCGATCACGGCAAAGTCCTGGGGCTATGGCGTGGTCTGGTCGCCGAGTGCGCGCTTCAGCGTCAACGCCGATTACTACAACATCAAGATCGACCAGAAAGTCAGCGACCTGAGCACCGACAACCTGCTGCAGACCGAATCGGCCTGCCGCCTCGGCAGCCTGGATATCAGCTCGCCCACCTGCGTGGATGCACTGTCGCGCATCGATCGCACCGCCGCCGATGCACCGGTACCCAATCGCCTGAGCGGCATCCGCATCAACCCGATCAATATCTCCAACGAGGAGATCTCCGGCGTGCTCAGCAAGGCGACGTACAACCTGGCGACCGAATCCTGGGGCCTGTTCGTTTTCGATGCGCAATACAACCTCACCCTCAAGCACGAAAGCCAGCAGTTCCCGCAGGACCCGGTGCGCGACCTGCTCAGCGAACCGTTCTTCTCCTCCGAGTTCCGCAGCATCGTCAATGCCTCGGTGACCTGGCAGAAAGACGCCTGGACCACCACGTTGTTCGGTCAACGCAATGGCCGCACGCCCAACTTCGTGGCGCAACAAAGCACCGATGGGTATGCGGTGGAAGGCGCCCGCAAGGTCGGTGCGTGGACCACGCTCAATGCCACGCTGGACTATGCGCTCAACGATGACATCTCGCTGACGGCCACGGTCAACAACCTTGCCGACACCCGGCCGCCGCGCGACCGCACCTACACCAGCTACCCGTACTACAACATCTTCAACTACACCGGCTACGGCCGCTCCTACATGCTGGAGCTGAACTGGCGTTTCGGCGCACACTGACTGATCCGAGGCGGTAGCGTCCAGCGGCAGCCAGGGGGCTGCCGCTGGCGTTTTTGGCCAAGGCTTAGGGCAGGCGTTCTTGAATCGAGCGCTCGGGGGAGCGCCGCGACTGCGATTGAGCGAGTCAGGAGCGGCTGGAAAAGGTGTGTAGCCCAAACTGGCGACATGCAGCAGGCATGTCGGCTGCGGGCACGCTGCACGCACCGATGCAGCAGCCTCGCGTCGTCGTGCTGGCCGTTGTCAGCGTGCGTCGGCCTGGATCAGGCCGGCATGCAACAAATCCAGCCGCAGCGGCTCCAGCTGCGTGGCGTAGCGCCGCCACTCGTCCACGTTGCGCCCATGCACACCTTCGCGCACCTGCACGCTGCTCAGCGTGGCCGATGCAGCTGCATTGCGGGTGATATCGATCTGACCGGGCTCGATCTCCAGCCCGCAGCGCGCCATCAGCTGCTCAAGGATCGTGGATGGATCACGCACCATCTGCGCATAGTCCACATCGATCACCCGGCCCGGCAATGCCGCGCGCCACTGCGCCATCAACCCGTGATACGCCTGATAGTGACGCGCCAGCGTGTGCAGGTCGTAGCTGTAGGCGTAGGAGTCGCCGAACAACGCGCGGTAATTGGAGAAACACACCGCCATCGGCTCGCGCACCAGATGCACGATCACTGCACCCGGCAAGGCACGTGCGATCGGGCCGATCGCCACCGCGTTGGCCGGTAGCTTGTCGATATACCAATGTGCCGATCCTGCGCGCCATTGCGTCTGTTCCAGGTAACGCGCGCCGACCTGCGCGTAGTCCAGCGTCGGCAGCGCCTGCAGCACACGCGCATCCAGCAGGCTGCGGCCGGCCTGGTCGGCGCCCCAACGCAGTTGATGGCCAACGTCGTTCAACTCGCCAGCCGACACGATCTGGGAATGATTGCCCAGCATCCGCTCCAGCACCGTGGTGCCCGAGCGCGGCAAGCCGAGCACGAAGATCGGTTGCGGGCCGTGCGCGGCGGGGGCTTGCTGCGGGGCGAACACGCCTTGCTGGGCCAATGCTCCCAGCTGCGTATAGAGCGCAGCTTCTGCATCGGCGTCGTGACGCAGGCGCGCATGCATCACCGCATTGCCATGCTGCAGCGCGTCCCAGGCAGCCCCGGTCTGGCCGAGGTCTTCCAGCTCCTTGTACAGCGCGAACGCCAGCCCGGCGCGATCTTCGCTGTCGGGCTTGGCACGTTGCAGTTGCTCACGCAGTTGCTCGACATGGTTGCTGCTGGTGGTCTGACGGCGAAGGCGCGCACGCGTCAACGCCGCGCGGCCATAGCCGGGCTTTTGCGCCAGCGCATGCTCCAGCGCCTGCGCCGCTTCATCGAGGCGACCATTGAACTGCAGCTGCACCGCAAGAAAGAAACGGAAATCCGCGCCATCGAATCCGCAGGCCTGCGCGCGCCGCATCATCGCCAGCGCGTCGCCATGTTCGCCCAGCGATTGATGCACATGCGCGAGCAAGGCCAGGGTCGGGCCATCGTTGCACTGCATCACCGACGGATGCCGCAGCAAGGCATGCAGTACGCGATGCTCGCCGACACGCAGCAAGGCTTGCGCCACGCGGCAACGCATCGCCACGTCGTCACCCAGATCGCCTGCGGCCAGCCGCAACTGCGCCACCGCCTCGCGCATCCTGCCGTTGGCCAGCACGGTGCCGGCCAGCAGCACGCGGGCCGACACGTGCGTGGGCTCCACCTCCAGCAACGCCTGCAGCGCAGACGCGGCCACCCCCAGCTCGCGACGTGCCAGCGCGGCCTGCGCGGTCTGCCAGTGCACCGCGCCGGCGGACGCGGCCATCAGCTGGACAGATGCTCGATGGCGGCGACGCTGCCGAGGCGGTCGCCGAGCTTCTTCAGAAGGGCCAGGCGGTTGGCGCGCAGTTGCGGGTCTTCGGCGTTGACCATGACGCCGTCGAAGAAGGCGTCGACCTGCGGGCGCAGGCGCGCCAGGCGCGCGAGCACGGCGACGTAATCGTGCCGGTGCAGCGCATCACCGGTATCGCCGATGGCCGCTTCCACCGCTTCGGCCAGGGCTTCTTCGGCCGGCTCGCGCAGCAGGCTGGTGTCGATATCGCCGGGAATCTCGCCCTCGACCTTGCGCAGGATGTTGCGGATGCGCTTGTTGGCCGCGGCCAGGGCTTCGGCTTCGGGCAGCGTGGCGAAGATGCCGATCGCCTCGATGCGGCGGTCGAAGTCGTAGAGGGAGCCGTGGGTCGCGCCCGGGTGCGCTCCTACGCTGGCCGATGCAGGAGCGCCCTCGGGCGCGACCGAGAACAGTGCGGCGACCGCATTGAAGTGGGTGGCAGCAACGCCCTTGTCTGCGTAGTAGCCGCGTAGGCGGTCCAGGATGAAGTCGAAGAGCTCAGCGCTTTTTGGCGCAAGATCAGGGATTGTGAATCGACGGGCTTGGATTTTTGAATTTTCTTCAGGGAGTTCTTCTGTCGTGATACCGCTATCGCCGAGGTGCGACTTGATGGCTTTAGTCTCGAAAGGCGAGCTATTGATCAACGCGTTGTACGCCGAATTCAAGGCTCTCGTTAGCAACTCGCGTAGATCCAGCTCAAACCCACTCTCGATCACCGTCCGCGCCAGCCCCAGGGCGTTGCGCCGCAGCGCAAACGGATCCTTGTTGCCGGTCGGCTTCAGCCCGGCCGCAAAACCACCGGCCAGGGTATCCAGCCGTTCGGCAATCGCCAGCACCTTGCCCAGTGGCGACAATGCGATGTCGTCGCCGGCAAAACGCGGCTGGTAGGCCTCGTCGATCGCCAGCGCAATCTCGCTCGGTTCACCGGCCGCCTTGGCGTAATGACGCCCGGCAATGCCCTGCAGCTCCGGGAATTCGTTGACCATGCGCGACTGCAGGTCGTTCTTGGCCAGCTGCGCGGCGCGGCGCGCCTGCACCGGGTCGGCACCGACCTGCGGCGCGATCGTCTCGGCCAGCGCCGCCACGCGCGCGACCTTGTCGGCCACCGTGCCCAGCTTGGCCTGGTAGGTCACGCTGGCCAGACCGGCGCCCATCGCCTCCAGCCCCTGCTTGAGGTCTTCGTCGAAGAAGAACTTGGCATCGGCAAACCGTGGACGGATCACCCGCTCGTAGCCCTTTGCGACTTCGGCCACGTCCTTGGAGACGATATTGGCGATGCCGATGAACTGCTCGGTCAACCTGCCGCCGTCGTCCAGCACCGGGAAGAATTTCTGGTTGATCTCCATGGTTTCGATCAGCGCTTCCTGCGGCACCGCCAGGAAGTCGCGCTCGAAACTGCACAGCACCGCCGACGGCCATTCGACCAGGTTGACCACCTGTTCCAGGTTGTCGTCGCTGATGCGCGCACTGCCACCGGCCAGCCTGGCGGCAGCTTCGACTTCATCGACGATGCGCGCACGGCGTGCGTCCGCATCCACCAGCACATGCGCCGCGCGCAAGGCCTCGACGTAGTCGCCCGGTGCCGCCAATGACACGGCGCCGTCATGCATGAAGCGGTGCCCGCGGCTGAGGCGATCGCCACGCACGCCCAGCAATTCGGCCGGAATCACCGCATCGCCGAACAGCAGCACCAGCCACTGCACCGGCCGCGCGAAGGCGTACTCGTGCGCGCCCCAGCGCATCGGCTTGGGGATCGGCATCGCGGCGATGGCCTCGCGCAGGATCTCCGGCAGCAGGTCGGCAGTGCGCGCGCCCGGCGTCACCGCGCGGTGCACGAAGCGCTCGCCCTTGGCATCGCTGGTGCGCTCCAGCGCGGTCCAGTCGATGCCGGCCTTGGCGGCGAAACCGGCCAGCGCCTTGGTCGGCTTGCCCTCGGCATCCAGCGCGATGGTGAGATACGGGCCCAGCACTTCGGAGCGCTGCTCGGGCTGCTCGGTGGCCACGCCCGGCAGCAGCACCGCCAGGCGGCGCGGTGTGGACAGCGGCTTGGAATCGCCACGGGTGACGGCAACGCCGCGCTTTTCCAGACCGGCCAGCACGCCATCGAAGAAGGCCTGCGCCAGACCCGGCAGCGCCTTGACCGGCAGCTCTTCGGTGCCCAGTTCGATCAGCAGGGGAAGTTGTTCGCTCATGTCAGGTGAACCTTGGCTTATGTCCCTTCTGCCATCAACGGACGAAGGTGACTGGAGAATGTCCTTCTCCCGCTAGCGGGAGAAGGTGGCGCGCCGCGCCGGATGAGGGTCGTGCCGAGGCGGCGGAGACGTACTGCCCCATCCGCCCTGCGGGCACCTTCCCCCGCTGGCGGGGGAAGGACACAGCATCAGCGCTTGACTCCGGGAAAGCCCAGCTTCTCGCGTTGTGCGTAATACGCCTGCGCCACGCCCTGCGCCAGCGCGCGCACGCGCAGGATGTAGCGCTGGCGTTCGGTCACGCTGATCGCGCGGCGCGCATCCAGCAGGTTGAACGCGTGGCTGGCCTTGGTGACCTGCTCGTACGCCGGCAACGGCAGGCCGACCTCGACCAGGTGCTTGGCCTCGGCCTCGCAGGCGTCGAACCGATGGAACAGCTCGGCCACATTGGCATGCTCGAAGTTGTAGGCGCTCTGCTCCACCTCGTTCTGGTGGTACACATCGCCATAGCTCACCGGCGTGCCATCCGGGCCGGAGGTCCACACCAGGTCGTAGACGTTGTCGCAGCTCTGCAGGTACATGCACAGCCGTTCCAGCCCGTAGGTGATCTCGCCCAGTACCGGCTTGCACTCCAGTCCGCCGGCCTGCTGGAAGTAGGTGAACTGGGTCACCTCCATGCCGTTGAGCCAGACTTCCCAGCCCAGGCCCCAGGCGCCCAGGGTGGGCGATTCCCAGTTGTCCTCGACAAAGCGCAGGTCGTGCACCAGCGGGTCGATGCCCAGCGCCTTGAGCGAGCCCAGGTACAGGTCCTGGATATTGTCCGGGTTGGGCTTCATCGCCACCTGGTACTGGTAGTAGCGCTGCAGGCGGTTGGGATTTTCGCCGTAGCGGCCGTCGGTGGGGCGGCGCGAGGGCTGCACGTAGGCCGCATTCCACGGCTCCGGTCCCAGCGCGCGCAGGAAGGTGGCCGGATGGAACGTGCCTGCGCCCACTTCCAGGTCCAGCGGCTGGATCAGCACGCAGCCTTGCTCGGCCCAGTACTGGTTGAGGGTCTGGATCAGGCCCTGGAAAGTGATTGGAACGCGCCGGGAATCGGACATGCAGCAAAGGCCGTGCGGAAGGGGTGCGCTAGTATACCGGCCGACCCGCAGCGCTTTGCCGCGGAGCACCGCTGCAGGGGAACCTCGAGCATGGAACAGCGGCGTACGGCCGATACTGAAAGCGCAGCGGCACTGTTGCCGCGCGGCCGCCTGATGTTCGACCCGGTGGCCGCCGCCCTGCTTGCAGACGGCATGGTGGTGCCGCACGAACATGAGCGCGTGCAGTTCTCCGCCGCCGGCGTGCGCAACGCCAGCGAGGTGCATCCGCTGGTGCTGCTGGCCAATCTCAAGCTGCATGCCGCGCAGCCGCCGGCCGGCGAACTCGGGCTGGAAAGGCTGACCGAATGGCTGGCCACCCGCACCGGCCTGCGCTATCTGCGCATCGACCCGACCCGCATCGATGTGGCCGCGGTCACCGGCGTGGTCTCGCATGCCTACGCACGCCGCCACCGCATCCTGCCGCTGGCGCTGGATGCCGAGCGCGTGCTGATCGCCACCAGCGAGCCGCTGGCGCTGGACTGGCTGGCCGACGTGCAGCACCTGAGCCGGCGCCGCATCGAACTGGCGCTGATCAACCCGCTGGACCTGCACCGCTACACGATGGAGTTCTTCGGCGTGACCCAGTCGGTGCGCGGCGCGCGCGGCGATGTGCGCAGCGCCGAACCCGGTGCCGGCCTGCCCAGTTTCGAGCAGCTGGTGGAACTGGGCCGCGCCGGCGACGTCAATGCCGACGACCACCACATCGTGCATATCGTCGACTGGCTGCTGCAGTACGCCTACGAACAGCGGGCAAGCGATATCCATCTGGAGCCGCGTCGCGAGGCCGGGCGCATGCGTTTCCGCATCGACGGGGTGCTGCACAAGGTGCTGGAAGTGCCGCCGTCGGTGATGACCGCGGTGGTCAGCCGCATCAAGGTGCTCGGCCGCATGGACCTGGCCGAACGCCGCCGCCCGCAGGACGGCCGCATCAAGACCCGGTCGCCGGGTGGGCGCGAGGTGGAAATGCGCCTGTCCACGATGCCCACCGCCTTCGGCGAGAAGTGCGTGATGCGCATCTTCGACCCGGATTCGGCGTTCAAGAGCATCGAGCAGCTCGGCTTCAGCCCGGAAGAAGCCGCCGGCTGGAGCGCGCTGGTCGAGCGCCCGCATGGCATCGTGCTGGTCACCGGCCCGACCGGCTCGGGCAAGACCACCACGCTGTATTCCACGCTCAAGCGCCTGGCCACGCCGGACGTGAACGTGTGCAGCGTGGAAGACCCGATCGAAATGATCGCGCCGGAATTCAACCAGATGCAGGTCCAGCAGAACATCGACCTGGATTTCGCCAGCGGCGTGCGCACGCTGCTGCGCCAGGACCCGGACATCATCATGATCGGCGAAATCCGCGACCTGGAAACCGCGCAGATGGCGGTGCAGGCCTCGCTGACCGGGCATCTGGTGCTGTCCACGCTGCACACCAACGACGCCGCCTCGGCGATCACCCGTTTGCTGGACCTGGGCGTGCCGCATTACCTGGTCGCCTCCACGCTCAACGGCGTGCTGGCGCAGCGGCTGGTGCGCACCCTGTGCGTGCACTGCAAGCGCCCCCACACGCTCAGCGACGACGACTGGTCGGCGATCCGCGAGCCGGGCGAAACGCTGCCGGAAGTGCTGAACGTGCACGCGCCGGTCGGCTGCCTGGAATGCCGCCGCACCGGCTACCTGGGCCGTGTCGGCCTGTACGAGCTGCTGCCGGTGACACCGCGTTTGCGCAGCCTGATCCGCGCCGACACCGACCTGGCCAGCTTCAGCCACGCCGCCCGCGGCGAAGGCCTGCGCACGCTGCGCCGCACCGGCCTGGAAAAGGTCGCCGCTGGGCTGACCACGGTGGAAGAGGTGTTGTCGGTCCTGCCGCCGCGGGACTAGGCGGATCGCCTGGCTGGCTTGCTTCCGGGAAAAGGCCGGTTGTCCGGTCTCGCTTGCCCCCTTCTCCCACCGGGAGAAGGTGCCCGAAGGGCGGATGAGGGGATGCCAGCACAGGCACATGCCTTCCTGACACTCGCGGTCCAGCGCGCGGCACCACGCTGCCTGGTCCACTGCCGCCATTCCCCCATCCCCGAGCGCCGATCGTTCCACCACCATCCCCAGCCATCAGCACATAGCCATCCGGCATAACCTTAGCTGCATGTATTGGCACGCCAATTGAAAAAAACCGGCGGGAGCTGCCTACAATCGGGCACATCAGTCGCTGCTGGATGCTCGTCCGCATGTCCGCCTTGCCGTTCCTGATCATCGAAACCGGGCATCCCGTGCCGGAGATGAAGCGATACGGCCGCTTTCGGCACTGGATCCGCGTTGCGGCCGGGCTGGCCGAACACGAAACCGTCGCCATCGATGTCGCCAACGGCGGCCGCCTGCCCGACCGCGACGGCTTTGCCGGCACCATCGTCAGTGGCTCGGCCGCCTATGTCACCGACCGCGCCGACTGGAGCGAACGCAGTGCCGCCTGGCTGCGCGATGCCGCCCACCAGGGCATGCCGCTGCTGGGCATCTGCTACGGGCACCAGCTGCTGGCGCACGCGCTGGGCGGCGAGGTCGACTACAACCCGGCCGGGCGCGAGTCCGGCACGATCGCGCTGGAACTGCACCCGCCAGCCGAGCAGGACCCTTTGTTTGCGGGCCTGCCGGCGCATTTCCCGGCGCACGCCACGCACATGCAGACCGTGGTGCGCGCCCCGGACGGGGCCATCGTGCTGGCGCATTCGCGGCAGGACCGTTGCCATGCCTTCCGCTGGGGCCAGGCCACCTGGGGCGTGCAGTTCCACCCCGAGTTTGCCACCCACCACATGCGCGGCTATGTGCAGGCGCGCGCCGAGTGCATCGCCCGCCACGGCCACTGTGCCCGCACGGTCGCCCGGGAGGTCACCGCCGCGCCGATCGCGCGCAAGCTGCTGCGCCGGTTCGTGCATCACGCACGCGGCCTGCAAACAGTGAGCACTCATCCCGCCGCACACACGCAAAAGCAGCGATAATCGCGCCACGCCGGATGGTCCGGTGCGTATCGATCCGGAATGGGAATGAGCGAAATCCGCAAGGTGCCGGCGTCTGCCGGCGCAGAATGGCTGTTGACCGGTTTCTCGCTGTTGAAGCGGGCGCCGCTGGCGCTTGGCTCGCTGGGGGTGATCTGGAGCGTGGCCGCCACCCTGGTGGTGTCGCTGTCGGTGCTGGTGCCGCTGCTGGGCCCGGCCCTGCAGTTCCTGCTGGTGCTGGCCGGCCCGCTGTTCATGGGCGGCCTGCTGTGGGCGATCCGCGAGGTCGACGAAGGCCGCATCGCCAAGCCGTCGCATCTGCTGCACGGCCTGCAGGACGGCCGCGCGCCGCACCTGCTGGTGTCGCTGCTGCCGCAGCTGATCGCCGGCCTGCTGCTGGGCGTGCTGCTGCTGGTGATGATCGGCGCCAGCGGGCTGCAGCAGCTGTCCGAGGTGATGATCAAGATCAACCAGATCAGCCAGTCCGGCGCGCAGCCGGACCCGGTGCAGATCGAGCAGCTGGCCGCCAGCCTGCCGGCCGGCCGCATCCTGCTGTGGCTGCTGCTGACCATCGCCACCTTCGCGGCGATGACCCTGGCGCTGTTCGTGATGCCGCCGCAGGTGATGTTCGACCGCAGCACCGGCGGCCACGCGCTGCGCGAGAGCCTGCGCGCCAGCCTGCACAACCTGCCGGCGATGCTGGTGTTCTTCGTGCTGGCCTTCATCGCCATCTTCGCGATCTATTTCGCGGTGATGATCGTGGCGCTGATCGTCGGCCTGGTCGCCGGCCAGACCGTGGCGATGTGGCTGGCCCAGCTGCTGCTGATGGCGGTGCTGATGCCGGTGTTCGCCGGCTCCGTCTACGCGGCCTGGAAGCAGATGTTCACGCACCAAGGCGCTTCTGCCCAGCCGACGACGCCCTCACGCCCGGATGTGTTTGCGGCCTGAGCCCCTGACCTGCGGATGTGCTTGCCGCCTCAGACCCGCGCCCCGTAGGAGCGCACCCGGGCGCGACGAAGCGTTCGCCAGGAAGCCCCGGTCGCGCCCGGGTGCGCTCCTACGTGGGTGATTGGCGTCTGGGGCGATGCTGGCCCCGTCCGCGCGCTAGGCCGCCTTCGGCCCCACCGCGCGCGAGGCGATGATGCCCAGCTCGTAGAGCAGGCACATCGGGATGGCCAGCATCAGCTGCGAGACCACGTCCGGCGGGGTGAGCACGGCGGCCAGGATGAAGATGCCGACGATGGCATAGCCGCGGCCTTCGCTCAGCTGCTTGGGGCTGACCCAGCCCAGCAGCACCAGGATCACCAGCGCCACCGGCAGCTCGAAGCTGGCACCGAAGGCGAAGAAGATCGCCAGCACGAAATCCAGGTAGGAATTGGCGTCCGGGGTAATGGCGATCACGTCGGGCTTGAACGTGGTCAGGAAGTGGAACACCGCCGGCAGCACCAGGAAATACGCGAACGCGCAGCCGATGTAGAACAGTGCCACCGCCGAGGCCAGCAACGGGAATGCGAGTTTCTTCTCGCGCTGGTACAGGCCCGGCGCCACGAAGGCCCAGGCCTGATACAGCAGCCACGGCACGCTGAAGAACACCGCCACGAAGAAGGTCAGCTTGAGCGGGGCGAAGAACGCGCCGGCCGGGTTCATCGCGATCATCGTCTGCCCCAGCGGCAGCTGCGAAATCAGCGGCGCGGCCAGCCACGAGTAGATTGCGCGAGAAAACGGCAACAGCGCCAGCAGCACCACGCCCAGGCCGATCAGGGCGCGCACCAGGCGTGCGCGCAGCTCGACCAGATGCTCGATCAGACTGCTTTCGGCCTGTGCGTCGTCGAACAGGCTCACGGCTGCTTCTCCTGGAGCTTGCCCGGCTCGGTCGGCTCGATCAGCGCCTCTGGCGTGCCCGGCTCCATTGGCGAGGCAACCGGCGTCTGCGCGCTGGCATTGCCCAGATGCGCTGCATGCGGCGCCGGCACCACCGGGTCATGGGGGGCCGGCACCAATGTCTGATGGGGCGCCGGCGCCATGGGCCGTGCCTGGGCGACAACCGCTGCGGCGGCCGCATGTTCAGGCGCATCGGCGGCGCCCGCTGCCGGCGCGGCATTGGCACCAGCCGACAGGTCCGCATGCGCCAGCTCCAGCGGCGTCGCCACCGGTGTCGTGGTGCTGCGGATATCGATATCGCGCCCGACCTCGTCGTGCAGCGCGCGGGCGCCTTGCTCCAGATGCTGCTGCTTGTTGCGCAACTGGTCCTCGGCCTCGCGCAGCGAGGCCTGCACGTCCTGCAGGCTGCGCTTGAGCTCTTCGGCCTCCAGCTCGCGTTCCAGTTCCTGCTTGACCGAGTCCCATTGCATGCGCGCGCGGCGCACCCACAATCCGGCGAACCGGGCCGCCTTGGGCAGGCGCTCGGGACCGAGCACCACCAGGGCGACGATCGCAATCAGCGTCAGTTCGCCAACACCTATGTCAAACACCGACGCCGCTCCGGATCAACGCGCGTCGCGATCGCGCTCGGCCTGCGCCTCACGTGCCTGCTCGGCCGTGCGGCTGTCGTCGCCAAGCTTGCCGGCCGGCTTGTCCTCGTCGTGCATGCCTTTCTTGAATTCCTTGACCGCGCTGCCGAGATCCTTGGCACCGCTGGTGAGCCGCTTGGTACCGAACACCAGCAACACGATCACCAGCACGATCAGCCAGTGCCAAATGCTGAAACCGCCCATGATCTGCTCGCTTGCTGAAGAAGAAGGAAGGCGCAGGATACCCCAGCGCACCGCGCAGGGGGATGACAGCGCGTCAGCGGTTGCCGTCCAGCGATTCGGTGCGGATTTCGCCATCGGACACCGGCTGGAAACCCTGCTGCGGCGGTGGCGTGGTGCTGGGCTGCATCGGCACGGTGCTGGCCTCGTTGACCGCAGGCGGCGGTGTGGTGGCCGCCTGTGCCGGTGGCGGCGTTGCCGGGCGCGGCGCGCTGGCGCTGTCGTCGGCGCTGCCATCGGTACCGCGATTGGCGCGTGCGGTGTAGGTCGCCTCTTCCAGGCGGTCGCGGAAGGCGATTACGTCGGTGGAGGCACGCTCGTTGGTACGGCCTTCGAAGATCATCCGCGGGGTGGCGCCGCCACCGTAGGCGTTGAGGTCGGCGGCATCGTCGATCTGCAGCACCGCACCGTCCAGCGCCACGCCTGCGAACAGGCCACGGGCGCGCGACCACGACCAGATTTCGGCCTTGAGCTGGCCATCGGTGGCGGCGGCGGCATTGCGGCCGACCGGGCCGGCGGCCACGCCGGCATCGGCACCGAGGGTGAACTTGCCGTTGACGATGTTGTCCAGGCTGCGGTCGTTGCGGAACACCAGCACCACGTCGGAGGACTGCACGCCGGCCTGGAAGCCGATGCTGCCGCCGGTGAGCTTGACGAAGACCGGCTGCGACCAGCTGCCGTCGGCATTCTTCATCGACATCAGGCCATGGCCGCGCCGGCCGCCGATCACCAACCCGGCCTTGAGCGTATCGGGGATGACCACGATGGCGCGCGCCTCGTCGAGCAGCTTGTCCGGGATGGCCTGCTCGGGAATCTTCATGATCTCGTTGAGCACCCGCACCGCGTTACGCGCGCGCTGGTCCTCTTCCGGGCCGGCAACGGCATGGCCGGCGGCGAAGGTCAGCGACAACAACAGGGCCAGGCGCGACAGACGAGGCATGACAAGCTCCAGGGGACGATCCGTCAAAGATAGCAATGGCGCGACGTTAGTGGTGGCGCAATGAATCGGTGGTGAGCGCAAGCGGGTGCCAGAGGCGGTCAATGGGGGCGATCGATGCGCTGTCCTCGGCAGCACTGCCGCGCTCTGCCAGAATGGCGCGCATGAACACCACCCCCGATACCGCCCTGCTGGTCGTCAATCTTGGCACCCCCGAGTCGCCCACCGCCCCGGCCGTGCGCCGCTACCTGGCCGAGTTCCTCAGCGACCGCCGCGTGGTCGCGATCCCGCCGCTGTTCTGGAAGCCGCTGCTGTACGGGGTGATCCTGCCCATCCGCGGGCCCAAGTCGGCCGAGAAGTACGCCAAGGTCTGGCTGCCGGACGGCTCGCCACTGGCGGTGTACACGCGCCGGCTGGCCGAAGGCCTGAAGGAGGTCATGCCGGACTGGCACGTGGAATGGGCCATGCGCTATGGCGCCCCGGCGCTGCGCAAGACGCTGGACGGCCTGCGCGCGCGCGGCATCCGGCGCATCGTGGTGCTGCCGCTGTACCCGCAGTATTCGACCACGACGACCGCATCGATCCAGGACGTGATCGACGCCTGGCGCCCGGGCGCACCGGAGATCGCGGTGGAGGTGATCCAGGAGTATTGCGAAGACGCCGGCTGGGTCGCGGCGATCGCCGATTCGATCCGTGCGCACTGGCAGGCGCACGGGCGCAGCGAGAAGCTGATGTTCTCCTTCCACGGCCTGCCGCAGCGCGTGGCCAATGCCGGCGATCCGTATCCGCAGCAATGCGAGCGCAGCGCGCAGGCCATCGTCGCCGCGCTGGGCCTGGGCGCGGACGAATGGCAGATGGGCTACCAGTCGCGCTTCGGCTCGGAGCGTTGGCTGCAGCCCTACGCCGAACCGACCTTGTGGAAACTGGCCGAAGGCGGCGTGCGCAGCTTCGACCTGGTCTGCCCGGGTTTTGCCACCGATTGCCTGGAAACCCTGGAGGAAGTGGCGCTGGGCTTTGCCGAAACGCTGGCCGAACGCGGCGCCACCCTGAGTTACATCCCCTGCCTCAATGCCAGCCCGGCACATGCGCAGGCACTGGCCGCCGTGGCGCGGCGCGCGTGAGGTTGGAGCCGTTTGCGTGCGACCTGGCGATCGGCCGGGTCACCGGACTGCGCAACCCGGACCGTGGCCCGCGCCGGGTGCTGGCTCTGCATGGGTGGCTGGACAACGCCGCCAGCTTCCTGCCGCTGAGCGCGCACCTGCATGCACAGGACCTGGACCTGGTCCTGATCGATCTGCCGGGCCACGGCCATAGCGCGTGGTTGCCGGTCGGTGCCGAGTACACGCTCAGCAGCGCGATCGGCATTCTGCTGCAGGTGGCCGATGCGCTGGGCTGGGAGCGCTTCAGCGTGCTCGGCCACTCGCTGGGCGGCGGTGTCGCCAGCCTGCTGGCCGCCGCGGCGCCGGAACGCGTGGAGGCGCTGATCGCGATCGAGGCGCTGGGTGCACTGGCCGAGCCGGTGGAAGGCACCGCCACCCGCCTGCGCGATGCGATTGCCTCGGCACGCACCTTGTCACAGCGGCCGCTGCGCGTGTTTCCGTCGATGGAGATGCCGGTGCGCGCACGCATGATGGCCAACCAGCTCACCGAACCGGCCGCGCGGCTGCTGGTGGAGCGCGGCGTGTGCGCGGTCGAAGGCGGCTACAGCTGGTGCAGCGACCCGCGCCTGACCCTGCCCACGGCCATCCGCATGACCGAAGCGCAGATCGACGTGCTGCTGGCCTCCATCGCCTGCCCGGTCCAGGCCATCTTCGCCACGCCGGCGCAGGTGTACTTCCCCGCTGCCTTGCGCGACCACCGCGTGGCGCTGATGCGCGATGCGCGCCTGCAGTTGTTGCCCGGCACCCACCATGTGCATATGGAAGCACCGGACGCGGTGGCGGCGGTGATCAACGGATTCCTGGCGTCGCTGCCGCCGCCGCACGCGTGATGCAGGTGAGGCAAGCATGCGTCGGCGCGATGCGAATGCGCTGAAGTTCCTGCCGTTTGTTGCCCTGCACGCGACAGCTCACTCAGCCTGCAACAACCGCCGCAGCTGCGCCTTGAGCTGGCGCCCGTGTTCGTGGAAATAGCTGCGCTCGTCGCGCCAGGCGGGAAAGCGCTGCTCCACCTCGGCCCAGAACGCAGGCGAGTGATTGGCCTGCAGCAGGTGGCAGAGCTCGTGCACCAGCACGTATTCGAACGCGGACGGGCGGCCAAGCACCAGCGCCAGATCCAGCGCCATCGAGCCATCCGGTGCCAGCGAGCCCCACTGCGAGGACATCACCTTCAGCCGCACCCGCGCCGGCGCGCGCGGCAGGCCGGGCAGATAGCTCGGCAACCAGCGTCCGACATCGGCGCGCGCCTGTGCTTCGTAGAATTCCTTCAACGTGCGGCGCAGGCCTGCATCGCCTAGACGTGTAGGCACATGGAACTGCGCGCCGTCGTCGGTGACCTCGATACGTGCGTAGCGCCCGTCGTGCCAGCTCAGCGGCAACAAGGCGCCGCGTAACGGCAGCAACCCCGGCACGCCACGCGCCAGCGCCGGAAACGCATCGACCTGCTGATAACGCGACAGCTGCGTGCCCAACCAGTCCAGGTGCGCCAGCAGAAAGCGCTCGCCCGACACCAGGCTTGCGCGCAGCGGCAGGGTCAACCGCGCACCGCGTTCGTCGACGCTGAGCTTGATGCGCCGCGCACGCGGGTCGCGCACGCGCAGGACCGCGATTTCGCGCCCGTCCAGTTGCACGCGCACGCAGTCGCGTTCGACAACCTGCGGGGCGGGCGCGATCAGACGGCGGACGGGCTTGAACATGGACACAGGATAGCGCTGCGATGTGTCAGGTGGTGAGATGGCGCGATTGATACATGCGATGTGACGGCGTGTCCTGCGAGCGGTGAGGGCACCGCGCCATCGACGCTGCGCGTTGGCTGCAGGGCCCTTGCCCGCCCACCATCGTGGGACGCGCCGCAAGACAGAGCAGCTGATAGAAGGCCGTGTAGATCATCTGTAGAACCGATGATCTGCGGCGTGGCTGCGGGGCCCTTGCCCGCCCACCATCGCGGGACACGCCGTGAATCCATCCATGGAGGCTCTTACGCGGGATCCATGCCGCGTAAGGTCCCGCGACGGTGAGCGGGCAAGGACCTGTCGAGATGGTCGGTGTGCATCGTTGAAAGCAGAAGTTGAGGTGCGATGGTCGAGCCACTGTGCCTCGACCGGCTTCCCACCACTCGTCTCACCGCAGACCGAGCAGCAGACAAGCGTTTTGACGCGCAATCTGCAAACGTCGCGTCTGCCCACCGCAAGCCGAGCGCCACGCTTTCAAGAAAGCAGCCGACCCACTGTCTGGTGCGGTGTCCTCGCCGGTTGCGGGACCGTGTGGCGGCATGGATGCCGCCACCGAGCCCCCAGGGATGGGTTCACGGCGTGTCCCGCAAGCGGTGAGGACACCGCGCCCTCGACGCTGCGCGTTGGTGCAGGGCCCTTGCCTGCCCACCATCGCAGGACACGCCGCAAGTACGTCCCTGTAGGCTCTTACGCGGCATCCATGCCGCGTAAGGTCCCGCGACGGTGAGCAGGCAAGGACCTGTCGAGATGGTCGGTGCGCACGGTAAGAGCGGTGTTGGATGCGTCGTTCGCTCATGACGTATCGGCTCCATGTCTGATGGGCGCCACACGACAGACAGCTCTCACAAGAGCACCGACCAACTGTCTGGTGCGGAGTCCTTGCCGGTTGCGGGACCGTGTGGCGGCATGGATGCCGCCACCGAGTCACCAGGGATGGGTTCACGGCGTGTCCCGCAAGCAGTGAGGACACCGCGCCCGCGACGCTGCGAGCTGTTGTTTTAGACCTCGGATGATTCAAGCGGCGCATCGCCCCTTGACGCCGCCGCCGTTCGAAACCTGATTACTCCGCCTTGCTCAGCTTCAGCGCGGTTTCCAGCAGCAGGAACAGGCGCCGGATTTCGGCGCTCATCAGTGCGAAGCGCGCGTCGAGTTCGGCGCGCGCGCCGTCGTCTTCGCTGTGTTCGAGCTGGTCCAGTGCGCCATCGAGGAACTTGAGCTTGCGGATCACCAGATCGTCGCCGAGCACGAACGACAGATTGTCGTCCAGCACCAGCGCCAGCTTGGTCACCTGCTTGCCGGCTTCCAGGTGCTTGTCGATCTCGTCGCCGCGCAATTCCTGGTGCTGGCACTTGACCACCGCGCCGCCTTCGATCGGATCCTTCATCTCGCATTCTTCGCCCAGGCTCAGGCCTTCGGGCAGGGGTTCACCGGCGATCCAGCCGGTGAGGATGGCGCGCGGTGCGACTTCGGCGTTCAACGGCAGTGCCGGGAAGCTGCCGAGCGCGCCGCGGATCTCGCTCATCACGTTCTCGCCGCTCTTGCGGCTGGAGCTGTTGACCGCGATGTAGCCGTGCTGCAGGTCCAGGATGGCATCGGTACGCGAGCTTTTGACGAAGGCGCGCGGCAACAGCTCATGGATCAGGTCGTCCTTCAGGCGCTTGCGCGCCTTGCCGCCGGGGCGACGGCCTTCCTTTTCCTCGATCTCGGCAACCTTGCGCTCGAGCAGGTCGTTGACCACCGCGCCGGGCAGGATCTTGTCCTCGCCACCGACGGTGAGCCAGAGGAAATCTTCCAGACGATGCGAGAGCACCTCCTGCTCGTCGCGGCCGAACGGGGAGATGAAACCGCGCGAGCTCATTTCCAGCGGGCCGACCGGCTTGAGCTGCACCTGCGGCAGCAGCGTGTCGATCTCGGAGAAATCCAGCGTGGTCGGGAAACGGAACAGGGTGAGATTACGAAAGAACATGCGTCAGACCGAAAAGGAGGAAGAAACGTGGAGGGTGGGAAGACTGCCGCCGCCGTGGTGGCCGCGTCAGTCGCTGTCGTGTGCGCTGTCGCCGGCAGCGAGCCAGGCGCTGGAATCGGGATCAGGATCGGGCGGCGCTGCATCGCCATTGCGGCCCAGCGCCAGGAAATCGAACAGGGTGCGGTCGGCCAGTTGCTCGGGCCGCACATCGGCCAGCGCGCGGGCGATCTGCTCGACCCGCCCGGGCTGCTCGCGGTCCCATTGCTGCAGCATGCGGCCGACCTGCTGGCGCTGCAGGTTTTCCTGGCTGCCGCACAGGTTGCACGGGATGATCGGGAACTGGCGCGCTTGCGCATAGGCTGCGATGTCGGCTTCGCGCACATAGGCCAGCGGGCGGATCACCACGTGCTGGCCGTCGTCGCTGCGCAGTTTGGGCGCCATCGCCGCGAGCCGGGCGTGATGGAACAGGTTCATGAAGAACGTGGCGACGATGTCGTCGCGATGATGGCCGAGCGCGATCTTGGTCACGCCGTGCGCCTGCGCATAGGCATACAGCGCGCCGCGCCGCAGCCGCGAGCACAGCGAACACATGGTCTTGCCGGCCGGGATCACCCGGCTGACCACCGAATAGGTGTCCTGCTCAACGATGGCGAACGGCACGTCCAGGCCGCGCAGATAGGTGGGCAGGACATGGGCGGGAAAGTCGGGCTGCTTCTGGTCCAGATTGACCGCCACCAGGGTGAACGGCACCGGCGCCTTACGCTGCAGCTGCAGCAGCATGTCCAGCAAGGTGTAGCTGTCCTTGCCGCCGGACAGGCACACCATGATCTTGTCGCCGGGCGCGATCATGCCGAAGTCGGCAATCGCCTGGCCCACCTGGCGCTGCAGGCGTTTGCCCAGGCGCAGCTGCTCACGCTGCAGCCGCTGGCGCGGGTCGCGCGGCGCGGGGTCGGCCAGGGGTTGCGGCAGCGGCAGGACAGCGGTCATAAGCCGGCCATTGTAGCTGCCCGGCGCGCGGCGGGCCGGCGCCGGGCGTGCGCGGCTGAACGGGCGGTCAGACGCTTGCGGGCGGAGTGTTCGGCGTGCGTCTGGTGGTGCTGCGGCGTCAGCGGGCCCGACGCGGCTGCGGGTGCCACAGGTGGTTGGGGCAGCGCACATCTCGCAGCGCAGCAAGCCTTTCGGCGCCGGGCTGGGTAAAGTCGGGCAGACCGCTTCACTCGGGATCGGCATGGCATCTCCAGCTTCGCTCCACCGCGCGGCTTTTTTCGGTCGCAGGTGTGGTAGCGCTAACATTTGGTGCGACGTGGGTCAGGCCCTGCCCTCGTATGTGTCCCCGGCGCTGATCGAGCGTGCGCGCTGGCGCCGCGGCGGCGGTGCGCATGCACGATCGCCGCGCTGCGTGACTGGCCACTGGTCTGCAACGCCCTTCCTTCTTCCCTCGCCTCTTTGCAGGAGTTCCACCCCATGAGCAACACCGTCTACATCGGCGCCAAGGAATATTTCCCCGGTATCGGCAAGATCGGCTTCGAAGGCCGCGACTCGGACAACCCGCTGGCCTTCAAGGTCTATGACGCCAACAAGCAGATCGGCGACAAGACCATGGCCGAGCATCTGCGCTTTGCCGTGGCCTACTGGCACAGCTTCTGCGGCAATGGCGCCGATCCGTTCGGCCCGGGCACGCGCGCGTATCCGTGGGATATCGGCAACACCGCATTGGACCGTGCCGAAGCCAAGGCCGATGCCGCGTTCGAATTCTTCACCAAGCTCGGCGTGCCGTATTACTGCTTCCACGACATCGACCTGTCGCCCGATGCCGACGACATCGGTGAGTACGAGCGCAACCTCAAACACATGGTCGGCATCGCCAAGCAGCGCCAGGCCGACACCGGCGTCAAGCTGTTGTGGGGCACCGCCAACCTGTTCTCGCACCCGCGCTACATGAACGGCGCATCGACCAACCCGGACTTCAATGTGGTGGCGCGTGCGGCGGTGCAGGTCAAGGCCGCGATCGATGCCACCGTCGAGCTGGGTGGCGAAAACTACGTGTTCTGGGGTGGCCGCGAGGGCTATGCCTGCCTGCACAACACCCAGATGAAGCGCGAGCAGGACAACATGGCGCGCTTTTTGACCCTGGCACGCGACTACGGCCGTGCGATCGGCTTCCAAGGCAACTTCCTGATCGAGCCCAAGCCGATGGAGCCGATGAAGCACCAGTACGACTTCGACAGCGCCACGGTGATCGGCTTCCTGCGCCAGCACGGCCTGGACCAGGACTTCAAGCTCAATATCGAAGCCAACCACGCCACGCTGTCGGGCCACAGCTTCGAGCACGACCTGCAGGTGGCAGCCGACGCCGGCCTGCTCGGCAGCATCGATGCCAACCGCGGCAACCCGCAGAACGGCTGGGATACCGACCAGTTCCCGACCGACCTGTACGACACCGTCGGCGCGATGCTGGTGGTGCTGCGCCAGGGCGGGCTGGCACCGGGCGGGCTGAACTTCGATGCCAAGGTGCGCCGCGAGTCGTCCGATCCGCAGGACCTGTTCCTGGCACACATCGGCGGCATGGACGCGTTCGCAAGCGGGCTGGAAGTGGCCAATGCGCTGCTGACGTCCTCGCCGCTGGAGCAGTGGCGCGCCGAGCGCTACGCCAGCTTCGACAGCGGCGCGGGTGCGGAGTTTGCCAACGGCAGCAGCACGCTGGTGGATCTGGCCCAGTACGCGGCCGGTAACGCGCCCAAGCAACTCAGCAGCCGCCAGGAAGCCTACGAGAACCTGATCAACCAGTATCTGACGCGTTGATGCCGTGCCGGTGACCGCCTGCACGCGCAGGCGATCACCGGCGGCCTGCGCGCAGACCCGCGTACAGCGTCAGGGCTGTTCCGCTGCATCCGGCGCCGCCGGTGCGGCCACCGAATCCCGCTTGACCAGCAGGTGCGCGACCACATGATCGACCATCTTCGCCGTGCGCTCCTTGGCGCGTATCGTCTTCAACAGGATGTCCAGCGCGGCGTCGGCCATGGCGGCGATGGGCTGCTGCACGGTGGTGAGTTCGGGCCAGACCGCGGTGGCGGCGGAGGTGTCGTCGAAGCCGACCACCGACAGATTGCGTGGCACATCCAGCCCGCGCCGATGCGCGACCGAGATTGCAGCGGCGGCCATATCGTCGTTGCTGGCGAAGATGGCGCTGGGGCGACGCTTGCGCGCCAGCAGCTTTTCGGCGGCGACCAGGCCGGATTTGTAGGTGTAGTCGCCCGGCTGCACCAGATGCCGATCCAGCCGCAGGCCGGCATCGGCCAGCGCCGCCTGAAAGCCTTCAAAGCGACGCGTGCTGGCCGACAGGTTGGGGTGCCCGGCGATGTAGCCGATACGCGTGTGGCCCTGGGCGATCAGATGCTCGGTGATTTCCTTGGCGGCGGCGAATTCGTCGATGCGCACGCAGGCCACATCCGGGCTGAAATGGTTGGAGGCGATCGCCACCACCGGCACCTTGGCGCGGACCAGTTCCAAGACCGCGGCCTTGGATTCGCACAGCGGTGGCGGCAGGATCACCCCGGCCACGCCCTTGGCGAGCTTGCGCGCGGCACGGCGTTCGGCGTCTGCATCCAGGTCGTCCCAGCAATCGATCACCAGCTGGATCGGCGTGCGCGAGGCAACCCGCAACACGCCCAGCAGCAGCTCACGCAGGTAGGCGCCGCTGGGGTCGCTGTAGATCAACGCAATGCGCGTGCTCTGCGCGGCGGCCAGGGCGCTGGCTGCCAGGTTGGGCGTGTAGCCCAGCTTGTCGACTGCGCGCAGCACACGTGCGCGGGTGGCATCGCGCACGCTGCCGTTGTTGTTGACCACGCGCGAGACCGTCATCGGCGAGACCTTCGCCAGCGCCGCCACCTCGTCGATAGTGGTCGCGCGGCTGGTGCGGCGGACCGATTTCCTGACCTTCTCCAAGCGTGGCCTCTTCAAGTGGGTGGCGAACCTGCACGATGCACACAAACCGCTGCGATAACGCAAGCGCTCACTGCGTGCACGACGATGCGACGCATGGTACCGGGAAGCAGGCAGAGCGGCGATACGCCGCCGTGTACGTGGATGTCGATGGAGCATGCCGCATGAGCGCACGTGCAATGCGGCGCTGCGTCGCGTACTGCGGTGCGTTGGCGCATCCGTGGTTGCTGGCGGTGACACTGCTGGGTGGCTTGGTGCTGGCCAGTGCCGGTGCGCGCGCCGAAGATGGCTACGACTTGTGGTTGCGCTACCACCCGCTGGCCAACGCGGCGCAATTACGCGGCAATGCGAGCGAATTGATCGTCGCCGGCGACTCGCCCACGTTGCAGGCCGCACGCGATGAATTGCAGCGTGGGCTGTCGGGCCTGCTTGGTGCTACGCCGCCGTCGTCCGCCGCGGTCACGCGCGATGGTGCGATCGTGCTGGGTGCGGCCGCTGCGCCGCAGATCGCGGCATTGCACCTGCAGACCACCGGCCTGGGCCGCGACGGCTATCTGATCCGCAGTGTCCGCGTGGACGGGCATCGCGCCACCGCCATCGTCGGCGGCAGCGATGTCGGTGCGCTGTATGGGGCATTCCACCTGCTGCGCCTGCTGCAGACCGGTCAATCGCTGGCCGCGCTGGACCTGCGCGAGTCGCCGCGGCTGCAGCTGCGCCTGCTCAATCACTGGGACAACCTGGACGGGGTGGTCGAGCGCGGCTATGCCGGTGCGTCCCTGTGGAACTGGCAGACCCTGCCCGGGTATCTGGATCCGCGCTACACCGACTATGCGCGCGCCAATGCATCGCTGGGCATCAACGGCAGCGTGCTCAACAACGTCAATGCCAAGGCCTGGAGCCTGACGCCGCAGTACCTGGACAAGGCGGCGGCACTGGCCAGCGTGTTTCGCCCTTACGGCATTCGCGTGTTTCTCAGCGCGCGCTTCAGTGCGCCGATCGAGATCGGTGGCCTGACGACCGCCGACCCACTGGATCCGCAGGTACAGCGGTGGTGGCGCGACACCGCCGACGCCATCTACGCGCGCATTCCGGATTTTGGCGGTTTTCTGGTCAAGGCCAATTCCGAAGGCCAGCCCGGCCCGCAGGACTACGGGCGCAGCCATGCCGATGGCGCCAATCTGCTGGCCGATGCGCTGGCACCGCATGGCGGGGTGGTGATGTGGCGCGCGTTCGTCTATTCGCACGAGCAACCGGACGATCGCGCCAAGCAGGCCTACAGTGAGTTCCTGCCGCTGGATGGCCGGTTCCGCGACAACGTGATCGTGCAGGTCAAAAATGGTGCCATCGACTTCCAGCCGCGCGAGCCATTCCATCCGCTGTTCGGCGCGATGCGCAAGACGCCGTTGATGCCGGAATTCCAGATCACCAAGGAGTATCTGGGCTTTTCCACCCACCTGGCCTACCTGGGCACGCTGTTTGCCGAAACCCTGCAGGCCGACACCTACGCGCGCGGCAAGGGCTCGACGGTTGCCAGAACCGTGGACGGCACGCTCTTCAACGATGCGAAACGCACGCGGCTGACCGGTATCGCCGGGGTGGCCAACATCGGGGCGGACCGCAACTGGAGTGGCTCGATCTTCGACCAGGCCAACTGGTACGCCTACGGGCGGCTGGCGTGGAATCCGCAGGCGTCGCCGCAGGCCATCGCGCAGGACTGGGTGCGCATGACCTTCTCCAACGATGCTGACGTGGTGACGCCCGTGGTCGACATGCTGCTGCGCTCGCGCGAGGCGGTGGTGGACTACATGACCCCACTGGGCCTGCATCACCTGATGGGGCGCGGGCATCATTACGGCCCGGCGCCGTGGGATGCCGGCAGCGAGCGCCCGGACTGGGACCCGGTCTACTACCACCGCGCCGACCGTCACGGCATCGGCTTCGATCGCAGTGCCGGCGGCAGCGATGCGGTGGCGCAATACGCCAGGCCGGTGGCGCGCGTGTTCGGCGATGTGCAGCGCGTGCCGGAGCGTTACCTGCTGTGGTTCCACCATGTGCCCTGGGAGCACCGCATGGCCTCCGGGCGGCCGCTGTGGGACGAGCTGGTGTGGCACTACGACCACGGCGTTGACGAGGTGCGTGCGATGCGCGCGACCTGGCAGGGCCTGGCCGGCAGGATCGATGCACCGCGTTACCAGCAGGTGGCAAGTTTCCTGGCGATCCAGCAGGACGAAGCGCAGTGGTGGCGCGATGCCAGCATCGCCTACTTCCAGAGCGTGTCCGGGCTGCCGTTGCCTGCCGGCACGGCGCCGCCGGCGCATCCGCTGGCGTATTACCAAGCATTGAAATTTCCGTATGCGCCGGGGAATCCGAAATGAGCGTGCGTACGCTGCTGGCCGTCATGGCAGCGCTGCTGCCGCCCCTGGCGCAGGCGGCCGATGCGCCGCTGCTGCATGCGCTGTTTCAGGAGCATGTGGTGCTGCAGCGCGATGCGCCGATCCGGGTGTGGGGCGATGCGGCCCCGGGCGCGCGCGTGCGCGTGCAACTGGATGCGCAGCAGGTGCAGGCGCGCGCAGACCGGCAGGGCCATTGGGAAGCGCGCCTGCCTGCGCACGCCGCCGGCGGCCCGTACACCTTGAGCGCACGCACCGGCACGGGCGTGACGCAGCAGGTCAACGACGTGCTGATCGGCGATGTGTGGCTGTGCTCGGGCCAATCGAATATGGAATTGCCGGTGCATCGCACGCTGGACTCACGCAGCGAGATCGCCGATGCCGACAACCCGCGCATCCGCATGTTCAAGGTGCCGGCGCAGTCCAGCCCGACACCGCAGCGTGGCTTCGGTGGTGCTGCCGCGTGGCAGCGCACCACGCCGGAGACGGTGAAGGAGTTTTCTGCCGCCTGCTATTACTTCGCACGTGAGTTGCAGAAGACCGTCGATGTGCCGATGGGCCTGATCAACGCCTCCTGGGGCGGCTCGCAACTGCAGGCCTGGATCGGCGAGACAGCCTTGCGCGCCGCCGGCGACGATGGCCCGGCACTGGATGTGCTGGCGCGATACGCCGTCGACCCGGTGGATGCGGCGCCGCGTTGGGCCGCGCTCTGGGAAGCCTGGTGGCAGGCGCACGGCCAGGGCGAGCCCTGGCAACCGGACGCGCCCGGCGCCTGGCAAACCGCACCGGCGGCATTGGGCGCGTGGGACGACTGGGGCGTGCCGCAGCTGGTCGGCTTCAACGGCATGGTCTGGTACCGCACCAGCGTGGAGCTGACGCAGGCGCAGGCCGCGCAGGACGCCAGCCTGCTGCTCGGGCCGGTGGACGAGCTGGACCAGACCTGGGTCAACGGGCGCGGCGTGGGCAGCAGCTACGGCGCCGATCAGCCGCGTCGCTACCGCTTGCCGCGCGGGCGCCTGCACGCCGGGCGCAACAGCATCGTGCTCAATGTGCTCAACACCTATCGGCGTGGCGGGTTGCTGGGCGATGCGCAATCGCGTGCGCTGCAGTTCGCCGATGGCAGCACGCTGCCGCTGGATGCACCCTGGCAGTACCGCATCGTGCCGCCGCAACTGGGCTCGCCACCGCGCGCGCCATGGTCGTCGGCGGCCGGGCTGACCACCTTGTACAACGGCATGATCGCCCCGCTCGGCCAGCTCGGCCTGCGTGGCGTGCTTTGGTACCAGGGCGAATCCAACGCCGGCGATGCCGCGCATTACCCGGCCTTGCTCACCGCATGGCAGCGCGACTGGCGGCAGCGCTTCGGTGCTCAATTGCCGCTGCTGATCGTGCAGCTGGCCAACTATGGCGCGCCGCCCACCCAGCCGGTGGAAAGCGGCTGGGCGCAGCTGCGCGAGGCACAACGCCGCTTCGTCGCCGACGATGCGCACGCGGGCCTGGCGGTGACGATCGACATCGGCGACCGCTACGACATCCATCCGGCCAACAAGCAGGAACTGGGCCGGCGCCTGGCGCGTGCGGCGCGGCAGGTGGTGTATGGGCAGGCGCTTGCGCCCTCCGGCCCGGTACCGCGCAGCGCGCAACGCGCAGGCGACGGCGTGCGCATCGCCTTCGATGCCGTGGACACCACGTTGCTGAGTTATGGCAACGATGCACCGATCGGTTTCGAGGTCTGTGCCGCCGCCCCCGGCACCTGTCGTTATGCCGTCGCCACCGTGCACGACCACGCCATCGCTCTGCGCATTCCTCCCGGCCTGGACCCCACGCGCGTGCGCTACTGCTGGGCCGACAGCCCGGTTTGCACGCTGTACGACCGCAGCGGCCTGCCGGCCGGCCCGTTCGAACTTCCCATCACTGCCGCCACTTCTCCCTGAGCGAGACCACGATGTCACAGACTCCCGACTCCCCTGCTCCGCTGCATGGCTCGGCCCGCGATCGCGAGATCGTCGAGGCGCGCGTCATCGTCACCTGCCCCGGGCGCAACTTCGTCACCTTGAAGATCCGCACCCGCTCGGGCATCACCGGGCTGGGCGATGCCACGCTCAACGGCCGTGAGCTGGCGGTGGCAGCGTACCTGCAGGAACACCTGGTGCCGAACCTGATCGGCCGCGATGCCGGCCGCATCGAGGACATCTGGCAGTTCTTCTATCGGGGCGCGTACTGGCGGCGCGGCCCGGTGACGATGAGCGCCATCGCCGCGGTGGACGTGGCGCTGTGGGACATCCTGGGCAAGATGGCCGGCCTGCCGTTGTATCAGCTGCTGGGCGGGCGCTCGCGCGAGGGCGCGCTGGTGTACGGCCATGCCAATGGCCGCGACATCGCCGAAACCAGCGATGAGGTGGGCCGCTTTCGCGAGCGGGGTTTCATCGCGATCCGCGCGCAGTGCGGCGTGCCCGGCATCAAGAAGACCTATGGCATTTCCAGCGGCGGCAAGCCGTACGAACCGGCCGAAAGCGAACTGCCCACCGAAACCGTGTGGTCCACGCCGCGCTATCTGGGTGTGGTGCCGAAGTTGTTCGAGCAGCTGCGCGCCGACCACGGCGATGAGATCGAGTTGCTGCACGATGCGCATCACCGGCTCACACCGATCGAAGCCGCGCGCCTGGGCCGCGACCTGGAGCCGTACCGGTTGTTCTGGCTGGAAGATGCCACGCCGGCGGAAAACCAGCGCGCGTTCGAGATCATTCGCCAGCACACGGTGACGCCGCTGGCGGTGGGCGAGGTGTTCAACTCGCTCTGGGATTGCAAGCACCTGATCGAGCAGCAGTTGATCGACTACATCCGCACCACCATCGTCCACGCCGGCGGCATTACCCACGTGCGCCGGCTGGCCGACTTCGCCGCGCTGCATCAGGTGCGCACCGGCTTCCACGGCGCCACCGATCTGTCGCCGGTGTGCATGGGCGCGGCCCTGCACTTCGACACCTGGGTGCCCAACTTCGGCATCCAGGAATACATGTTCCATTCCGACGAGGCCAATGCGGTGTTCCCGCACGATTACGTCTTCCGCGATGGCCGCCTGCATTGCGGCGAAACACCCGGGCATGGCGTGGACATCGACGAAGCCCTGGCCGCTAAGTACCCTTACGTGCCCAAGCAGTTGCCGGTGGCGCGGCTGGAAGACGGCGCGATGTGGGACTGGTGATGCGGGCCGTCATGGGCGCCTGTGCGACGCGCGCAGACGCGGCAGATGCAGGCGCTGTGCAGCGGCCAGGCGAGCCTGGCGGCTGTGCGAAACCCGCATCTGCCAGGCCGACACTGCGGCTTCTGCGCGCCGCCCGCACTTATCTGATGCTGACGCGCGACGCGTTGTTGGTTGCTGTCATCGCCATCCCCGCGCCCGCGACGGCACAAGCGCAGGCCGCTGTCGCCTTCGACTGGCTCCACTCTCGCAACGACGATGCAGGCATGCTCAGCACCGCACAGGCCGGCGGTTTCGTCGGCAGCATGATCGGGCCGTTTGCCCAGCTGGAACCGCACCGCACCCAGGAGGACTGACCATGCATTCCCACCCCGCCCACCTCGCCACCGCCCCACATCGCGCACTCGCACGCGGCTTACTGCTGGCGATGGCGCTTGCCGCCACCGGCGCGCAGGCCGCAACGCCGCCGCCATACCTGGACACCCAGCGCCCGTTCGATGTACGCGCGGCCGACTTGGTGGCGCGCATGACGCTGGAGGAAAAGGCCGCGCAGATGCAGAACGCCACCCCGGCGATCCCGCGCCTGCAGGTGCCCGAATACGATTGGTGGAACGAGGCGCTGCACGGCGTGGCGCGTGCCGGCGGCGCCACCGTGTTTCCGCAGGCGATCGGCCTGGCTGCTACGTTCGACACACCGTTGATGGCCGAGGTGGCCACCGCCATCGGCGACGAGGCACGCGCCAAGCACCACGCGTTCCTGGCACGCGGCGAGCACAAGCGCTACCAGGGGCTCACCTTCTGGTCACCCAACATCAACATCTTCCGCGACCCGCGCTGGGGCCGTGGTCAGGAAACCTACGGCGAAGACCCGTTTTTGACCGCGCGCATGGGCGTGACCTTCGTGCAGGGCCTGCAGGCGCAGCAGGGGCCGTACCGCAAGCTCGATGCCACTGCCAAGCACTTCGCGGTGCACAGCGGCCCGGAGGCGGACCGCCATCACTTCGACGTGCATCCCAGCGAACGCGATCTGTATGAGACCTACCTGCCCGCCTTCCAGGCCCTGGTGCAGGAAGGCAAGGTCGCCGCGGTGATGGGCGCCTACAACCGCGTCAACGGCGAATCCGCCTCGGCCAGCACGCGGCTGGAAGGCATCCTGCGCCGCGACTGGGGCTTCGATGGCTACATCGTCAGCGACTGCGCCGCCATCCGCGACATCTGGCAGAACCACAAGATCGTGCCCACGCCCGAGGCCGCCGCCGCGCTCGGCGTCAAGCACGGCACCGACCTGGATTGTGGCGACACCTATGCTGCGTTGCCGGCGGCGGTGCGTGCGGGCCTGATCGACGAAGCCAGCATCGACACCGCGCTCAAGCGGCTGATGACCACGCGCATGCGGCTGGGCATGTTCGACCCGCCGGCCAAGGTGCCGTGGGCGCAGATTCCGCCCTCGGCCAATCAATCGCCGCAGCACGATGCACTGGCGCGCCGCACCGCGCGCGAATCGCTGGTACTGCTGAAGAACGATGGCCTGCTGCCGCTCAAACCCACGCTCAAGCGCATCGCCGTGATCGGCCCTACCGCCGACGACCCGATGTCGCTGCTGGGCAACTACTACGGCACGCCTGCCGCGCCGGTCACCATCCTGCAGGGCATCCGCGAGGCCGCGCCGCAGGCGCAGGTGGTCTACGCACGCGGCAGCGACCTGGTGGAAGGACGCGAAGACCCCAACGCCGCCGCACCGATCGACACGCGCTACCTGCGCCCGTCGCCGGATGCCAAACAGAACGGCCTCACCGGCGAGTACTTCCGTGGACGTGCGTTGGCCGGCCAGCCGGTGCTGACCCGCATCGACCCGCGCATCGCCTTCCGCTGGGACCGCAACGCACCCACCGATGATGCAGTGGGCCGCGGTGAACTGCAGGCCGAGCGTGCGCTGGCCAAGGACGACTTCAGCGTCCGTTGGCATGGCCAGCTGCTGCCGCCGGTGTCGGGCAGCTACGAGCTGCAGATTGCCGCCGACGATGGCGTGCGCCTGTATCTGGACGGCAAGCTGCTGATCGATCAATGGAGCGATGCGCCGCGCATGCGCGGCGGTAACGCCAGCGTGGCGCTGGAAGGCGGCAAGGCCTACGACCTGCGTGTGGAGTATTACGAGGCCACCCGCGATGCCGGCGTGCGCCTGGCCTGGCGCATGCCCGGCGCCAAACCGCCGCTGCAGGAGGCGGTGGACGCCGCACGCAATGCCGAGGTGGTGGTGTTCGTGGGCGGGCTCACCGGCGATGTCGAAGGCGAGGAGATGGACGTCAACTATCCCGGCTTTGCCGGCGGCGACCGCACCGACACCCGCCTGCCCAAACCGCAGCGCGAGTTGCTGCAGGCGCTGCAGGCCACCGGCACGCCGGTGGTCGCGGTGCTGACCACCGGCTCGGCACTGGCCATCGACTGGGCGCAGCAGCATGTGCCCGCCATCCTGCTGGCCTGGTACCCCGGCCAGCGCGGCGGCAGCGCGGTGGGCGATGTGCTGTTCGGCCAGGCCAGCCCCGGCGGCCGTTTGCCGATCACCTTCTACCGCGAAGACGAGCGCCTGCCCGCCTTTGACGACTACGCCATGCGCGGGCGCACCTATCGCTACTTTGCCGGCAAGCCGCTGTACCCGTTCGGCCATGGCCTGTCGTACACACAGTTCGCCTATTCCGATCTGCGCCTCGATCGCACCACCTTGGCGGCCGACGGCATGCTCACGGCCACGGTCACGCTGAAGAACACCGGCCAACGCGCCGGCGATGAAGTGGTGCAGCTGTATCTGCATCCGCTCACGCCGCAACGCGAACGCGCCGGCAAGGAGCTACGCGGCTTTCAACGCATCACCCTGCAGCCGGGCGAACAACGCCAGCTGCGCTTCACCATCAAGGCACAAGACGCGCTGCGCATCTACGACGAGCAGCGCGAGGCCTACGCGGTGGACCCAGGCGCCTACGAGGTGCAGATCGGCGCCTCCAGCGCAGACATCCGCAGCAGGCAACGCTTCACCGTCACCGACAAGTAGCGCCTTGCAAAGTCCCTCGCTCTGCGGACGTGGGCAAAGAAACCCTCCGGCCGCGATTGCCCCAAGCCCCTCTCCCCTCGGCAGAGGGGTTGGGGTGAGGGTACGGCGCAGGCGACTCCACCACACATCCCTAATACGCAGACACCACGATGCAAGCCCCACGTCTTTCGCTCGGTACCCTCGCCACACTGGCGCCAGTGGTTTCAACGCCCGCTTACGATCCAGCAACCACCACCATCGGCATCGTCCACCTAGGCGCAGGCGCCTTCCATCGCGCCCACCAGGCCGTCTACATCGATGACCTGCTCGCAGACGATCCCAGCTGGGCCATCTGCGCCGTCTCCCTGCACAGCCCAGGCGTGCGCGACGTGCTGCGCCCACAGGACGGCCTGTACACCCTCGCCCTGCTCGCCGAGCACCCGCAACTGCGCATCATCGGCGCCATCCGCGAGGTGCTATGCGCCGCCGACGAACAGGCCGCCGTGCTCGCGCGCCTGGCCGATCCCGCCGTGCGGCTGGTCACCCTCACCATCACGGAAAAAGGCTACTGCCTGGCTGGCGACACGCTCGACCTCACTCATCCGGACATCGCGCACGACATCGCCCACCCCGGCACACCGCGCAGCGCCATCGGCTATCTCGTCGCCGGTCTGCACCAGCGCAGGCAGCAAGGTATTGCGCCGTTCACCGTGCTCAGCTGCGACAACCTGCCCGACAACGGCAGCCTGCTGCGCCGCGCGGTGCTGCGGCTCGCCCAGCAACACGATCCAGCGCTTGCGGCGTGGATCGACCAGCACGCAACGTTCCCACGGTCGATGGTCGACAGCATCACCCCCGCCACCGACGACGCACTGCGCGCGCAAGTACAAGCGCAGACCGGCCTGCACGACGCCTGGCCGATCCAGCGCGAGCGCTACAGCCAGTGGGTGATCGAAGACCGCTTCTGCAACGGCCGCCCCGCCTTCGAGCGTGCCGGCGTGATCCTCAGCGACGACATCGCCGGCTATGCACGCGCCAAGCTGCGCCTGCTCAACGGCCCGCACTCCGCACTCGCCTATCTCGGCAGCCTGCTCGAATTGGAAACCGTCGCCGACGCCATGCGCCACCGGCCACTGGCCGCCTTCGTCGAAGCCCTGATGCGCGAAGACATCGCCCCCACCCTGCAGCCCATGCCAGGCTTCGATGCGCAGCAGTACATCGACGCCATCCTGGCCCGCTTCCGCAACCCCGCCATCCGCCACCTGCTCGCCCAGATCGCCTGGGACGGCTCGCAGAAGATCCCGGTACGCCTGCTCGGCGTCATCGGCGACGCGCTGGCTGCCGGGAGGCGGATCGACCGGCTCTGCATTCCGGTAGCGGCCTGGCTGCGGTTCGTGTGCAGGCAGGCTGGTCATGGAGCGGCCCTGGTCGATCCGCTGGGCGAAGAGCTAAGCGACATCGGCCGCTCGACCACCGGCGATGCCGCCCATGACATCGCGGCATTCCTCACCGTGGATGCGGTATTCGCGTCGCTTTCCGGCGATGCGCGTTTCGTGAAGGCCCTAGAACATTCATACGCAGCGCTGTCTCCCGGCAGTCCGGCACACGTGCAAAATGCCTTAATGGAATAGGGCTGAAATTCCTCATTTCAGAAGCCAATCCGGCCCGGGGAATAAGTTTTTTGGCAGGCCTGACTTTGTCCTGCGCATGACGTTGCTACTCCAGCTCGATAAAACGAGCTGATCCATAAGCCGGACAAAATTCGCTGTAACTGCGTCACCCGTCGCCTTTGCTGTGGTAGAAATTGCCAAATTGGGGAAAGGAGCAACGTGGATGGATTTCATTGATCAACTGCGCGTACTTGCGACGCGCATTAGTACAACGCGGGCACTGATTCAGACGGAGGAAGCCACCAAGAATGCGATGGTGATGCCGCTAATCCAGATTCTGGGATACAACGTCTTCGATCCACTCGAAGTCACGCCAGAAATTGTGGCCGATGTAGGAACCAAGAAAGGCGAGAAGGTCGATTACGCGATACTTCGCGATGGCAAACCGATCATTCTTTTCGAATGCAAGAAGGCAGGCGCTGAGCTGAGCATCAACCATGCCAGTCAACTTTTTCGCTACTTCCACGTCACTGCTGCCCGCTTCGGAGTTCTCACCAACGGCTTGGTCTATCGGTTCTTTACCGATCTTGAGCAACCCAACAAGATGGATGAGAAACCGTTCTTCGAGTTCAACGTCTTGGACTTCAAGGAACGCGACGTCGAAGAATTGAAGAAGTTTGCCAAGACGGCGTTCGATCTGGATACGATCCTGACGACTGCCAATGAGTTGAAGTATACGCGCGCCATCCAAACCAAACTGACGGAGTGGATGCATCAACCGACCGAAGAGTTCGTCAAACTGGTTTCAGCAGACCTTGTCGGAGCTCGGCGCTTTACGCCGGCGATCCGCGATCAGTTCACATCGATCACGCGTCGCGCCTTCGATCAGCTGGTTAGCGAGCGGATCAATGAACGGCTTAAAGGCGCCATGGCTCCTGAGGCAATCTCCATCAGCGATCACGCTGGGAGTGTCATTGCAGAGCAACCGGCCGTCGCGACACCGCCATTGCTGGCTGACCCTTTGATCGTCACCACTCCGGAAGAAATCGAAGGGTTCCACATCGTTCGGGCCATTGTGCGCGAAGTGATTCCTGGCAAGCGAGTCTTCATGCGGGATGCCCAAAGCTACTGCGCAGTGCTACTCGACGACAACAACAGAAAACCGATCTGCAGGCTGCGCTTCAACAATCTTCAACGGCTTCGACTTGGTGTCTTCAATCAGGAAAAGGAAGAAGAACAACTCGACCTCGGCTCGATCGACGACATCTACAGCTTTGCAGACAAGATCAAGGCCACTGTCGCATCCTACCTGCCTCAGGAAGCTTGATCAGAGGTTCGTGGAGGCTGGTTGATGCAGCCAATCAACCAGCTTCACTCCTGCTTACCCGAGTTAATCAGGCGGGCCGGTGGACGGAAGGTTCAGCCTCCGATCACCTGCCCGATCCTGAGCAGGTTGCCGTTCTCGTCGACAAGCGCAAATTCCCGCATTCCCCAGGGCTTGTCGCCGACAGGATCGAGCCGGGGGATGCCGTGCAGCGGAAGCTCCGCCGCACGCATGGCGGCGTAGACCGCATCGACATCGCCAACCCGGATGTAGCACCCCGCATAGCAGGCAGCAGGATCCAGGTCCGGGTGCGCGAAGAAATGCAGTTCCACCTCGCCACGGGTCAGGATCGCGTAGCCTGCATCGTGCGGATGCGCATCGCCGACAAAGCCCAGCCGCCGGTAGAAGGCAACCGTGCGCTCGATGGAGCGAGCCGGTAGCAGCGGAATCGTACGGTCTGGCACCTGGGCACTGGAAGTCATCGCTTTCTCGTAGTGGGAGAACGAAGTCGCCGTTGGACGCAACGATACGCCATATCCGACAGATCGGTTGAGCGCCGTGCCGTCCTGTCTTGACTCGCTTCATTGGCGAGTAGCAAGATCTCGTTGCTGCGGCACATTCCGCAGCCGGGTTTAGCAGCCTGTAATCACAAGGCGCACCAGCGCCCATTGCACGATGTCGGCGCTTTTCTTTTGCCCGACGTGTCGCGTGGGCAGGCGTGCTCGCTTTACGGCGGGCGGTGCGCGGAGACCGCAAGGTCTGCCGGTTCCTTGTGACCGGTCTGCTAACCGCGCATCGTTCGCCACCCTTGTTTAGCAGCGAGGTGGCGGACTTCCTATCGCACAAGGAGTTCGATATGACCCACCCCAAAGCGACTGCCCATGCACGCCCTGCATCGCCGGCCAAGCGCTCTGTTGTCGCACGTACCGGATCAAGGCAGAGCTCGGTGTCCGCCGTGACCGACATGGAGTCGGCGGCAGATCCATCGCCAGCGCCCACCCCACCGTTGCGCAAGCCCGGCTTCCGTATTCCCGAGCGGGTCACCATGAGCTGCCAGCACTACGATGTGCGGCGGGCCGAGGATGTCGTCGGCTGCGCGGTGCCCAAGCTGCGGCTGTCCGGACGTTGGCTGGAACACTGCGGTTTCGCGGTTGGCGATGCGCTGCAGGTCACGGTGGGACGCGGCGTGCTGTTGATCAGCCGCGTGGCACCCGCGCTGGCTGCGGTGAAGCCACGCCTAAAGTGACCCGTATGGGCCGAGGGCCCTGGTGTGGCGCTTGCGGCACCTGCTCCCTTGCACGGGAGCAGGTGCGCTATTGCCCTGGTCCGGATTGGAGCAGGAAGCCTGCCCGATCCTGCTTGCGTTGGAGACAGAAGGCTGCCTGTGCCGTCTGCACGCGAGAGCAACGTGTCTGTTCCGAGACGGGGCAGCGAAGCAAGGCCGCGTTGCCCGTGGGTCGCCAGCGGCACGGAGCGTGTTGCCTGCACCGGCATCTGCAGGGCACCGCGCGACATGACATGCTTGGCCTCATCCACGCTCCACCCACCTCCGGTTAGGCTCACGCGCCGCATGGCCATGCGCAAGAAACACGAATTGCCTGAGAAACCCTGCATGCACTGCGGGCGGCCGTTTCGTTGGCGCAAGAAGTGGGAGCGCGTGTGGGACCAGGTGAAGTACTGCTCCGACCGTTGCCGTGGCGAAAGCAAGCGAACGCGTCCGCCTCCGTGACCTGCACGATGTGCGCATTACCGGTCACCACCACGCGCGCCCACCAGCGCCAGACCGTCACACACGGGCGCACTCGCGTAGTGTGGGTGCGCGCTGTGCAGTAACGAACCTCGGCACCGGTTCGATGTCCGCATCGCCACTGGAGCTGGTCGGGGTCGCAGCGATTGGCCAAACGCGGTGGAAGAGGCCCGGTCGGGTGAGCTACCGTATTCCCGCACCTATGGAGTTTTCCGCATGAAAATGGCTGTCTTCAGCACGCGCCCTTACGACAAGCGCTTTCTCGACGAAGCAAAACTGCGCCTGGGCGTGGAATGCGCAGCCGAGTTCGTTTACTTCGAGGCAACGCTGGATCTGCAGACGGCCGCACTGGCGCAGGGGTGCCAGGTGGTGTGCGTGTTCGTCAACGACCAGCTCGATGCGCCCGTGCTGCAGGCGCTACACGCCGGCGGTGTGCGCGCGGTGCTGCTGCGCTGCGCCGGTTTCAACAATGTGGACCTTGCCGCTGCCACCGCACTTGGCCTGTTCGTGGCACGCGTGCCGGCCTACTCGCCCGAAGCGGTGGCCGAGCACACCCTGGCGCTGGTCATGACGCTCAACCGGCAGACGCACCGCGCCTACAACCGCGTGCGCGAGGGCAACTTCATGCTCAACGGCCTGCTCGGCCGCACCTTGCATGGCAAGACGGTGGGCCTGGTCGGGCTGGGCAAGATCGGGCTGGCGACTGCACGTATTTTCAATGGGATGGGCTGCGAGGTGCTGGGCTTTGACCCCTATCCCACACCCGGCTTCGCTGCGATCGGGCAGCGGGTGGAACTGGAGACGCTGCTTGCACGTGCAGACATCGTCTCGCTGCACTGCCCGCTGACACCGGCCACGCAGCACCTGATCGACGATGCGGCGCTGGCGTCGATGAAGCCGGGCGCGATGCTGGTCAACACCTCGCGCGGTGGACTGGTGGATACCGATGCGGTGATCCGCGCGCTCAAGTCCCGCCAGCTCGGCCATCTGGCCATCGATGTCTACGAGCAGGAAAGCGCCTTGTTCTTTCAGGACCGCTCGGGCGAGATCATCGACGACGAGGCGTTCCAGCGCCTGATGACCTTCCCCAATGTCTTGGTCACCGGGCACCAGGGATTCTTCACCGCCGAGGCGCTGCAGGAGATCTCCGAAATCACCCTGCGCAACCTCGCTGATTTCGCTGCGGGCTCGCCGTGCGCCAATCTTGTTCCGACACCGTAAGCGTCACCTTTCCCGTTCACCACCCGCGCAGGTCCAACCATGTGGCAACAACTCTACGACCCGCTCGGTAACGCCAACCTCTCGGCCTTGCTGGCTGCGTTACCGGTGCTGTTCTTTTTGCTGGCGCTGACGCTGCTGCGGCTCAAGGGGCTGACCGCCGCGTCGCTGGCGGTGCTGGTCTCGGGGGCGGTGTCGTCGCTGGTGTTCGGCATGCCGATGGCCAGCATCGTGGGCGCCGCGCTGTTGGGCATTGCCAACGGCATCTTCCCGATCGGCTTTATCGTGCTGATGGCGGTGTGGCTGTACAAGCTGGCGATCCGCAGCGGCAAGTTCGAGGTGATCCGCGGCAGTATTGCCACGGTGTCCGAGGACCAGCGCATCCAGGTGTTGCTGATCGCGTTCTGCTTCGGCGGATTTCTGGAAGGCGCTGCGGGGTTTGGCGTGCCGATCGCCATCTGCGCGGCGTTGCTGGTGGAGCTGGGCTTCCGTCCGCTCAAGGCGGCAATGCTGTGCCTGCTGGCCAATGGCGCGGCGGGTGCCTACGGGGCGATCGGCATCCCGGTGCTGGTGGGCGCGCAGCAGGGCGGCGTGCGCCTGGACGAGATGTCGCTGATGCTGATCGCGCTGGTGCAGGTCTGCGCACTGCTGGTGCCGGCGGGGCTGGTGGCGATGCTCGATGGCTGGCGTGGCGTGCGCGAGACCTGGCCGGTGCTGCTGTTTGTCGGCGTGGTGTTCAGCGGCGTGCAAACGGTGACCTTGTCCCTGCTGGGTCCGGAACTGGTGGACATTGTCGGCCCGCTGGCCGGCATGGGCGGGCTGGCCCTGTTCATGCGGTTCTGGCGGCCCAAGCGCATCTACCGCGAAGCACAGGCGCCGCCGTGCTCCACCCAGCGCTGGACGCTTGCCCAGGTGCTGCGTGCGTGGTCGCCGTTCTACATCCTGACCGGCGCGATCCTGGTTTGGAGCCTGCCTGCGTTCAAGGCACTGTTTGCCGCAGACGGCGCGCTTGCCGCCACGGTCTTGCATCTGCCCATCGGCCTGCTCGATCAGCGCGTGCAGGAAGTGCCGCCACTGGTGGCCAGCGTGCGCACGCTGCCTGCGGTGTGGAATGTCGGTTGGCTCAACGCGTCCGGCACGGCGATCCTGATCGCCGCGGTGCTCACGGTGCTGCTGTCGCCGCGCCTGACCCTGCGCTCGGCGACCGGCGAATTGGCCCAATCGGCGAGGGAGATGTGGAGACCGCTGGCCACCGTGTCGCTGGTGATGGCGGTGGCCTATGTCACCAACTATTCCGGCGCATCGTCGAGCATCGGTCTGGCGCTGGCGCAGGCCGGTGGCGTGTTCCCGCTGCTGTCGCCGGTCATCGGCTGGATGGGGGTGTTCATCACCGGCTCGGTGGTCAACAGCAATACGCTGTTTGCGCATCTGCAGGCGGTGACGGCGGCACAGATCGGCGTGCCGGCCGCATTGCTGGTGGCGGCCAATACCGCCGGCGGCGTGATGGCCAAGCTGGTCTCGCCGCAGTCGATCGCCATTGCCGCCGCTGCGGTCAAACTGGTGGGTCAGGAGTCGGCAATCATGCGGACCACCCTGGCCGCCAGCCTGGGATTGCTGGCGTATGTCTGTCTTTGCACGTGGCTGCTGTCGATGCTGCTGCACTGATGCCGGTGGCGGCGTGCGGGCCGGACGAATATCCGCATTGCCCAGGCGTCTTCGGCCTGCTTGCGGATCACTTCGCCTGCCGCACCTGCACGGCACCAGCGGTGCCGAACAGGCGCATCAGCACCACGACGAGCAGCGCAACAAAGCTCAACTCCCACACATAGAACGCGATACCCACGTGGTCGATCATGACCTGGTGGCCCGCCTCGTTCTTGTCGAACCGGGTTGCGCGAAAGGTATCCAGCCCGATCAGGCACGCCGCTACCAACAGCGCCGCCGCCACCTTGTCCACCTTGAAGAGGTAACACAGCCACGCCAGGAAGAACAACGGATTGCTCATCCAGGCCACGCATTGGCCATCGACCACCTGCATCCAGCCAAGCAGCAGGATGACGAAGCCACCCAGGTGATCATTGCCGCCATGCAATGCAGGCAGGCATAGCGCAACGCCGTACAGCAGGGCCGATAACACGGGTAGAAAAATCTTCACGAGCGTCCTTGTCCAGGATGAGGCGAGTATGCGTATGCTCTTCCGGAGCTCCGGATCGCATCTGCACGGGCGAGCTTGTCCACTATAGACACTGCGCGCGCAGCTTTCACCGGCGCCCCGGGCCAGCCAGGGGCGGCCATCCCCGCACCCGGTTGCGGCTAATGCGTGCCGGTTCTCTTCGCAGCGCCCGCTCCGCCTGCCCGCTTGGCAGCGCTGCCCTTACGTGCCACGGCCATGTTGTCGACCAGGTTGGGATAGGGCCGGCCCGCTGCCTTGGCGCGCTGTCTGGCCTGCGTCTTCTGCGCTGGAGAAAGCGAACCTGAGCGCGAGGTACGCTTCGGGTTGGGCTTGTTCCATGGCGCTGAGGCCTTGCCCTCGCCTTTCTTCGCAGTGCTGCGCGTGGAGGCGCTCTTGCTGGCCGCAGGTCGGCGAGCGGCGGTCTTTTTTGTCGCAGTCTTCTTTGCAGGTCTTTTCTTCGCCGTCGCTTTCTTGACTGTGGTCTTCCTTGCTGCGGTCTTCTTTACAGCCGCCTGCTTGGCTGCCGTCGTGCCGGTGGCCTTGCGGGCACCGGTCGACGACCTGGACGTTGATGTCGCCGTGCTACCGGCCGCTGCTTTGCCGGCTGCGTCTTTTCTCGCCGAAGGTTTCTTCGCGGAGGCCGTTCCCGCTGTGTTCCTTGCGGCCTTCTTTGCGGCGGTCTTCCTTGCGGTGCGTTTTGCTGCGGTCTTCCCGGCGGTGCGTGTCTTCGTACCACTGGCGCCAGCGGCGGCCGTATTGCTGGTGCCTGTGCCCTTTCCTGCTTTGGTCTTCGCGCTGGCTGCATCCTGCAGACGCTGGTACAGCCGCGCTGCCCAGCGCTGGCCGGCGTCGCCGCCCCAGAGCAGCCAGGCGATGTAGCCTGCAGACGGCGCACTGCGATCGGCCCAGCCCTTGGCGTTCTTGTCCACGCTGTGACGCGCGAAGTACGCATGCATGCGCCGGATGGTCTGCGTTGACAGCGACGTCTGTGCCGACAGGTCGCGTGCACGCGCAACGCCGATCGCGGTGCCGCCACGCCCGTGCTGTTCGCGCAAGCGCAGTCCGCGTGCCGCTGCGTTGGCAACGTTCCTGGGTGGCAGTGTGGAAATCGCCTGCTTTGCTGGTGTGCGTGCCACGGGTTGCTCCTGTCGCATCGAGTTACCGTAGTGTTCGCATGCGCTGTGCTGCTGCATGTGAAGAGGCTGGCAGCCGGGCCTGCGCACGCCACACGCCGATGGAGGTGACTCGGCGATACGCAGGCACGCCACGCGGCGCGCGATTGCGCGCTCGTCAAGGCGAGCTCTCGCTCAGCATGCACCGGCAAGCGACATCCGCCGCGCCAGGCGCAGGCGCAGGCGCAGATCAGCCTGCTTGGGAAGCTGGATCGCCGTGCATGTGTCGCTACACTGGCCTGCCACGGCTATCGCAAGAGTGCTGCATGCGCCTGTTGAAGACCTCGTTCCACGCGGGCCTGCTCGCTGCCGCAATCGGCATGCTCCCCGTGCTTGCGCAGGCTGCCGACGCAGCGGCGCCGGCAACCACATCGGCGCAATCGACACAGTCGCCCCAATGGCAGGTGCTGAGCACACGCAATCAACCGCATGCGCGGCATGAGAACAGCATGGTGGCCATTGGCGATCGCCTGTATCTGGTCGGTGGACGCGATCAGCGCCCGCTGGAGATCTTCGACACCCGCACGCGCCGCTGGTCGCAGGGCAGTGCGCCGCCGCTGATGGTGAGCCACGCGCAGGCGGTGGTGTCGTCGGGCAAGCTGTACGTCGTGGGCGGGTTCACCGGCGACTATCCCGAGGAAGCGTCGCTGAGCAATCTGCTGATCTACGATCCCCGCACCGACCATTGGCAGGTGGGGCCGGAGATTCCCAAGCATCGCCGCCGCGGCGCGGCAGGCGCGGTGGAGCACGACGGCGTGCTGTACCTGGTCGGCGGCAACACGCGCGGCCATATGAGCGGCTATGTGCCATGGCTGGATGCGTTCGACACCAGAACGCAGCAATGGACGCAGCTGGCCGACGCACCGCGTGCCCGCGATCATTTCCATGCAGTGGTGCTCGACGGAAAACTGTATGCCGCCGGTGGCCGCAGGTCGGCGCACGAAAGCGGCAATACCCTGGCGCAAACGATTCCCGACGTCGATGTGTATGACATCCAGCGCGGCACCTGGTCGGTAGCACCGGCTGCGCTGCCGACGCAGCGCGCAGGCACTGCGGCCATCGCACGCAATGGCCGCCTGCTGGTCATCGGTGGCGAGAGCATGCGGCAGGTCAAGGCGCACGACGAAGTGGAAGCCTACGACCCAGCCGCATCCACCTGGACGACGCTGGCAGCATTGCCGCAAGGGCGGCATGGCACCCAGGTCGCCGCCGTCGGCGACGACCTGTACATCGTTGCGGGCAGCGGCAACCGTGGCGGCGGGCCGGAGCTGGATGATGTGTTGGTGTTGGGCGGGGCGGAAGCCACACGCTAAGCGAGGTGGGGTGCATCCAAGCCGGATCGCAGTCTTGGCTCGAAGGGAAAGCGACTTGTCGTGCGGGTCTTTCGGTAACGCTCCATCGCGGCCAGGGCCGCTCCTACAAGAGCGGCGACTGGGTGTGGTGGGCTATCGGGTGCTACCTTGCAAACTCCAGGCCCCGCGCCTTGACGCGCACCCGCGTCAGCATCGCGTGCGAGGTCATGTAGAGGGTGTGGCCGTCGTCGCCGAAGGCGCAATTGGAGATGGCCTCGCCGGTTTCGATGCGGCCCAGCCTGCGGCCGTCGGGGGCGAACACGATGACGCCGCCGGGGCCGGTGGCGAACAGGTGGCCGTCGGCGGAGACCGCCATGCCGTCGGGCAGGCCGGGCGCGTCCTTGGCCACCAGATCGGAGGCGTCGGCGAACACGCGCTTGCCGGTCACTGCACCGTTGGCGTCGAGCGCGTAGGCCATCCAGATCGGGCGCTGCGGATCGGAGTTGGCTACATACAAGGTGCGCTCGTCGGGCGACAGGGCGATGCCGTTGGGAAGGCTGAGGCTGTCGTCCAGCAGGTGCACGCTGCCGTCGGTGTCCAGGCGGTAGATGCCGTTGAAGCGCAGTTCCTTGACCGGCGAGTCGTTCATGCCCTTCAGGCCATACGGCGGGTCGGTGAAGAACACCACGCCATCGCTGCGGCGGACCAGATCGTTGGGGCTGTTGAAGCGGTGGCCTTCGAACTGCGTTGCCAGCGGTGTCTTCTTGCGCGTGACCGGGTCGAGCCTGGCGACGATGCGCGTGCCGGAATCGGCCAGCAACACAGTGCCATCGGGTTCGGCATACAACCCATTGGCGCCGGCCTCGCGTAGCGTGGCCTGCTCGGGGCCGCTGTAACCGGACGGCGACAGCAGGACCGACAGGCCCGCCTCCTCGGACCAACGATAAAGCGTGTTTTCCGGCACATCGGTGAACAACAGATAGCCGCCATTGCGCACCCAGGCCGGGCCTTCGGACCAGGTGAAGCCTTCGGTGAGCTTCTCGATGCGCGCGTCGGCCGCAACCACCTTACCGAAGCGCTGGTCGAAGGTTTCCAGGTGCCCGATCGCCGTGAAGCGCGGCGGTGGAGCTTCCTTTTTCGTGCAGGCAGCGACAATGGCCAGCAGCGGAACGGCCAACAGCAGATAGGGCGGTAAGCGCATCGGTCAGTCCAGTAACGAAGTCGGGCCATGATGCCACCATGCGTGTGCAGGTCTGCTGCGCACGCCGGCGACCATGCTAGCGCTCGCCAGCGTGCGCCGGCACCGCCAATATCGCATCCACTGCCGGCTTGGGCTGGTGATTGCGATCGAACAGCAGCGGATAATTGGTACGCCCCGGCACGGGGTAGTCGTTCTTCCATGACATGCCGTCGGTGACGCCCCAGACACTGACGCGGGCGAGCTTGTCGCGCTTGCGCCAGAACAGCGCGAACAATTCGGCGTAGCGATCACGCAGTTGCGCCTGCACCTGCGCTGGCAGGCCATCGCGATACGGGTCGAGAAAGCGCTTGAATTCCGGCAGCTGGAACTGCTTGTGTGCAAGGCCGGTGCCGATGACCTGGCCTTCCCTGGTGAGCGGCAACACGTCGATGTCCAGCTCGGTGATCATGACCTTGATGCCGAGCGCGGCGTAGGCATCGATGGCGTCTTCGATGTCGCGCAGGCTGGGGTAGTTGAGCCCCCAGTGTCCCTGCATGCCGACGCCGTCGATACGGATGCCGACCTGCTGCAGCATCCTGACCATGCGCACGATCCCGTCGCGCTTGCTGGGCCGCCAGGCGTTGAAATCGTTGTAGTAGAGCTGCGCATCCGGTGCATACCGCTGGGCAAAGGCGAAGGCGTTACGCACCACGGTGTCACCGTCGCCGACCCGCTGCACCCAGTTGGTATCGCGGTAACTGCCGTCTTCGTCGATGATCTCGTTGACCACGTCCCAGGCCTGCACCTTGCCGGCATAACGCCCTGCCACCTGCGCGATGTGCGCGCGCATGCGCTCCAGCTGCGCATCGGCGGTGTTGGGCTTGCCCTGTGCATCGACGAAGAACCAGTCCGGCGTCTGGTTGTGCCAGACCAGCGTATGGCCGATCACGAACAGGTCGCGGCTGCGGCCGTAGGCGACGAAGGCATCGGCAGCGCTGAAGTCGAACACGCCCGGACGTGGCGCAACCACCTCGGCCTTCATCACGTTTTCGGCGGTGACGGCATTGAAGTGGCAGGCGACCAGCGCGGAAGAGGCGGCATCCTTGCCGGAGACGATGTCGGCATTGACGGCGGTGCCGATCAGGAAGCCGGCGGCGTAGGCGCGCCGGAGCGACGTGCTGCGGGTGTCGCAGGCAGCGAAGGCTGGCAGTGCAGTGACGGCGCTGATGACAGCGAACGCAATGCTCAGGCAGGTTGATGCGCGCGTACTGTTTTCTTGCATGACAGGCTTCCTGATCGGATGCGTTTTCTGTTCTCTTCGCGGGTGACCGTGACTGGCAATGCGCGCGCGTGCGGGATCGCAGCTTGTGCGTTGCGAGGTGCGTTTGAATCCAGCAACCACGCTAGCGATACCGGAAACACGTTTGCGTCCATCGCATCTGTTGCGTGCAGGCACCGCATCGCCATCCGCACGCGACAGCTCACCTGCACGTGCCACACAATTGCCGAGCAGCAGACCCATCACTCCACCACCACCTGCGCACTGACCGCCTGCACGCTGTCGGACTCGACATGGACGGTGATCGTGCCCCGCACGCCGGCCTTGCCGCGCACGATCGCCAGACACAGGCCGTTGAAGGCGTTGCGCTGCGGCGCGGCGAACGACTCCAGGTTGGTGGGGTCGCCATTGTCGGTGGCGACGAGTTCGCCCGGGCCCTCGATGCGGAAACGCAGGCGGTCGCCTGCGGTCGGCGCAGGACGTCCGGCGCGATCGAACAGGCGCACGGTGACAAAGCTCAGGTCCTGCCCGTCGCCACGGATGCGGCTGCGGTCGGGCATCACCTGCATGCGCGCGGCGCTGCCGGCGGTCTGCACGCGGTCGCTGGCCCAGGGTTTGCCCTGCCTGTACGCCTGCACGCGCAGCTCGCCGGGCTGGTAGACCACACCGTCCCAGCGCAGCCGGTACTGCAGCGGGCCCTTGCGCTTGCGCCCCTGCGAGACGCCGTTGACGAACAGCTCGGCCTCGTCGCCGGAGGTGAACACATGCACCGGCGTGACCTGGCCCTCGCGGCCGGGCCAGGTCCAGTGCGGCAGCAGATGCGCCATCGGCAGCTCGGGGCGCCAGCGTGACTGATACAGCCAGTAGCGGTCCTTGGGATAACCGGCCAGATCGAAGATGCCGGAGTAGGAACTGCGCGAACTGTAGTACGGCGTGGGCTCGCCCAGATAATCGAAACCGGTCCAGACGAATTCGCCGGCAACATACCGATGCTGGTCCTGGGCCGCGAACACCTTGTCGGCGCTGGAGCCGAAGTCCACCGCATGCAGTTCGTAGGCGCTGACCTGGTGCGCGACCGAATCGCCGCCGCGCCCATCGCGCACCGGCGCGCTGGCGTCCGGCGTCACCGGAAACAGATACACGCCGCGGCTGCTCAAGGCCGAGGCGGTCTCGCTGCTGAGGATGGCCTTGTGCGGAAACGTCGCATGGAACGCCGGGTATTGCGGTTGCTTGCGAATACGCTCGGTGCCGGCGAACTCCGGTGTGTCGCGAATGCCCTCGCCCTGGTAGTTGAGGCTGATGACATCCAGTGCAGCGGGCAGTGGCATCTCGGGCGAGGCGTAGTTCATCGCCACCGTGGCCGGGCGCGAGGGGTCTTCCTCATGCACGATGGCGTGCAGTGTGCGTGCGATCGCCGCGCCCTGCTCGCCGGTGTATTGCTCGCCCACCTCGTTGCCAACGCTCCACAGCATCACCGAGGGATGATTGCGGTCGCGCCGCAGCATCGCGCGCAGATCCGGCTCGTGCCACTGCGGGAACACCAGGTGGAAATCCAGCGGGGTCTTCTTCATCTGCCAACTGTCGAACACCTCGTCCACCACCAGCAGGCCCATGCGGTCGGTCAGCTCCAGCAGCTCCGGCGCGGGCGGGTTATGGCTCATGCGGATGGCGTTGGCGCCCATCTGCAGCAGCAACTGCAGTTGCCGCTCGGCGGCGCGCACATTGAACGCCGCGCCCAGCGCGCCGAGGTCGTGATGATTGTTCACGCCGCGAATCGGCACATGTTCGCCGTTGACCAGCAGGCCCTGCTCGGCATCGAACACGATGCTGCGGACACCGAACGGTGTTTCGTAGCGATCCACCAGCTGGCCATTGTGGCGGACCTCGGTCACTGCGACATAGCGATGTGGGCGCTGGGTGGGCGGCGGGCCCCAGAGACGTGGATGGTCGATCTGCGTGCTGCCCTGCACGCGTGCGCTCCCGCCCACGGGAACCGCAACCTGCATGGCGGCAATGCGCGCGACCGGCTCGCCACTGCGCGTACCGCGTGCAGCGTCGAGCACATAGATCGCGGTGCTCACCTGCGCCTGCACCGCACTGCGGGCGGCATTGTCCAGCGTGACTGCCAGCTGCACCTGCGCCCGGTCGGCCGACACCTGCGGCGTGGTCAGCTGCGTGCCCCAGTGCGCGACATGCAGCGGCGCGGTCCTGGTCAGCCATACATTGCGATACAGCCCGCCACCGGGATACCAACGCGCCGAGTCGGGCGGGTTGTCCAGGCGGATCGCCAGCTGGTTGCTGGCGCCAAACACCACGTACGGGCTCAGGTCCACGCGCCAGGAGCTGTAGCCATACGGCCAGCCGCCGACCAGCTTGCCGTTGAGCCAGACCGTGGCATAGGCCATCGCCCCATCGAGATCCAGAAACAGCGAACGTCCGCGATCGCTGGCCGGAATGTCCAGCGTCTTGCGGTACCAGCCCACGCCCCAGCTCGGCAGGCGCCCCATGCCGCCGTACGGGCCATCGGCCAGGAACGGCCCGGCGATGGCCCAATCGTGCGGCAGATCCACGCGCTCCCAGCCGCTGTCGTCGAACTGCGGCTGCACGAAGGCCACGCTGCTGCCCGGATGCCCGGGCGGGCGCACGTGGCGGTTTGCCGGGTCTGCAATCAACGCATTGGCCGTGGGCAGGATCCACGGCTTGAGCACGCGTGTTGCGGCGGCATCGAGGTGCTGCGCCTGCTCGGGCCGGGCATCGGCCACCTTGCCGTCTTCGCTGCGTAGCACCTGCGGGCGGACGTCGTAATCCAGGAGTTGGCGATTGCCAGGGGGATCGCCGCGGTGGAAGCGCCATTGCGCGTTGAGCAAGATCCGCTCTCTTGGCAGTTCGGTAGGCGCCGGTGGTGCTGCCAGCGCGGGCATGACGATGAAGATGCAGAGCATCGCCACACGTGCAACACCTGCGCAGCGCCTCAAATCATGCATCACCGGTGCCTGCCTGCCGGCACGCGTCATGGCGCGGCACCCTTCTGCCATCTATGCGCCCACGGCATGTCCGCCCCTCGTGCACACGGGTGGGCATCGCTGCCTGCTGCCTCGCCCACCTTCACAGGTGGTAGGCCCGCTTGGGCAAGCGATACGCCAGATCGATCGCCACCTCGACCGCTTCATCCTCATCCAGACGATGCTCGGCAACCAGCCTGGCGAGAAACGCGCTGTCCACGCGTCGCGCCACATCGTGGCGTGCCGGGATCGACAGGAAGGCGCGGGTGTCGTCGTTGAAACCCACGGTGTTGTAGAAGCCGGCGCTGGCCAGGGTCTGCTCGCGAAAGCGCCACATCCCCTCCGGCGCGTCATGGAACCACCAGGCCGGGCCCAGCAACAGCGACGGGTAATGCCCGGCCAGGGGCGCCAGCTCGCGGCTGTAGCTGGTCTCGTCCAGGGTGAACACGATCAGGTGCAGGCGCGGGTCGTTGCCGAACCGGTCCAGCAAGGGTTTGAGCGCGTGCACGTAGTCGGTGCGCATCGGAATATCGGCACCCTTGTCGCGCCCGAAGGTCTGGAACAGCTGCCGGTTGTGATTGCGGAAGCAGCCCGGATGCAGCTGCATCACCAGGCCATCGTCCAGGCTCATCGCCGCCATCTCGGTCAGCACCTGCGCGCGGAACAGCTCGGCCTGCGCCGGCGTGGCCGCACCGCGCACCACGGTGTCGAACAGGCGCTGCGCCTCGGCCGGCGACAGATCGGCAGTGGCCGCGCTGGGGTGGCCATGGTCGGTGGAGGTTGCGCCGTGTGCGGCAAAGAACGCGCGGCGCTGCCGATGCGCACGCAGATAGCCCTGCCAGCTCAGCACGTCCTCGCCGGTGAGCGCGCCAAACTGCTGCAGTGCGCCGGCAAAGTGTTCGTGTTCGGGGTCGACCACCGGGTCCGGCCGATACGCGGTGAGCACGCGTCCCTTCCAGCCGCTGGCGCGAATGGCCGCGTGGTGCTGCAGCGTGTCCAGCGGCGATTCGGTGGTGGCAATCACCTCGATGTTGAAACGCTCGAACAAGGCCCGCGGGCGAAACGCCGCTGTCTGCAAGGCGGCGGTGATGTGGTCGTAGTAATGATCCGCAGTGCCGGCATCCAGCCGGATGCGCAAATCGAACACGTCATGGAAGACATGGTTGAGCCACAACGCTGACGGCGTACCGCGCAGCAACGTGTAGTGCTCGGCGAACACGCGCCACGCCGCGCGCGGGTCCACCGCCGCGCGCGACCCGTCCGCCCGCGGGATGCCCAATGCGTCCAACGCGATGCCCTGGCTGTAGAGCATGCGGAACACATAATGGTCCGGCACCAGCAGCAACTCGGTGGCATTGGCGAATGGCGCATCGGTGGCGAACCATGCCGGGTCGGTATGGCCGTGCGGGCTGATGATCGGCAGCGCGGCGACCTGCGCATACAGGCGCCGTGCGATCGCGCGCGTGCCAGGATCGGCGGGCAGCAGGCGGTCGTCGTGCAAGGTCAGGGGAGAAGGCGTGGACATGGAATCAATGCACCAAAGGAGACTGAAAACGAAATCCAGCAACTGCACGCTTCATGGCGCGCGCGTGCCGGGATGGCTGGCAACGTAATCGCGCAACCAGGTCAGCGCAGGCCGTTCGGTGCCATCGGCACGGATCAGGTACGCCGCCTCCTTGTCGCGCCACAGGCCGGGGCGGAACCCCCACAGCGTGATGCCGCGCACCGCCGGGTGCTCCCAGAACACCGGGAAGACGCGCTGGTAGTCGGCCAGCTGCTGCGCATCGCTGGGGCCGTCCAGATCGAACTCGGTGATGTAGATCGGCAGGCCGGTCGCGGCCAATGTATCCAGATTGGCATGATGCACCGACATCGCCACGTTCGGGGTGGTTTCGAAGGCGTGCTCCTGCACGCCGATCGCATCGACCAGCTGCTCGCGCTGCAGCAGCTGCACGATCTGCAGGTACTTCTGCGTGGCCTGGGCGCTGTTGGTGATGCTGTAGTCGTTGATCATCAGCCGCGCACGCGGGAAGTGCTGGCGCGCCAGCCGGAACGACTGCAGCACCCATTCCCAGCCGCTGGCGCCGTTGCCGCCGAGTGCCTGCAGATAATTGCCGCCGCCGGTGTCGTCCTTGCTGGGCGGGTCGTTGAGCGGTTCGTTGACCACTTCCAGCAGGTCGATGTCCGGATACCGCTGCGCAACCGCAGCAAACCACTGCGCGATCTCGCGGCGTTGCTCGGCCGGCGGCAACGACTTGATCCACTCCGGCTGCTGGTTGCCCCACACCATCACATGCATCTGGAACGGCATGCCATTGGCCTTGGCCAGTTTGTAGGCGGTATCCAGCCCGCCCCAGTCCATCTGGTCGCGCACCGCTTCCACGCTGCCCCACTTGCCGCTGTTTTCCGGGGTGAGCTTGTTCCAGTACTGCGCGAATCCTGGCGCCTGTTGCGGGCTGTAGGCGCTGCCCAGGAACCTGGGGGCGCCGGCGGCCAGCGGTGCGGCCTGCGCCAGGCTTGCGATGTTCGCTGCAAACAACACGCCGGCTGCCAGTGTGCGTAAGTGCATGATGCTCCCCTCAGGACGATGCGGTGGCGGCCGGTGAGGCCGCTGCCGGCAGCTGCGCCGGCTCCAGGCGTGGTACCAGCGCGTGCACCACCGCCAGCGCCAGCAGGTAGGCCGAGCCTGCCATCAGGAACACCGGCACATAACTGCCGGTGGCCTGCAGCAGGAACCCGATGAAGGTGGCGATCAGCATGCCACCGACCGCCCCGGCAAAGCCGCCGATGCCGACCACCGTGGCCACCGCATGCCGCGGAAACATGTCCGAGGGCAGCGTGAACAGGTTGGCCGACCAGCCCTGGTGCGCGGCAGTGGCCAGGCCGATCAGGCCGACCGCCAGCCACAGATTGTCGGCGCGCGCAGCGAACACGATCGGCACCACCGAGATGGCGCAGATCAGCATGGCGGTCTTGCGCGCGCGGTTGACGCTCCAGCCGCGCGCGATGAAGCGCCCGGCGACCCAGCCACCGGCGATGCTGCCGATGTCGGCCAGCACGAAGATCACGATCAACGGCGCGCCCAGTTGCAACAGGCTCAAACCGTATTCGGCATGCAGGAACTTGGGCAGCCAGAACAGGAAGAACCACCAGATCGGGTCGGTGATGAACTTGCCCAGCACGAACGCCCAGGCCTGCCGGTGCCGCAGCACCTGCAGCCACGACAGCCGCCGCTGCACCGGCTCGTGCGCATCGCTGCGGATATGCGCCAGCTCTGCCGCCGACAGGCCGGGCTGCTGCTCCGGCGGGTGATAATTGAGCCACCACACCAGCAGCCAGGTGGCGCTGAGCACGCCGGTGAACAGGAAGGCCGCCTGCCAGCCCCAGGCGGTGGCGATCAGCGGTACCAGCAACGGCGCGACGATGGCACCGATGTTGGAGCCGGAATTGAAGATGCCGGTGGCCAGGGCGCGCTCGCGACGCGGAAACCACTCGGCCACCGTCTTCAACGCGGCGGGGAAGTTGCCGGACTCGCCCAGCCCCAGGAAGAAGCGCGCGATCGCAAAACCCACCACGCTGGTGGCCAGCGCATGCCCCATCGCCGCCAGGCTCCAGATGCCGATCGCCAACGCGTAGCCGACGCGCGTCCCGAAGCGGTCGATCACCGCACCGCTGCACAACAGGCCCAGTGCGTAGGCGGCCTGGAAGGCGGTGACGATATAGCCATACTGGATCTCGTTCCAGCCGATCTGCGTCTGCAGAAACGGCGCCAGCACGCCGAGCACCTGGCGGTCGACATAGTTGATGGTGGTGGCGGCTAGCAGCAGTGCGCACACGCGCCACCGCATGCGGCCCAGGCGCGCCAGCGTGCCGGCGGGCGCTGCGGCGTGCGGCAACTGGCTCATGTGCCCGCGCGCCGCAGCGCTGCTGGACGCAGCCTGCGATGGGCAATCGCGCAACGGCCACTGCAATGCGCTGCCACGTGTCGCGTGTGGCCCGGCCTCTGGTTGCCGCGTTCTTCGGTTCGATTCATCGAGCACTGCACCTGCACGAAGGTGGCCTTGCGCCACGGGTGATAGCGCTACCATTACCACGCCATCGGGCAAAAACCATCGCGCAGTGCAGCACGCCAGCGCGTTGTGCGCAGCCGGCACGGTTTCGATCAGCGCCACAGTCGCAGTCGCTGCGTTGCCCCGCCGCCTATGCTGCCCTGCAGCGTGATGTTCTGAATTTGGTAGCGCTACCATCCGGCGTCACTGATCGCCCGTTCTTCCCCACCGCACCATCGCCGCGCCGCGCATCGGCAGCGGCACTCCCTGCGCAGGGGCGATGCGTGGGACATCTGCTCACCTGTTAGGGAAGGGATTACGGTGAAGAACAGCTACGCACGAACCGCGTTGTCCTGCGCGTTGGGGTCCATCCTGCTGGGCATGGCCAGCCCTGCCGCCTGGGCGCAGTCCAGCGATGCCAGCAGCGCCGCGCCTGCCGCACAACCGCCACCGGCCACCGCTGCCAGCGGCGATGCGGTGACCCAGCTCGACACCGTCACCGTGTCCGGCTACCGACGCAGCATCCAGTTCTCCACCGATGCCAAGCGCGACTCGGTGGGTTTTGCCGACACCGTGTTTGCCGAGGACATCGGCAAGTTTCCGGACATGAATATCGCCGAGTCGCTCAACCGCATCCCCGGCGTGCAGCTCTCGCGCGACGTCAATGGCGAGGGCTTGAACATCGCCATCCGCGGCCTGGGCACCAGCTTCACCAAGACCACGCTCAACGGCGCCAGCATCGCCACCGCCTCGATCGGCCTGAACGCGCAGAACCAGAACCGCGAGGTCGATCTGAACCTGTTTCCCACCGAATTCTTCACCCAGCTCACCGTGAGCAAGACGCCCACCGCGAGCATGCTCGAAGGTGGCGTGTCCGGTGTGGTGGACATGCGCAGCGCGCGCCCGTTCGATCGCCCCGGGGTGCACTTCACCTACCAGGCCCAGGCCGACTGGAACAGCACCAGCGAAAAGACCACCCCGCGCGGCGCCTTCATGGGCAGCTGGACCAACGAGGCAGGCACCTTCGGCGCGCTGTTCGGCGTGGCCTCGGTGCGCAGCAAGCTGGGCGTGCGTGGCTTCGAAAGCGTGGGCTGGACCAACCCCGGCCTGACCTACACCCAGTGCGGCCTCACACCGCCTGCGGGCACGCCGGCCACCAATCAACCGGCCGCCTGCAACGTCAATGGCGGCGGCAACTGGCGCATTCCCGACCGCGTGCCGGCCACCGCCGGCAGCGGCCTGACCACCGGCGAGACCATCGATGCGGCCTGGCTGCTGGCGCGCAACCCGGGCCTGAGCATCGACCAGATCAGCGACGCGCTGATTCCGCGGCTGGGCCGCAGCGTGTACATGAATGGCGATCGCGACCGCGATGCCTCGGTGATGTCGCTGGAGTGGCGCCCCTCCGACAGCATGCATTTCTACCTGGATACGCTGTATTCGGAAGCCAAGCGCACCACCGAGCGCATCAGCATGAATCTGATCGGCCGCAACGGCAACATGATCCCGCTGGGCATGCAGCTGGACCAGAACAACGTGGTCACCAGCGCCACCTTCGCCAATGCGCAGTACTTCCTGGAAGCGCGCCCGTACCGCGAAGAGGTCAAGTTCTGGAGCGTCAATCCGGGTGCGGAACTGTTGTTCGGCGCGGACCAGGACATCAAGCTCAACGTGCAGGCCAATGCCACGCGCAGCTGGCTCGATCGCGAATCGCCCAGCATCCTGGTCACCTCGCCGTTCACCACCGTCGACTACCGCAACGAAGGCGGCGACCGCCCGTCGATCAGCAGCCCGCTCGATCTCAACGACCCGAACCTGGGCTGGGGCTGGAACGGTGGCCGGGTCAATATCCAGAACGAGAAACGCGTGACCGAAACACGTGGCGGACGTGCCGACCTGCAATTCGGCGAAGACAAGCGCAACATCAAGATCGGCGCCGCCTACGACCAGGCCGAGCGCACCATTCGCGGCTTCGACAACAGCATCGCCTGGGAGCAGGTGATCTGCCGCGGCGGCGGCGGCACCATCTGCAACGGCGGCCCCGGCTCGGCAATTCCGAATGCGGCCCTGGCCGGCTATCTGCGCCCCGGCCCGGACGGCTTCATCACCGCCGATTTCAACCGCTTCCTGGGCGACACCAACTACTACGCGCTACGCGATTCCGCCCCGGAAACCAACTCCGCCAACACCGGCGCCTCGGCCGGCGGCATCCGCGAAAAGAACTGGGGTTTCTACATCGAAACCAACGCCGAAACCGAAGTGTGGAACCGCACGCTGCGCTTCAACGCCGGCGTGCGCTACGTGACCACCGACCAGACCATCACCGGCCCGGTCACCATCAACGGCATCCGCCGCATCCAGGTGCTGGATTCGGACTACAAGGAAACCCTGCCCTCGTTCAACGCCGCCTGGGACGTGGCCGACAACGTGGTGCTGCGCCTGTCCAGCTCGCGCACGCTCACCCGCCCCGACCCCAGCGCGATGCTGCCCAACACCAACTTCAGCGACCCCTCCGCGCAGACCGCAACCCAGGGCAATCCGAACCTGGCGCCGTATCTGTCCACCAACGTGGACTTCGGCGGCGAGTGGTACACCGGCGGCGAAGGCTATGTGGGCCTGACGTTGTTCAACAAGCGCATCAGCGGCTTCACCGTCAACGGCGTGCGGCGCATTCCCTTCAACGACCTGGGCGTGCCCTACGACAGCCTGCTGCCGATCCAGCAAGCCGGCCTGGACCAGCGCGGCGGGCCGAATGCGGCCACCGTGGATGTGCAGACCCAGGTCAACGCCGACGGCGTGCTCAACATCCGCGGCACCGAGGCAATCTGGGTGCAGCCGCTGGACAAGCTGGTCGACGGCATGGGCTTCAGCGTCAACTACACGCATGTCACCCAATCCTCCGAAGGCGAAGGCATTCCGGCAGTGGCGGTCGGCGTCGCGCCCAACCTGTGGAACGGCACCGTGTACTGGGAAAAGGACGCCGCCTCGGTGCGCCTGTCCTACACCTGGAACGACGACATGGTGATCTCCGGCGCCAACCAGAACGGCATTCCGTATGCGCGCCTCAACGCCGATGCGCGTGGCCAGCTGGACCTGTCGGCCAGCTATGCGCTGGACTGGCTGCCGTCCAAGCCGCAGCTCACCCTCAACGTCACCAACCTCACCGACGAACCGTTGCGCACCACCTACGCCTGGCCCAACGCCACCTACGATCTGTACGAGCCCGGCCGCACGGTCATGCTCGGCATCCGCGGCACGTTCTGAGCGTGGTCATCGACACGACCGCACAAAGGCCAGGCGGGTGTGGCCGACCCGTGGAGCGCGCGTGGCCTTGTTGCATGGCCCACGCACCGCATGCCGCTGCCGCTCCCCTGGCGCGCGCGGTTTTGCCGGACACTTCAGGCGCCATGCCTGCCGCCGCGATCCGGACCGATCGCGGTCGGCGGCATGGCGCGCGCCGCGGCGTTTCCCGCAGCACTTCTCGAGCCCGCCCCGCCTCATGAACGATCCGTCACAACAGCTCTCCCTGCGCGAAAAGATCGGCTACAGCCTGGGCGACCTGGCCGCCAACCTGATCTTCCAGACGCTGGTCACCTTCCTGGCGTTCTTCTACACCGATGTGTTCCGCATCCCGGCGGGTGTGGCCGCCACGCTGATCTTCGTGGTGGGCATGCTTGGCGCGTTCGTGTTCACGCCCATCATCGGCATCCTGGCCGACCGCACCCGCACGCGCTGGGGCAAGTTCCGCCCGTGGATCCTGTGGACGGCAGTGCCGTTCGGTGCGTTGTCGCTGGCCGCATTCAACACGCCCGCCCTCGGCGAGCAGGGCAAGATCGCCTACGCCTTCGCCACCTACACGCTGCTGATGCTGGTGTACGTGGCCAACAACCTGCCCTATTCGGCATTGAGCGGCGTGCTCACCGGCAGCATGGAGCAGCGCAATAGCCTGTCGGCATATCGCTTCCTGGCAGTGACCTTTGCGCAGTTCATCATCCAGGTGCTGCTGCTGCCGCTGGTGCTGATCCTGGGCAATGGCGACAAGGCGCAGGGCTTTCGCAACACCATGGCGCTGTTCGCCGCCGTCGGCACGCTGTGCTTTTTGATCACCTTTTTCACCACGCGCGAGCGCGTGCTGCCGATCGCCGAACAACGCACCAGCGTGCGCCAGGACCTTACCGACCTGGTCCGCAACAAGCCCTGGCTGGTGATGCTGGCGCTGACCATCCTGGTCTTCATCAATCTCGCCATGAAGGGCGGGATGTACATCTACTACTTCAAGTACTACCTCGATGCCGGCGCGCTGGCGCAGTTCCTCGACAATGCCGGCTTCAACCGCTTCATCGCTGCAATCAATAGCGTGCTCACCGGCGCTGGCATGAGCGCACTGCAATGGCCGCAGGACGCACCGACCTCGGCCTTCAGCGTGTTCAGTGCCGGCGGCATCCTGGCGATGATCGTGGGCATCGGCTTTTCCAAACGCCTGGCCGACCGCCACGGCAAGCGCAATGTGTTCGGCGGCGCGCTGCTGGTTTCCACGCTTTTTTTGCTGGCGTTCTATGTGTATCCGCCGGCGGCGATCGGCTGGGTGTTCGCCTCCTATGTGCTGCATGGCTTCTTCTACGGCATCACCATCCCGCTGCTGTGGGCGATGATCGCCGACGTGGCCGACTACTCGGAGTGGAAGAACCACCGCCGCGCCACCGCGATCATCTTCTCGGCGATGTTGTGCGGGCTGAAGATCGGCCTGAGCGTCGGCGGCGCCCTGGTCGCCGGCATCCTGGCCTTCTATGGCTACGACGCCGCCCTGCCGCTGCAAGGCGCTGCGGTGACGAGCGGCATTCGCCTGGCCATCAGCGTGTATGCGTCCATCCCGTTCCTGCTCGGCACCGCGTTGCTGGCGCTGTACGAGATCGACAAGACGCTGGAAACCCGCATCGAACACGAGCTGGGCCTGCGCCGTCAGGCCGCACCACTCGCTTCCCCCTGACTCCCTCCTCCCACCTCATGCACAGGTACGCGCATGTCCGATGAACTGCACACCGCTGCACTGCAGGCGCTGGCGCGCACCGCCATTTCCGCACCTCTGGTCACCCACCTCTACACCGCCGACCCGTCCGCACACGTGTTCGACGGCGCGCTGTACATCTACCCCTCGCACGACATCGATGCCGGCGTTGCCTTCAGCGACGACGGCTCGCACTTCGACATGGCCGACTACCACGTGCTGCGCATGGCGCATCCGCACGCGCCGGTGGAAGACCTGGGGCAGGTGCTGCACGTGCGCGACGTGCCCTGGGCACAGCGCCAGATGTGGGCACCGGATGCCGCGCAGCGCGACGGCAAGACCTACCTGTATTTTCCCGCCAAACGTGCCGACGGCATCTTCCAGATCGGCGTGGCGGTCGGCGATGGTCCGCAAGGCCCGTTCGTCGCCGAGCCCGAACCCATCGCCGGCACCTACTCGATCGACCCGGCCGTCCTGGCCGACGACGACGGCGCGCATTACCTGTACTTCGGCGGCATCTGGGGCGGCCAGCTGCAGCACTACCGCGATAATGTCTACGCGCCGACCCATCAGGAACCTGACGACGCTGCGCCTGCGCTCGGCCCGCGCGTCGCCCGCCTGCGCGAGGACATGACGCAACTGGCAGAGCCCACCCGCGAGATCGTCATCCTCGACGAACACGGCGCCCCGCTCCGCGCCGGCGACCACACCCGCCGCTTCTTCGAAGGCCCCTGGGTGCATCGCCATGCGGGCCGCTATTACCTGTCCTACTCTACCGGCGACACCCACCTGATCTGCTACGCCACCAGCGACTCCCCGTACGGGCCATTCGTCTACCAGGGCGTGCTGCTCGCACCGGTGATCGGCTGGACCACGCATCACTCCATCTGTGCGTTCGAAGGCCAGTGGTATCTGTTCTATCACGACGCTGTCTTGTCGGGCGGGCAGACACATCTGCGCAGCATCAAGATGGCACCGTTGCAGCATGATGCCGACGGAAGGATTGCGACGATTTATCCATATGGCGAAGACGCGGTGTCACCCTGGTGAATGTCGTTGCGCTCCTGCTTCCCGGAACGTCCACCAGCGCGTCATGGCTCCACCGCCGGCACTGAACGACACGTCCTGTCACCGCGATGCTTTCAAAGCACGTCGTGATCCTACTGCGGCCGATCGTCGCCCCAGCGCTCAAGTCTTTGATCGAGCATCTCCTGGCGTGCGCGACGCGTCGGCCTCGCTCTTCAACGCGGCCATGACATGTTGGACGTTACCGTCGCCTCACTGGCACGGCAGGCCGGCGTGCGCCAGTGCGGAACTGCATCGCATGGGGTTGCATCCGCACGCATGGCAACTCCGTAGGGCATGTACGTGTTTCTTTTAGGTGGAGATTGTCATGCGACATGGTTCGATGCTGTTGTTACTGACGCTCGCGGCCCACGGAAGTGCCAGCGGCGGTGAGTCGCGCTCCGCCTTGCCGCGCGCAGACAGCGTGGACGTGCCGCGCTTCATGGGCGACTGGTACGTGATCGCGCACATTCCCACCCGGCCCGAGCGCAAGGCCTACGATGCCGTCGAGCGCTATGCGCTGCGACCGGATGGCCGCATCCAGACCACGTTTACCTACCGCAAGGGAAGTTTCGAGGCACCGCTCAAGTCCATGCATCCGATCGGCCGGGTGGCGAAGGAGGGCAATGGCACGCTGTGGAGCATGCAATTCTTCTGGCCGTTCAAGGCCGAGTACGTGATCGCCTGGCGCGATGCAGACTATTCGCAGACCATCGTGGCACGCAGCAAGCGCGATTACGTCTGGTATATGGCGCGCACGCCGCAGGTCTCCGAGGCCGACTATCAGCAGGCCGTCCAACGTATCGCCGCCATGGGCTACGACGTCTCGCAGCTGCGCCGCGTCCCGCAGTCGCAGCGCTGACGCGGTAAAGCGCCGCTGCGGAAAAAAAACTGCGACCGCGCCCAGCGATGCAGTGACCGCATCGCAGGCGCTTACATGCCGTGCGCGTCAGACGTTCTTGTCATCCACGGAAAATTCCCACCCGTCATTCAAGCCACCCAGCGGCTTGGCTTCGGCTGCCAGCTCTTCCTCGAACGCCGAAATCGCCTTGTACGTTGGGATCATGGTCGGATACACCGTCACGTCCATCGGAAACGCCGTGTTGTCCGGGTAGTGGCAGCAACGCACCTTCTGCTCGAAGCGCAGCAGCGTCACCGAGAACTCCAGTGCCGACTCCTTCGTGGGGAAGACCACGGAGAACGCAATCTCGCGTGGCTTGGATAGATCCACCCCTTGCTGGGCAATGTGCCAGAGGGTGTCGCCGTTGTCGTCGTTGGGATACAGGTCCGGATGTCGTTGCATGGGGGTTTGGATTTTTTTGCGGCCAATTGGCCGAGGAGGAATTCTAGCGCCTGGCTCTTACCAGGTATTCATACGCGACGTAGCAATGGCGCGCCGCCAGCGGCACTGGAGAGCAGGTACTCAGGCAGAGCAGGAGGCTCGCTGAGCAGCGCGGTTATCGCAGGTAGGGCAGAGGCAGCAAGACCCGTCGTCTGGCCGCCGGCTTCAGCACCCGAATCCAATCAGACGCGCGACTGGAGTCGCGTGGTGACCATGCAACCGCATGCAGGGTGGGCGCCATCCAGAGCAACCGACTGAGCATCCATGCTGATCACAGGTCACTTCAGACAATGGTGAAAACTCCATGTGGTTGGGGCATGTCCTCCGGTCGCCATTGCTTGTGAGGTCTCTGACCACGCTCCACATCGTGGGCGTGACATCATCCTGCCTTGTTACCAGACCTTTCATCAGCTTGTGGACGATAGGCGCACCGCTGCCTTATCCACAAGGTCGAAATTGTCAGACATTGCGTTGTCGGCGGCGCTGGCCGGGTTGGCGGCGGCGAGCAGTCTCAGGGCCGGCAGGGAAGACCGCAGGCGCATCGTAAGGCTCCTTTCTCGACGGACGTGGCCGCGCGGCAACGAGCGGATCGGGTGCGCCGCCCGCTTCCCCGGCGGCGCGCCGGCGTTGTCGCAGCCTCAAGCGGCTTGGCAAGCAGGTGACGCGACCGGGCCGCGGTTGTGTATGCTCGGAGCCGTGGAAACCCTCTCACCCGCCGAGATCGCCGAGCAGATCGCCGAGTTGCGACGCGCCCACCGCGCGTTGGACGAGGAGATCCAGCGCGTGCCCGCGAACCTGGAGGACGAGCTGCAGATGAAGCGCCTGAAGAAGCGCAAGCTGCATCTCAAGGACTGCATCACGCGGCTGGAGATGGAGCTGGTGCCTGACGAGCCGGCGTGAGGCCATGCCTGCAGTTGGGTTCGCTTGTCGACCCTTGCGCGCTGATCGCGGCGTCTGCCCGCTCTTGGGGCCAATTCCCCTGCGTAGGAGCGCACCTGGGCGCGATGAGGCGTTCCCCTGGAAGGCCCGTCGCGCTCAGGCGTGCTTCTACGGTGCCTGTAAGCAGATTGGCTGGCGGGGCTGCGAATGCGCGACATGTGATTCGCGATGGGGGACGCGGCGTGTCATGGCTGGTGGAGCAAGCGTGGCCTTGGCGTGGCGTTGCGCGCACGTAACCGCCTGACTGCGAGTCCGCAGACGTTGACCAACTGTCGCTGCGTTTCCCGCATGCGCCCTTCGGGCACCTCCCCCGCCAGCGGGAGAAGGAAGCGCCAAGGCGAGACAATCAGACTCCCTGCGTGCAGCGCTCAGCCTGCCCGCAGCAGGATCTTGCCGCGGCGGCCCGGCTCGGCGCTGGCTGCGGCGGCCTTGGCGGCGTCTTCCAGGTCGAACACCGCTTCCACCGGCAGGGCCAGGCAGCCATCGACGGCGGCCTTGAGCAGTTCGCCGATCATGCGGCGCTTGTCCTCGGGCTTGGTGGCGGCCATGACCTTGCTGCCCCAGAAGCCGCGCACGCTGGCCTGCTTGAAGATCACATCGCCGGTGGAAATCTGCAACGGCTCGCCAGTCATCGAGCCGAACGAGACCAGCTCGCCGCCTTCGGCCAGCAGCCCCATCAGCTCGCCGGCCGCGCTGCCGGCAACCGAGTCGATCGCGCGCACGATGGGTGCGTCGCCGGCCAGCGCGCGCGCGGTGTCCTGCCAGCCTTCCTGCGCGGTGGAGACTGCATTGCCAATGCCCAGCGCCTGCAACTCGTCCACGCCGGCATCGCGGCGCACCAGGTTGATCACGTTGATGCCGCGTACGGCGGCGAGCATGGCCACGGTCTTGCCGACCGCGCCGTTGGCGGTGTTCTGCACGATCCAGTCGCCTTTTTCGACCTGCAGGAACTCGATCAGCATCAAGGCGCTCAGCGGCATGGCGATCAGCTGGCAGCCGCGGTCGTCGTCGAGCGCGTCGGGCAGCGGCACCACGCCAGAGGCATCGGCGAGGAAGTACTCCGCCCAGCTTTCATGCACGCCAGCGGCGACCACGCGCTGGCCGATCTGCAGGCCGTCGACACCTTCGCCGAGTGCGTCGATCACGCCTGCCGCTTCGCTGCCGCCGATGGCCGGCAGCTCGGGCTTGTAGCCGTAATTGCCGCGCACCGTCCACAGGTCGTGGTTGTGGATCGGCGAGCGACGCATGGCGATGCGCACCTGGCCCTTGCCGGGTTGCGGGGTGGGCCGCTGGCCGAGTTCGAGCACCTTGGCAGGGTCGCCGAATTGGGTGTGGATGGCTGCGCGCATGGAATCTCCTGCCGGGCACGCCGGTGGTCCAACGCACCCGATCGTGATGAAAGGTGGCGCGATGCTATCGGCACGGCCGCAAGCGGAGGATGAAACGGGCGGAACTGTTGTGTGAAGTTGCGGGCGTCAGTGGAGGACGCCAGAAGTGACTCTGGTCTGCTGCAGCGCCGGGGGGTTGCATGCTGACTGCCCTCACCCGCCCTTCGGGCACCTTCTCCCGGAGGGAGAAGGAAGGCGTCGTGCGCACCTGCGCTTCCTTTCCTTGCTGGTGCGCTACCGTCGTCCGCATCACCTACCGCAGGGAGGCGCTGGCGTCTGTAGCGCCGCCTTACTCGGCCGGCGGCAGCACCACATCCGGCTTGACCGCTTCGGGGCTGACCCGCTCGATGGTGTGGCGCAGTTCGCGGCCAAGGATGAACTTGGCATCCTTGGCCCAGGCATCCAGGCGCTCGTCGAACAGCAGCTTGCTGTTCTCGTCCGGCCACACCAGGCGCAACTCGCGCAGTTTCTGGATGAAGCTGCGGAACAGGGTCTTGTCGAAAAATTCCGGGGCGGCCGGGGCGTACAACAGGCTCAGGCGTTGCGCGGCCTGCTGGCACAGGCTTTCCAGTTCGCCGGCGCCGAGCACGCCGGGGCCGTTCTTCACCAGCACCGAAATGGCGATGTAATAGCGCTCGAAGGCCTGCTGCAGCGAATGGCCGATCGCCCGCAGGCGGAACACTTCATCGGTCTGCCCGGTGTTGCGCGCCAGGATGCCGCCATCGTCGTCGGTGACGTTGAGCAGCAGGCCCTCGCGCACGAACATGTCGATGGTCTGCTCGATGCGCTCGGCAAAGCGGTCCTCGCTCCACGGCAGGAACAGCTCGGCCTGCAGGAACGGGTACACCGTGCGGCCCAGGCGGATCAGGCCGGCGCGGCTCATGCGGCGGTTGTTCTGGAAGCAGCAGGCCACCCACGAGGACGCGGTGAACAGGTGCAGCACGTTGTTGCGGAAGTAGCTCAGCAGCACCGCGGTGTCGCCGCTGACGCTCAGCACATCGCCCAGCGGATGCGACACGCGCGTGAGCACGTTGATCTCTTCGGCGTGGGTGATGATGCGCGCCGGGGTGTGCGGGGTGACGGTGACGCGGTCCGAATACGGCATTTCCGCCAGCAGCTTCTTGCACAACTCGATCTGCGCGATCAGGTCGGCCTCGCCCATCGCATGCTTGGGCGTGGACAGCAGCGCCAGCGCCAGCAGGTTGATCGGATTGACGTCGGCGGCGCAGTTGATGCGGGTCTGGATCTGGGTGGACAGCGTGTCCACCGCCGGTGCCAGCCAGGTGGGTTTTTCGTCGTCGGGCAGCGGTTGGCCGTCCCAATCGGGCGCGTGCCTGGCCAGCACGTCGTTGAGCGCGATCGGCTCGCCGAAGTTCACCACCACCTGGCCGTAGTTCTGCTTGAGCACCTTGGGGATGGACCACAGCAGGCCCCAGATCGATTCCTTTTCCTTCGGCCGGCCGGTGAGCTCGTCCAGGTAGCTGTTGCCTTCCATCAGCTTCTCGTAGCCGATGTAGACCGGCTGGAACAGCACCGGCTTGCGCGGCTGGCGCAGGTAGGCACGCAAGGTCATCGCGATCATGCCGCCCTTGGGCTGCAGCAGGCGCCCGGTGCGCGAGCGCCCGCCTTCGACGAAGTATTCGATCGAATAGCCGCCGGCCACCAGCTGGGCCACGTATTCGCTCAGCACCGCCGAATACAGCGCGTTGCCCTTGATGGAGCGGCGGATGAAGAACGCCCCGCCCTTGCGCAGCAGCGTGCCCACCACCGGCAGGTTGAGGTTGATGCCGGCCACGATGTGCGGCGGCACGATGCCGCGTTCGTACAGCAGGTAGCTCAGCAGCAGGTAATCCATGTGGCTGCGGTGGCTGGGCACGTAGACCACTTCGTGCCCGGGCGCGGCCTGCTTGAGCTTGTCCAGGTGGTGCACCAGCACGCCGGCGTAGATGCGGTTCCACACGTGGGTGAGCAGGAAGCTGGCCGAGCGCACCACCGGGCTGGAATAGTCGGCGGCGATTTCCCAGGCGTAGGCGTGCGCCTTGCGCCAGGCATCGACCGGCTTGGAGTTGTCGCGCTTGGCCTGGGTGGCGATGGCCTCGCGCACCGAGTCGGCGGCCAGCACCTGGTCCACCAGCAGGCGGCGGGTGGACAGGTCCGGCCCGATGACCGCCTCGCGGATGCGCCGGAAGTGGGTGCGCAACACGCGCTGCAGCTTGCGCAGGGTGCGCTCGGGCGGCAGGCCCTCGGCCATGGTCTGGCGCAGCGAAATCGGCGGGGCGAAGCGCACGATGGTGGTGCGGCCGTTGAGCAGCACCGCAAGCAGCCGCCGGAAGCGGCCGACCAGCGCCCAGTTTTCCGAGAACAGCACCGCGAACCAGCCGCTCTGCTTGTCCGGCGCGCGGCCGACGAAGATCGACACCGGCACCAGGTGCACGTCCAGGTCGGCACGCACGCGGTGCGCCTGCAGCAGCTTGGCCAGCGAATCGGAATGGGTCTTGCCGCCGCGCTGCTCGGGGATCAGCGAGTTGCTGCTGCTGCGCCGCGACAGCGCCAGGTAGGCGCGCTTGCGCTGCAGCGGGTCGCCCGGCAGCGGCACCAGCGGCGAGGGCAGCCCCGCTTCGCGGCAGGCCTTGTCCAGGATCAGCGCGCTGGACAGGCCGTAGTCCTCCAGCACATAGACCACCGGCGTGCCGTCGTCGTAGCGGCTCGGTTGGTCCGGTTCGATGGTCAGGCTCAGCCAGGGGTCGGCGAGCCGGCCGAGCAGGCGCGCCCACCACGGGCGCTTGGCGTTGCGGGCGGCGGCGACGGCAGGCGCGATCGACGGCGCAACCTCCGGCGGAACCGGTGTGGCGGTCGGCAATGCGGCGGCCGTGGCGCCGAGATCGGCGGCGGCAGCGCTGGGCGGGGCGGGCTGGCCGTCCGGGAACGGCAGGGGATTCTGGTCTGGCATCACGGTCATTATCGCCCAGCCGGGCGCTGCCCGGTGGCGGCGGGCGTGGCGGGCGCGGCCGCCGGGGTGTCAGGCGTTGCCGCGGCATCGGGTACGGGCGCGGCCGGCGGCGCGGCGTCGAGCAGCGCCTGGACCTCGTCCTGGGTCTGCTGCTGGTACCAGTGGCCGTCGCGCTTGATCAGGGCGATGCTCAGGTCGATGTCGTGCGCGGCCAGCGGATAGCGCAGCCGCACCTGGGCGCGGTCGCCGTCCTGGCTGATCAGGCCGGTGCGCAGCGCATCCAGGCTGCCGTCCAGTGACAGGCCGTAACGCTCCAGCACCTGCTTGGCCGCGGCCCAGAACGGCCCAAGCCGGCGCAGGCTCTCTTCCATCCCCAGCCGCTGCAGATCGGCGTCCGAGCCGATGCCGGTGGCACGGGCGGCGGTCACCAGGTCGGTGATGCTGGCCTTGGCGCGCGCGCGATCGGCCAGCGGCGCGGTGGCGGCCCAGGCGCTCAGGGCATCGACCAGCTGCACGTAGTGGGCGCGCTGCTCGGGCTGGTAGTCGCTGCGGCTGCGCAGGTATTGCACGCCGAACTGGCCCAGCGACTGCGCGGCCTGGCGGATGCCCTGCGCCTGGCCGGCCAGCTGCGCATCGAAGGCCTGCTGCAGCTGGCGCTCGGCGCCGGGCGCGGACAAAGTCCCGAGCAGGCTGCCGACCTCGTTGGGCAACGGCAGCTCGGTCAGCGGCCAACGGCTGGCGCCGCTGCGCCAGGCCGCTTCCAGCCGGGTGTATTGCGCAGGGGTGACCCGGATCCGCGCATAGGCGACCAGGTCGTTGCGCCGCAATGGCAGGGTCATCGACTGCATCGCCGCAGCCGGCTCGGCGCTGGCGCCCGGCAATGCGGCGGTCTTGTCCGTACGCTGGCAGCTGCTGACGCACAGCGCTGCCAGCAGCACCCACGCGATGGACTGGAACCGGCCGGCGCGGACGGTGGATGGCGACATGCGCACGCTGTTCCCCCTGATCGATCGGCGCATCTTGCTGGCTGAACGCACTGGCGGCAAGGCGCGCGACAACCGTGCGCCCGGGTACGGTACAAAATGTTAGGTTTTCGTAGTTCCACGCACGATGTCGTCCGGTGTCCGACATTGACTGCTATTGTCCCTTGCGGACAAACTTGTCCAGGTGATGTCGCCAAGCCCTTGTGCCACGTGCATTTGGCGCAATGGTGCAGCGCATCATGTAAGCGCTTGCAGTTCCTGCTAGCGTGCGCGCCATCTCGCTCTGAGGTCGCCATCGGTTGGGGCCGATGTCATTCATGTGCATGTGTGACACGAACGTTCTGCGCCAGCGGACCGTGCGCCCCTACCCGGCGCGCGCCGGCAACCGCGTTGTCCTGGAGGTTTTGCCATGAGTCGGCCACGCTCCGAAGGCGGCAGCGTCACCATCAAGGACGTCGCGCGCGAAGCGCAGGTGTCGGTGGCAACGGTCTCGCGCACCATGAACGGACATCAGCACGTGGCCGAATCGGTGCGCGAACGCGTGCTGCAGGTGGCCCGTGCGCTGCATTACATCCCGCATCACGCCGCGCGCAGCCTCAGCAGCCGGCGCACCCACACCATCGGGGTGGTGCTGCCGGACCTGCATGGCGAATTCTTTTCCGAATTGATCCGCGGCATCGACCAGGTGGCGCGCGAGCAGGGCTACCACCTGCTGGTGTCCAGCTCGCACGGCGACCCGCAGGCGCAGCGCAAGGCGCTGGAACGCCTGCCCGGGCGCGTGGACGGGGTGGTGGTGATGTCGCCCTCGCTGGGCGACTCCGGCGTGCACGAGGATGCCCTGCCCGGCGGCCTGCCCGCGGTGCTGCTCAACTGCGCCGGCACCGCCAGCCAGCGCCCGGTGCTCAACGTGGACAACTACGGCGGCGCGCGGATGATGACGCGGCATCTGCGCGACAGCGGCCACCGCCGCATCGCCTTCATCGCCGGGCCGGCCGACAACTTCGATGCGCACGAGCGTCTGCGCGGCTACCGCGACGAGCTGGCGCTGGATGCCGACGCGCAGCCGTGGGTGCTGCCGGGCAACTTCGACGAAGAGTCCGGCTACCGCGCCGGCCAGACGCTGGCGCAGGACACCCGCCCGGATGCGGTGTTCGCGGCCAACGACATGATGGCGCTGGGCTGCCTGTTCGCGCTTGGCCATGCCGGGCTGAAGGTGCCGCAGGACATCGCGCTGGCCGGCTTCGACGACGTGCCGATGGCGCGCTACGTGCTGCCGGCACTGACCACCATGCGGGTGGATATCGCCGGGCTGGGCGCACGCGCATTGCAGTTGCTGCTGGGCCAGCAACTGGCCGATGCGCCTGCACCGCCCCCCGACGCCGCACCGCCGGCGTTCTCGGAGATGGTGCCCGAACTGATCGTGCGCGCATCCAGCGCGCCGCGTGCGGCGCCTCCCACCTGAGACGCGCCACCGCGCCTTGCCGAACGTGTGTTGCTTGCAGTCCCTGCCGTTGTTGCCAGCTGTCCCGCTTTACGCCGTACCGACGCGCCAGCCACTTCGCTGGTTCGCGCTTTACCCCTGGGAGGGGGAAAGTCATGAAGCATTACCGCACTGTCTCCACCCTGCCGGCGCGCAGCCTGTTGTGCTGCGCCCTTGCCGCCTCGTTGCTGGCCAGCACCCCGGCCATGGCCCAGTCCAGCAACGCCACCTTGCGCGGCCAGGTCGCTTCGGCGCAGGCCGGCACCACCGTGACCGCGACCAATGTCGCCAGCGGCGCCGTCCGGCGCGTGCCCACCGGCGCCGACGGCAGCTACGCGCTGGTCGGCCTGCCTCCGGGCACCTACAAGGTGGACGCCGGCCCCGGCAGCGAACAGACCGTGACCCTGTCGGTGGCCTCGTCGGTCACCTTGAACCTGGGCGGCGGCGCGGCGGCGGCGCCTGCCGGCGATGCCACCACGCTGGATGCGGTGCAGGTCACCGCCACCACGCTGCAGGAGGTTAAGACGTCCGAAGTGGGCACCAACGTGTCGCTGAAGCAGATCAGCACCGTGCCGCAGCTGACGCGCAACTTCCTGGAGTTCGCCGACACCGTGCCGGGCATGCAGTTCGAGACCAACTCCAACGGCAACAGCCAGATCCGCGGCGGCGCGCAGGGCAGCTCGGCGGTGAACGTCTACATCGACGGCGTCGGCCAGAAGAGCTACCTGTTCGGCGGCGTGTCCGGGCAGGAGCAGAGCGCGGGCAACCCGTTCCCGCAGCTGGCCATCGGCGAGTACAAGGTCATCACCTCCAACTACAAGGCCGAGTTCGACCAGGTCGGTTCGGCGGCGATCGTGGCCTCGACCAAGTCCGGCGGCAACGAATTCCACGGCGAGATCTTCGGGCGCACCAGCAACACCGATTTCCGCGCGCGCCAGCCCGACGAGCGCGCCGGCGCGCCCAACGCCGACGGCAGCAAGCGCAAGACCCACCAGGACGAATACGGCTTCGCGCTGAGCGGGCCGATCGTGCAGGACAAGGCGCACTTCTTCTTCAGCTACGAGGGCAAGGGCTTCGAGGTCTCGGCCGATCCGGTGGCCGTGCCCGACCGCTTCAGCGCGCTCAGCGACGACCTGCCGGCCGGCGTGCAGGGCCGGCTGGGCTCGGTGACCCGCCCGTTCAACGAAGACCTGTACTTCGGCAAGGTCGACTGGGACATCGGCGAAAACGATCGTCTGGAACTGACCGGCAAGTATCGCGACGAGGAAAGCCGCGACAGCGTTGGCGGCCAGACCACCGCGATCGCCTCCAAGATCAACCTCAATACCGAAAAACGCGTCGACCTGCGCTGGCAGCATTACGGCGAGCGCTACGTCAACGAAGCGCGTGTGTCCTACGAGGACGTGCTGTTCAATCCCACCGCCTACACCTTGGGCAGCCAGACCGTGTACACGCGCGGCATCGCCGAAGACGACGTGCTGCTCAACGACGGCGCCACCAGCGGCCTGGCGATCCAGCGCAAGGGCCAGAAGGGTCCCAGCTTCCAGAACGACCTGACCTTCAACAACCTCGAGTGGCACGGCAACCACGTCATCAAGATGGGCGTGAAGTACAAGGAAGTGGAGCTGACCCAGAGCGAGAACTCGGCAGTCAATCCGTCGTTCTATTACGCAGTGGGCGATGGCGTCGGCACCTCGGCCGTTCCCTACCAGGTGCGCTTCAACCTGCCGTTCGCCGGCGCCGCACCGTCGGTGACCACCACCAGCAAGCAGCTGGGCCTGTACATCCAGGACGATTGGGACGTCAACGACAAGCTGCAGTTGAACCTCGGCGTGCGCTGGGATGGCGAAAAGATTCCCTCGTACCTGGACAACGTGACCCCGCCGGAAGTGGTAGCGGCCTTGAACGGCCCCGGCACCGATCCGGCGGTGAGCGCCACCTACGCCGAGCAGCTGGCCAAGGGCGGGGTGAACATCAACGACTACATCAGCAACGGCCGCAATCGCAAGCAGGACAACAACAACTTCGCACCGCGGCTTGGCTTTTCCTACGACTTCCGCGGCGACGAGTCGCTGGTGCTGTTCGGCGGTGCCGGCCGCAGCTACGACCGCAACCTGTTCGACGTGATGGGCCTGGAGCAGATCAAATCCGCGCTGGCGCAGTACACGATCCGCTTTGCCGGACCCACCGACTGCGTCCCGGCGCCGGGCACCTGCACCGCGTTCGATCCGGCGTATGTGAGCAACCCCGACAGCCTGGGCAACCTGGTCGATGCGCGCGTGCGCAACGGCGAGATCAACCTGCTCAACAACGATCTGAAGACGCCGTACGCGGACCAGTACTCACTGGGCCTGCGTACCCAGCTGGGCGAGTGGAACACCTCCGCCACGCTGTCCTATATCCACAGCAAGGACGGCTTCATCTTCACCCTGGGCAACCGCTATGCCAACGGCGATTTCTTCCAGAACGGCGCCCAGGCGTTCGAGCAACGGCCCCAGGGCTTCGGCAACCTGATCATCGGCAACAACGGTGTGGAGACCAAGACCGGCCAGCTGCTGCTGTCGGCGGACAAGGCCTATACGCAGGAAAGCGGCTGGGGCCTGACCGCGGCGTATACGTTCTCGCGTGCACGCGGCAATCGCGGCAACGACGATCGCTACGGCTTCGATGCGGCCACCATCGCCGACTACCCGTTCCTGGACCTCAATGCAGTACCGCGCCACCGCCTGGTACTGACCGGCATCTACGACCTGTTCTGGGGCATCAGCGGCTCGGCCAAGCTGACCCTGGCCACGGTGCCGCCACGCAACGAGGCGATCTCCTACGACCAGTACGGCGGCCCCAGTTCGGACAATATCCGCGTGGTGTCGGTGGATGCGCCCGGCGGCAAGTTCATCGCCGGCGGCGACATCTTCGGCACCCGCCAGCTGGACCTGTCGTTGTCCAAGGACATGCATATCACCGACGCGGTCACCGTGCAGGTGCGCGGCGACCTGATCAATGCGCTGAACTTCCGCAACTACGATCAGTACAGCATCGACTGGGGCAGTGCCGGCGTGTACGACCCGCGCGTGCGCATCAACCAGTACGGCGCGATGTCCACCCCGCCACGGACCTTGTTCATGAGCGCACGCATCATCTGGTAACGGCGGCGTTGGCGGCATCCGGCGTCCCGGCGCCGGTGCCACCCCCGCTGCTTAAGCTGCATCGGCCCCACGGCAATGGGGAGGGGCCGCCTGCAGGCTTGTTGCATCGTCCCGATTGCGGTGTGTTGCTGTGGCGCGGCGCGCGATGCGCGCGATGCTGCAGCCAGCACGCTCCCATCGGCGATCGTTTTTTTGTTGTGTTTGCCGTCCCTGCTGTCTGTTGCCGCTGTACCCGTTCCATCCACACCAAGCACCAACCTCGACGCGCCAGTCACTTCACTGGTTCGCGCTTTACCCCTGGGAGGGGGAAAGTCATGAAGACTCACCGCACCGTCTCCACCCTGCCGGCACGCAGCCTGTTGTGCTGCGCCCTGGCTGCCTCGTTGTTCGCCACCACCCCGGCCATGGCACAGTCCAGCAACGCCACCTTGCGCGGCCAGGTCGCTTCCGCGCAGAGCGGCAGCGAGGTCGTCGTCACCAATGTCGCCACCGGCTCGGTGCGACGTGCACCGGTCAATGCGAACGGCAACTACACCATCGTCGGCCTGCAACCGGGCACCTACACCGTCGAATCCAACGGCGTCAGCCGCACGGTGACCCTGTCGGTGGCCTCCAGCGCCACCGTCGATCTCGGCACCGAGGCGGCGGCAGCGCCGGCCGGCGATGCGACCACGCTGGACACGGTGACGGTCAGCGCGCCGATGATCCGCGACGTCAAGACATCGGAGGTGGGTAATACGGTTTCGCTGCGGCAGATCCAGCAGCTGCCGCAGGCCACGCGCAACTTCCTGGAGTTCGCCGACACCGTGCCGGGCATGGTGTTCACCATCGACCAGGACGGCAACACCAAGTTGCGCGGCGGTGCGTCCAACGCCAGTTCCAGCAACCTGTACATCGACGGCGTGAGCCAGAAGAGCTATGTCTCCGGTGGCGGTATTGCCGGGCAGGACGAGACCCAGGGCAATCCGTTCCCGCAGCTCGCCATCGGCGAGTACAAGGTGATCACCTCCAACTACAAGGCCGAATACGGCCAGATCAGTGGCGCGGCGATCACCGCGGCCACCAAGTCCGGCACCAACGAGTTCCATGGCGAGGCGTTCTATCGCTTCACCAATCAGGATCTGCGTGAGAAGCGCCCGGACGAAGAAGATGGAAAGGTGGACTCGCAGACCAAGGAATACGGCGTTGCGATCGGCGGCCCGCTGATCCAGGACCGCATGCATTTCTTCTTCGCCTACGAAGGCAAGGACAACGTGGCGCCCAAGAGCGTGCAGCCAAGCGCCGAAGCGGCGCCGTTCGTCGGCCTGCTGCCGTCCAATCTGCGCGACCAGTACGGCGCGTCCAACATGCCGTTCACCGAAGACCTGTACTTCGGCAAGATCGACTTCGAGCCGACCGATAACGACCGCATCGAGCTGGCCACGCAGTACCGCGACGAAACCCAGGTCAGCAACGTCGGCGGCCAGAACGCGCCCGTCCGCGCAGTGGACAAGATCAACAAGGACAAGCGCACCAGCCTGCGTTGGCAGCACAGCGCCGACAGCTGGTTCAACGAAGCCATCCTCACCACCGAGGATTCGCGCAACGTGCCGACACCGCGCGGCATCGGCAACGGCTCCATCTATACCTACATCGACCGGACGCAGGCCGATCCGCGCCAGTGGGTCTTCCTCAACACCGGCGCCGCCAGCGGCGAAGACTTCAAGCTACGTAGCCAGAAGGGCTGGTCGTTCCAGAACGATCTGACCTTCAACGCACTGCAGTGGCATGGCGAGCACACCATCAAGACCGGTGTGACCTATCGCGACATCAAGCTGACGTCGCGCGAGTCCAGTTCGCTCAACCCGCAGTTCAGCTATGAAGTCGGTCAGAACGGTGTTGCGCCGGTTCCCTTCCAGGTGCGCTATATCCGTGCGTTCGACAATCCCGGTCAGGTGCCGGTGGTGGAATCGCCGTCCAAGCAGTACGGCATCTACCTGCAGGACGACTGGGCAGTGAACGACAAGCTGATGCTCAACATCGGCGTGCGTTACGACTATGAGGACACCCCGGCCTACACCGACTTCGTGACCTCGCAGCCGTTCATCAATGCGCTGTATTCGGACGACCCCGACAACCCGGGTCAACCGTGGGCCAACCGTCTGCTGCCCAGCGGCATCAACGTGGCCGACTACATCAGCACCGGCAACAACCGCAAGAATTTCAAGGACGCCTGGGCACCGCGCTTCGGCTTCTCGTATGACTTCTTCGGCGACGAGAGCGCGGTGCTGCATGGCGGCGCCGGTCGCTCCTACGATCGCAACCTGTTCGAGCAGCTCGCACTGGAATCGGTCAAGGCGGCGCTGTCACCGGTGGTGGTGTACTTCAGCGATGCTGCCAGCGGGCAAAGCTGCTTCCGCGACGACCGTGCGTGCACGGCGTGGAACCCGGCATATTTCACCGGCATCGATCAGCTCAATACGATCGATGGCACCAGTGACAGCTCCGAGCTTTTCATGTTCAAGAACAAGCTCAAGACCCCGTACAGCGACCAGTACAGCATCGGTATCAGCAACCAGGTCGGCGACTGGTTGACCGACGTGACCTTCCAGCGCGTGCTGGCCTATGACGGCCTGGTGATGAGCCTGGTCAACCGCTACCCCGATGGTGCGTACTTCGACGCCACCGGCAGCGTGCCCTGGGGCGAGCCGGTGCCGGGCTACCGCAATACGATCCTGGGCTACAACGGCCTGGAGCAGCGCAGCAGCCAGGTGTTGCTGTCGGCCGAAAAGCCCTACACCAAGGAATCGGGCTGGGGCTTGAACCTGTCCTACACCCACACCAGCGCGCGCCAGAACCGCACCATCGACGAGCCGTTCGCGTTCGACAAGGCCACCATTCGCGACTACCCGTTCGTGAAGTCCGATGCCGTGTCGGCGCATCGCTTCGTCGCGTCCGGCTCGATCGATGGCCCGTGGGGAGTGACCTTCGGCGCCAAGTTGGTGCTGGCCACGCCCGAGCCGATCAACACGATCGCCTGCTACGGCTTTACCGATCCCGATGGCGGCACCTGCCAGGCCGTGGGCGTGACCCCGCCGGGCAATGGCAAGTTCCTGCTGGGTGGCAAGATCTGGGGCTACCGCACCGTGGACCTGCAGGCCAACAAGGAGTTCACGGTGGTGGGCGACTTCAAGCTCAACGCACGCATCAACGTGCTCAACGCCTTCAACTTCAAGAACTTCACCCAGTACCAGTACAACAGCTTCGGCAGCAACGGACGCCTGCAGCCTGACATCACCGTGGTCGACAACGGCGAAATCAGCTATGTGCCCCGTAGTGTCGTGCTGGAAGTGGGCGCCAAGTTCTGATGCAGCCCAACGCCATCTGCCTGCGCTGTGCAGGCAGATGATCCGGACGGGGCCAGCTGGCCCCGTTCGCTTGTTGGCGGTTCCCACTCTTGTACAGGATCGAACGCCGCATGCTCCCCGCTCCACTCCGCAACATCGTCATCGTCGGCGGCGGTACCGCCGGCTGGATGGCGGCCGCGGCCTTCGCGCGCGTGCTTGGCCCCGGCTTCAAGGTGCAGCTGATCGAATCCGAACAGCTCGGCACCGTCGGTGTCGGCGAGGCCACCGTGCCGCACATCAAGGCCTTCAACAATTTGCTTGGCATCGACGAAGCCGAGTTCGTCCGCCAGACCCAGGGCAGCTTCAAGCTCGGCATCGAGTTCGTCGACTGGCAGCGCCCCGGCACGTCGTACATCCATGGCTTCGGCACCCAGATCGGGCACCCGCTCGGGCTGCTGCCGTTCCACCAGTACTGGATCAAGCAGCGCGCGCGCGGCAAGGCGCAGCCGCTGGGCGCCTACACGCTCAACACCGTGGCTGCGGTGCGCGGCAAGTTCATGACCTCGGCCGGCGATGTGCCGGCCAATTCGCCGCTGGCCAACATCGCCTACGCGTACCACTTCGATGCCACGCAGTACGCGCGCTTCTTGCGCACCTACTCCGAACAGCGCGGCGTCACCCGCATCGAGGGCCTGGTCGAACAGGTGCAGCTGCATGCGGACACCGGCCACGTGCAATCGCTGCAGCTGGCCTCCGGGCAGGTCGTCAGCGGCGACCTGTTCATCGACTGCTCGGGCTTCCGCGGGCTGTTGATCGAAGAAGCCTTGCACACCGGCTACCACGACTTCACCCATTGGCTGCCGTGCGATCGTGCACTGGCGGTGCCGAGCGAAAACGTCGGCCCGCCCACGCCGTACACGCGCTCCACCGCGCGCGCGGCCGGCTGGCAGTGGCGCATTCCGCTGCAGCACCGCACCGGCAACGGCTATGTGTATTCCAGCGCGCACATCAGCGACGACGAAGCCGCCACCACCCTGCTCGCCAACCTGGAGGGCACGCCGCTGGCCGACCCGCGCCCGCTGCGCTTCACCACCGGGCGGCGCAAGCAGTTCTGGAACCGCAATGTGGTCGCACTGGGCCTGGCCAGCGGCTTCCTGGAACCGCTGGAATCGACCAGCATCCATCTGATCCAGGCCGGCATTTCGCGGCTGCTGGAGCTGTTTCCGCGCGAGGGCATCAGCCCGGTGCTGGTGCAGCGCTACAACGACCGGCTGGCGTTCGAGTTCGACCGCATCCGCGATTTTTTGGTGCTGCACTACCACGCCACCGAGCGCGACGACAGCGCGTTCTGGCGGCACTGCCGCACGATGCCGATCACCCCGGAGCTGCAGACCACGCTGGACCTGTTCCGCGACAGCGGGCGCTTCTACCGCAATGCCGAGGAGATGTTTGCCGAGATCAGCTGGGTGCAGGTGATGGTGGGCCAGGGCATCCTGCCGCAGGGTTACCACCCGCTGGTGGACCAGGTGCCCGATCACGACGCCGAACGCTTCCTGGCCAGCGTGGCGCAGACCATCGGCCACTGCGTGGATGTCATGCCCACCCACCAGCAGTTCATCGATCGCTACTGCAAGGCGGCTGCGCCGCGCTGAGCGACGCCACGGCAGGCGCAATCGCCACATGCACCGATCGGCAGGCAAAAAAAAGGATCGGGCACAAGGCCCGATCCCTTCGAAAACCGGGACAAGCCCGGTGGACAATGAGTGGCACAGCTTCCGACTGACATCGGACGAGGGGCATCGTACGCAGGCTTTAACGTTAAAGCAACACTTTAATTCTATCGCTTTAACTTGTTGATTTTGCTTGCTTAGACATGGCCGGCGCGCGCCGGAGGCTCCGTCAGCGCTGCGCCACCGCCGCTTGAATCTCGGCCTGGATCGCAGCCGCCGCGGCGGCCGGATCGGTGGCCAGGCGGATCGGGCGGCCGACCACGATGGCATCGGCGCCATCGTTGAAGGCCTGCGCCACGCCCACGGTGCGTTGCTGGTCGTCGCCGACCGGGCCGCCGGGGCGGATGCCGGGGCAGACGATCGAAAACCCGGCGCCGGTGGCGCTGCGGATCGGGCCGGCTTCCTGGCCGGAGGCGATCACCCCGTCGATGCCGGCCGCCTGTGCGGCCAGCGCGCGCTCCACCACCACCTCCACCGGCTCGCGGTCGATGCCCATCGCGGCCAGGTCCGGGCGCCCCATCGAGGTCAGCACGGTCACCGCCAGCAGGCGCATGTCGCCGTGGTTGGCCTCGGCGGCGGCCTGCAGCATGCCGGCGTGCCAGCCGTGCACGGTGCAATAGCTCACCGGCCACTGCGCCAGGCGGCGGATGGTGCCGGCCACGGTGGCGGGGATGTCGAAGAACTTCAGGTCCACGAACACGCGCTTGTCGCGCCTGGCCAGGGCGTCGAGCACCTGGAAGTACTCGCCGGAGGCCAGCAGTTCCATGCCGATCTTGTAGAAGGACACCGACTCGCCCAGGCGGTCGACCCAGGCGATCGCCTCGTCGTGGCCGGGCACATCCAGCGCGAAGATCAGCCGCTCATGCGCGGCCAGCGGCAGCGGTGCGCGGCTCATCGGGCCACCTCCAGCGCGGCGCGCTTGGCGTCGTGGCGCTGCTGCCAGGGCTGGCCGTAGTCGTTGTTGAACTGCGCCGGCTCCCAGCCGCCGTAACTGGGGTTGGGCAGCATCCACCAGCGCTCGCCGAACCAGTCGTGGTACTGCTGCAGCAATGCGCCCCGCGCCTGACCGGTGTTGGCGGTGACCTGCACGAAGTCGCCGAGCTGGTCGCCGAACTGCATCAGCACGCGGTACGTCTGCCCGGCCAGCTGGCGCCGGCAGTTCTTCTCGCTGCCGTTCTGCTCGCAGCCCTTGACCACCGTGCCCAGGCCCAGAAACACGCTGTCGTCGGCCACCGGCAGCCCGACGCTGCGCAGGTTGGCCAGCGTGGCGTCCTTGAGGTGCACCGCGCGGTTGGAGATGTAGATCAGGGTGATGCCGCGCGCGTTGGCGGCCTTGGCGAAGTCCACCACGCCCGGGATCGCGGTGGCCTTCTTCTCCGCCACCCACTGGTCCCAGCTCAGCTCGTCGTATTCCTTGCCCTCGCGCAGCAGGCGCGCCTGGTAGGGCGAGTTGTCCAGCACCGTTTCGTCCACGTCCAGCACCACCGCCGGCTTCAGCCCGCTGGCGGCATTGCCGCGCTCCTCGGGCACCAGCGCATCCCAGTTGGGCTGCTTCAGCGCAGCGTCCAGCTTGTCGGCAGCAGCGCGATAGGTCTGCTCGGCCACCGCGCGGTACTCCTCCGAGCGCTGCATCCACAGCACCGCATTGAGGTTGTCGTCGCCGGCCGGTGCGCTGGCGGCTGCGGGCTGCGGGGTGGTCTTGGCGGCGGCGGTGGCGGCCGCATTGGCGGACACGGCGGCGTCCTGCGCGCGCTGGGCCAGCTCCTTGTCAGCGGGCTTGCAGGCGCTCAGGGCCAGCGCGGTGCAGGCGAGCAGGGACAAGGGTGCGTAAAGCGAGGGGCGCATGGCATCCACCAGAACAGGAGCGGCAATGAAGACCGCGATTTTAGCGGGTTCGCGCCGCACCGCCCGCTCCCGCTGATGGCAGTGCCGCAGGCGCATGGAAGAAGACATCGCGATCGCAGGGTTCATGGCGATGCGCGAGTGCTGCATGCGCCTGCGCACGCTGCGGGCAACCGACCGCCTCCGCACCTGACCGCCTCTTCGCTTCCGCTGCCGGTGCCGGCATCGCCGGCGGGATCGTGGCCTGAAGAACGCCGATGCAGGAACGGCATATCCTTGTGCGCTGATTGCCCCGGAGTCGCCCCCATGACAGATGCACCTTCCCCGCCCGTCCTCGATACCGCCCAGGCCCGCGTGCTCGGCTGCCTGATCGAAAAGGAGGCGACCACGCCGGATGCGTATCCGCTCACGGTCAACGCCGCGCAGGTGGCCGCCAACCAGAAGACCGCACGCGAGCCGGTGCTGAACCTGCAGACCGGCGTGGTGCATCACGCCCTGCGTCAACTCGAGACCCTGGGATTGGTGCGCCAGCAGTTCTCCTCGCGCGCCGAGCGCTACGAGCACCGGCTGGGCAGCGTGCTGGACCTGACCCGCCAGCAGGTCGCCCTGATCGGTCTGTTGCTGCTGCGCGGCCCGCAGACGCTGGGCGAGCTGTTCGCGCGCAGCGAGCGGCTGACACGCTTCAACGATGCCGACGACGTGCGCCACCATCTGGACCGGCTGACCCAGCGCGGCCTGGCCGTGCAACTGCCGCGCGCCAGCGGCCAGCGCGAAGAGCGTTATGCGCATCTGCTCAGTGGCGAGCTGGATGTGGAGGCGTTGCAGGCTGCGGCCGCGCGCGCTGCGCCAGGCCCTCGCAGCAACGCCGACAACAGCGAGCTGGACGCGCGCGTGCAAACACTGGAAGCCACCGTCGCCGAGCTGCAGGAGGCGCTGGCCGCGGTGCAGGCGCGCCTGGAGGCGGCGGGCGCCTGAGCGCGACGGTCTGCGCTTGGAGATTCCCCCTGCACCTCGCCGCCCACGCCGATCGCAATGCACGCACCGACCGGCCCGGCTACCGGACGAGGGGCCCTGCCAGGCGGTGATGGCGCAGGTTGCGCCCCGGCCCCGCTTACGTCGGCGTATCCACCTCGTCCCAGTCGGCGTCTTCGAAGTGCAGCAGCCAGTTGAGGGCGTAGTGCCGCTCGTAGACCACGCCCGGCACGATGCCGGCCGGCGGCGGTTGCTCGCTCTGGCCGGCCTGGCGCACTGCCCAGTGCAGGCGCAAGTGCCGGTCCAGCGCATCCAGCAGTTCGGGCACCGGCCGTAGCGTCAGCGACGGCCGCGTCGCCGCGTCGGCATGCTCCAGCGCGCGCTGGGCAGCCAGGGGCACATCGCACAGGTCGGTCGGCTCCGGCAGCGCGTCGGCCAGCCCCAGGGCCCACTGCAGCACGGCCAGGCTCTCGTAGCGCCAGCCGAAGTTGGCGAGCTGCTGCGGCTCCGGCGCGGGTTGGGCAAAAAAGGCGCGCTCCTGCGGCGACAGTGCCGCCGCCACGCCGGGCAGGCGGGCGTCCATCTCTTCCAACGCCGGTGGCGTATCGCCGGCGGCCAGCATCTCCGCGCGCAAGGCCACCGCAAACAAGCCCAGCATGCGCTGCGTCACCGTCGCAGCATCGCGCACCCGCGCTTCGGCCTCGCCAGGCACCGGCGGCAGGCCGGGTGGAACGCGAATGCCTTGCGCGGTCAGCTGCGCAAGTTGCTGCGCACGCCGCTGCAAGGCATCCGGCGGATACGGCACCTGCGCCTGCGCATCGATCGCCGGCTCGCCCTGGCTGATCAGCACCCGCCCGTGCGGATCGCGTACGCTGCCGTCGGCCAGGAAACACACCGCATTGGCTTGCTCGGCCCACTGCGCCAATTCCCCGAACGCCGCATCGTCGACCTCGAACGTGAAGTGCTGGCGTACCCGTTGCACATGCCGCATCAGGTGATAGCGCGGCTGGGTCATCTGGCCGTCGCCGGCCTGGTTCACGTAGCCGACAAAACCGTGCAGATGATTGGCCAGTTCCGGATCGGCGTGGTCGCGATGCTGCACGGCGGCGCGCGGCAGGAAATCCGGCCACATCGGCTCGCGCAGCGTGGAATAGGCGTTGACCAGCAATGGCATGCACGTGTCCTGGTTGGGGCGACGGACACCACGACGGCGCTCATCGCCAGGCAGCTGCGGTCGGTGCGCGCAGTCTCCTGTGCCAAGTGTGCACCGGAGTTCTTCCGCGCCGTCCAGGCTGCGCTGACGACTGCTCGTTACGTTGTGCCGGCCGCGTTCAGCGGTGAGCGTCGCCGCCAGGGTGCCGCAGGCCTGCCCGGCTGTCCATGTCGACGGGGCCCAGCTCGATCGTGTAATACAGCACCGGATCGGCCTCCTGGCTCAACACGCGCAGGCCTTGCCGCTGCAGCCCGAGTTTTTCCAGCGCGCGGATCGAATCGACATTGCCCGGCGACACGATCGCGCACAGCTGCGACAACCCCAGCACATCGCGCGCATGCGCCAGCACCGCGCGCCCGGCTTCGCTCACAAACCCCTTGCCGCGATGTTCGGGCAGCAGTGCAAAGCCGATATGCGGCACCGGCAAGGTTTCGCGGCACAACAAGCCCAATGTGCCGGCAAAGGCGCCCTCGGCGCGCGTCTCCACCGCCCAGTGCGCAAAGCCGTAGCGTTGCTGGTGCGCCTGCGCCCACTCGCGCAGATGATCACGCGCCTGCTCGCGGGTCCGCACACCGCGGTCGTTGATGCCGGCGATGAAACCGGGGTCGTTGACCAATGCCAGCACCGCATCGGCATCGCGCTCGGGGTCGAGCGTGCGCAGGCGCAAACGCGGGGTTTCGATCACGACGGTCACGGCGCACTCCGGCATCAGGGCAACCCAGCCTGCCGTGCAGACGTGTCGCTGGCAAGCCTGCGTAGAGCGCGCAACAAGCGCTAGTCGAACAACGCCTGGATCGCCGCCAGGCCCGCGCTGGCGCGCTCCTTCTTGCGCTCGGCATCGGCCACCGGGTCGGCGCCATCGCGCTGCAATTCTTCGGCCGGAATCTCGTCGAAGAAGCGGCTGGGCTTGAGCCGCACATGCTCGCCGAACTTGCGCGTCAACTTGCTGTGGCTCATCCACAGCTGCTCCTTGGCACGGGTGATGCCCACGTACAGCAGCCGGCGTTCTTCCTGCAGGTTGCCTTCTTCCAGGCTCACTTCATGCGGCAGCACGCCGTCTTCGCAGCCGACGATGAACACATAACGGAATTCCAGCCCCTTGGACGCGTGCATGGTCATCATGCGCACCTGGTTGCCGCCGTCGTCCTTGTCGTTGCGCGACAACAGCGCCAGCTGCGCGGCCAGGTCGCTGGCACTGGCACCACGCGGGCCGCCTTCGAACCACTCGGCCAGCTCGTCCAGATTGCGCTTGCGGCGCTGGAAGCCGGTGTCGTCCTTGGACTGGTTGCGCAGGTCGTTGAGCAGGCCGGATTTTTCGGCCAGCATGCGCACCAGTTCTCCCGCCGGCAGCGTGGCCGAATGCTCGCGCATATCGCGCAGGATATCGGTGAACGCACTCAGGCCATTGGCCGCACGCGGCGGCAGGTGCTGCAGCGCGCCCATCGACTCGGCCGCGCGCGACATCGGTACCGACTTCGCACTGGCAAGCTCGGCCAACCGTGCCAGCGAGGTCGCCCCGACCTCACGCTTGGGCGACTGCACGGCGCGCAGAAACGCGGCGTCATCGTCGGGATTGACGATCAGCCGCAGCCACGACAGCACGTCCTTGACTTCCTGCCGCTCCAGAAACGCGGTGCCACCGGTCAGGTGATACGGCACGCGCAGCAGCTGCAGCGCCTTTTCCAGCGGCCGCGATTGGAAATTGCCGCGGAACAGGATGCAGAAATCGCTCCACGGCACCTGCTTGGCGGTCCCCAGGAACGAGATCTCGGCGGCGACCTTTTCCGCTTCGTGCTCGCTGTCGCGGCATTCCCACACGCGGATGCGCTCGCCGTCGGCCTGGTCGCTCCATAGCGTCTTCAAGTGTTCGTGCGGGTTGTGCGCGATCAAGGCATTGGCCGCACGCAACACGCGGTTGGAGCAGCGGTAGTTCTGTTCCAGCTTGATGATTTCCAGCGCCGGATAATCGCGTCCCATCTGCTGCAGGTTTTCCGGATTGGCGCCACGCCAGGCGTAGATGCTCTGGTCGTCGTCGCCCACGCAGGTGAAGTTGCCGCGTGGCCCGGCCAGCATTTTCAGCAACCGGTACTGCGCATCGTTGGTGTCCTGGCACTCGTCCACCAGCAGGTAGCCGATGCGCTCGCGCCAGCCCAGTACGATCTCTTCGTTGGCCTCCAGGATCTGCACCGGCAGGCGGATCAGGTCGTCGAAGTCCACCGCGTTGAAGGTGGTCAGCCGCGCCTGATAACGCTCGTACAGGCTGGCGGCTTCCTTTTCGCGATTGCTGCGCGCCGCCGCCATCGCCTGTTCGGGAGACAGGCCGGCGTTCTTGGCGCGCGAGATCAGGTTCTTGGCATCCTCGATCGCATCCGGCTTGGCGCCGTGCATCAGGTCCTTGATCTGGGCGGCGGCATCGTCGGAATCGAAGATCGAAAAGCCGCGCTTCAAGCCGGCAGCGGCGTGCTCGATCTGCAGGAACTTCAACCCCAGCGCGTGGAAGGTACAGATGGTCAGGCCATCGGCGCCATCGCCACGGATGCGCTTGGCCACACGCTCGCGCATTTCCTTGGCCGACTTGTTGGTGAAGGTGATCGCGGCGATGCGCTTGGCCGGATAGCGGCCGGTGGCGATCAGGTGCGCGATCTTCTCCACGATCACGCGCGTCTTGCCGCTGCCGGCGCCGGCCAGCACCAACAGGGGACCTTCGCAGTGCAGCACTGCGGCGCTTTGCGGGGGATTGAGACCGTGCATAGAGACTTCCAACAGAGCGGGCCATTGTACCGGCGCCGCGTCGGGCAGGCCTGCGCCGCCGGTTCATGCAGATGGCTGTCACCGCCGGCCGCCCGGCCCGGTAAAATCCACCGATGGCCAAGCTCTACTTCTACTACTCGGCAATGAATGCCGGCAAGACCACCACCTTGCTGCAGTCCGCGCACAACTACCGCGAACGCGGCATGCGCACCCTGATCCTCACGCCCAAGCTCGATCACCGCGCCGGCAGCGGCGTGGTGGCCTCGCGGATCGGGCTGCGCGCGGATGGGCGCACCTTCGATCGCAACACCGAGTTGCAGCAGCTGATCGAGCGCGACATCCAGGCCGAAGGCGCGCTGCACTGCGTGCTGGTGGACGAGGCGCAGTTCCTAAATCGCGGCCAGGTCTGGCAGTTGAGCGAGGTGGTCGACCGCCTGCGCATTCCGGTGCTGTGCTACGGGTTGCGCACGGACTTCCGCGGCGAGCTGTTCGAGGGCAGCCAGTTCCTGCTGGCCTGGGCCGACGAGCTGGAGGAGATCAAGACCATCTGCCACAGCGGCAGCAAGGCCACCATGACCGTGCGCGTGGACGCGCAAGGGCACGCAGTGCAGGACGGCCCGCAGGTGGAGATCGGCGGCAACGAGCGCTACGTGTCGGTCAGCCGCGCCGAGTTCAAGAAGATCATGCGTGGCGAAGGGCGCATCGACCCGCTGCAGATCGCATTGCCGCTGCCACCGGCGGGCGCATAACGCCCACGCCCTGTTGGAAGGGCAGCGCGACGCTGGACGGGTTGCCCGCGGCTGGCCACGCCGATCGTCCACGGACCGGCCATCGACATGGCCACCGACGCGGGTGGCATGGCGTGCCAACGTCGTTTCGCACCTGGCGACGCATTGAATACGCGCAACTGCAGCGACACACGGCGGCCGTTACCCGATCCCGCCCGATGGACCTGATGCGCGGCTCGCGATCCTCCAGCTCCCGGATGATTCGGCATTATCGGCCCCGTATTTACGTGCCAGCGGACGGCTAACCCCGGCGGGGCGGCAGCCTGAAGAATTCAGCCGGATGCTCTGGCGCGCTGCCTGGTATGCGCCTGTGATGCGTCGCTAAACCCTCGCAGGCATGCGGTCGCCGCTGCATCTTCGCTACACATCAAGAGGCGTATCGTTGCGGGGCCGTTGCAGCGATCCGCGCGCAACCAGGCGCAACCGCAGTCCTGTAAACTGGCGACCATCCACTTGTCGGGAGGCAATACATGGGTCCGCTTCCTCCCGAGTTACGCGCCGATATCGCGCGTGTTGGCCGGCTATCGTCGGTGCCCGATGTCCTGACCGTTCTCACCCGTCTGACCGGCATGGGGTTCGCCGCCGTCGCGCGCGTGACCGATACGCGCTGGATCACCTGCCAGGTGCGCGACGACCTGGCGTTCGGTCTGGCGCCCGGCGACGAGCTGCCGCTGGTCACCACCTTCTGCGACAGCGTGCGCACCCAGGGCAACGCGTTGTGGTTCGGCCATGCCTCCGAGCACCCGGTCTTCCGCGACCACCCCACGCCGCGGCTGTACGGCTTCGAAAGCTATGTCTCGGTGCCGATCAAGTTCGACGATGGCAGCGTGTTCGGCACCTTGTGTGCGCTGGACCCGTTGCCGCGCGTCATGGACGCGCCGTTGGTGGAAAAGGTCGAACTGCTGGCGCAACTGCTGGCAGCGCAGATCCAGGCCGAACAACGCGCCGAAGAGAGCGCGCAGGAATCGCTGCGCGCGCGCAGCGAACTGGGGCGTGTCGGCGCCTCGGCCCGGCTGCGCGAAGAGTTCATCGGCATCCTTGGCCACGACCTGCGCAACCCGCTGCAGTCCATGCATGCGGTGGTGGACATGCTGGCGATCGACTCGCTCAACCAGCGCCAGGGTGGCGCGATCCGGTCGATGCAGCGCAGCCTGCGGCGCATGGAAGAGCTGATCGACTTTGCCAGCGATTTCGCACGCGGCATCGAGCGCGACTGGCTGCAGCTGGACTACGGCAACGGCAGCGATCTGCTCGATGCGCTATCGCAGGTCGTCGACGAAACCCGCGCCGCGTATCCGAACCAGGTGCTGTCCACGCACGTGGCCATCGACGAACCGGTGCATGGCGATGCGGTGCGCCTGGCGCAGATGTTCGGCAGCCTGATGATCAACGCCGTGGTGCAGGGGCAACAGAGCTCGCTGATCAAGGCGATCGCGGTGACCGAGCAGGGCCGCCTGCGCATCGAGGTCTGCAATCTGGACGGTATCGACCCGCGCCGGCTCGACGTGCTGCACGCCTCCACCCACGTGCACACCGGCGGACGCCCCTTGCCCGAAGTCGATCTGGGCCTGCACATGGCCGCGCAGATCGCCCGTGCCCATCAAGGCGAGCTGCGCATCATCAGCGGCAAGGACGGCACCTGCTTCCGGGTGGAGCTGGCGTGCATGCGTCCGCGTGGACGCATGCAGCTTGTCGCCAAAACGAACCAGGCCTAGCAGACGCACGGTCGCGCACCGCTTCGGCGTGCGCGTGATGGCAGCAGCAGCAGCGTGCCGGCTCCCCGGCCCGGCGCGATCTCGATGCGCCGTTGCCGCAAGGACCGCGGTGGCTGCCGGCCGCGCGTGGCCTTGCGCTAGTAGATCTTGCGCTCGCTCGGCGGCGGCGGCGTCCACTGGTACAGCCAGGTTTCGGTCAGCGGCTTGCCGTTGGCGCGCAGGAACAGCCGGATATCGATCTGCCGGGTGCTGTCATCCGGCGGCACCAGGTCGAACATCGCCCGATAGCCCTTGAGCTCATGCAGCGGACGCGCCGACACGATTTCGGTGCTCCCGCGCGAGACCTGGAGGATGGCCTCGACCTTGGCGTTCGGGTCCTTGGTCAACGCAGCCAGTTCGCCGCCGGCAAAATCCACCGCAAACCGCCACGAGAAATGGCTGCGCTTCTGCCCGACGATGCCGCCCAGGCCGGTGCGCGTGGCCACGCAATGCGCCAGCGGCGAACTGGCCGGCGGATGCGCGCCCCAGTACAGCCGGTACCCCATCAGCAATTCCTGGCCCGGCTGCGGCTTGTCCTGTGGATTCCAGAACGTCACGATGTTGTCGAAGGTCTCGTCCACGGTCGGAATCTCGACCAGCTGTACCGAACCCTTGCCCCAGCCGCTCTTCGGTTCCACCCACAGGCAGGGGCGTTTCTCGTAGAACACGCCGTCGTCCTGGTAATGGTCGAAGTTGCGATCGCGCTGCAACAGGCCAAACCCGCGCGGATTCTCATCGACGAACATGTTGAAGCGCAGCTGCGGCGGGTTGCACAACGGCCGCCAGATCCATTCGCCGCCGCCGGTCCACATCGCCAAGCCATCGGTGTCGTGGATCTCCGGGCGCCAGTCCCAATCCATGCGGTTATCGTTTTCGCCGACCTGATACATACTGGTGCACGGGCCGATGCCCAGCCGCTCGATGGTCTTGCGCGGGTAGAGCGCGCTGTCGATTTCCATCACCAGCACCTCGCCATTGGTGATGGCGAAGCGATACGCACCGGCAACGCTGGGTGAGTCCAGTAGCCCGTACACCACCACGGTGTTCGAATCGTCTGCCGGCTGCTCCAGGTAGTAGGCGATGAAGTCCGGGAACTCCTCCGGCCCGCCGGTGCCGGTGTCGATCGCCAGCCCGCGTGCCGACTGCCCGTACTGGCCTTCCTTGCCGACTGCGCGGAAATAGCTCGCGCCCAGGAAGGCGGAGAAATCGCGGTCGGTGTCCTTGCGTGTATTGAGACGGAAGCCCGCAAAGCCCAGGTCCTTGGGCAACTGCTTGCCGCCCAGGCCACTGCTGCCGTAATCGAACGCCGCCGGGTCGTAGGCCAGTTGCTGCGCCTTGCCATCGACAATGTCGTAGATGTGCACGGGGGTATGGAAATACAGCCCCAGGTGAAAGAACTTGGCCTGGAACTTGCCGTTGCCGTCAGCCCAGAGCGCGTGATCCTGGCGGTAGCGGATTGACTGGTATTGATCCCAGTTCAATGCTTCCAGCGGCCCGGGAAGCAGCTGCTTATGGCTCTTGTAGGGCGCCGTGGCCAACGCACGCGCCTGCCCCTTGAGCCAGGCATAGTCGAACGGCTGCGGTTGCCCCAAGCGCCGCAGGCCAACGGCCTTGGCCGCCAGCGCCCACTGCGGCAGCGCCGGCAGACCGAGCGCGGCCAATGCGGCAGCGGCATTCTTCAGGAAATGGCGTCGTTGCATGCGCATCGATCTGATCAGGGAATGGCCGACATCATAGCCACAGCGCGGCACGGAGGTAATGCGCAGGTCAGGGCCCCGCAGACGAAGGCGCGCAGGCATTGATCAGCTGCAGCTCCTGCGCCTTGCTGCACAGGAACTGTTGTTGCGCCTGCTGCGCGTCCGGCCCGGAATAACGCAGCAAGGTCCATTGCTCGTTCGCCTGCATGTGCGCACCCGGGGCCAGCTGCCGATACGGCGCGTGCACTTCCATTTCCAGCAGCCCGCGCTCGGGATGCTGCGGCGGCGCATCCAGATACAACTCCACCTGCCCCTGTTCCGGATGGATCGCCGCCAGCGGCTGATGCGCAAAGCGGATCACCAGGACCTGATCACCGGCAAAGCCCGCCATCCAGCCCGCCGAAGGTTGCAGCAACACCTTGCCGCGCTGAATCAGCCCGTCCTTTCGTGCATCGGCGCGCAACGCAAACACACCACCGTGATGCCGATACGTGGGCGCAACCGTGCCAGGCTCGGTCGGTGGTTGCAGGCGAATGTCTGCCGCCTCGGCAACCGGCACGAACACGCGCGTGCCCGCCGCAACCCGCGTGTTGAACCACAGGTCCCAACTGATCGGATCCTTGCGGATATTGCGCGCAGTGGCCTCCACCTCCACGGTATCGGCACGCGTGGATGAAAGCGCGACGCGCTTGCGGAGCTGCACGCCGGTGACCGGACTGGGCACCCCCTCCAACATCAGTTCATCGCCACTACGGGTGACTGCACGTGTGGTTGCCAGCGACAGATACGGATCCGGTGGCCAAACCGCGGTGGCGGCCTTACGTGTGAGGTTGACCTGTTGATGCACCCACCACTGACTCTGCGGCCCCACCCACACATCGTGGCCGAGATACGGGATATCGCCTGCAGTCGCGGACACTTCTGGCGCGGGCTGCTGATCAACCGCCTCGCCGGTCTTCAACACGTTGGGGTGTCCACGCAAATTGAAGGACAGCACGCGCCCACCGAAGGCGGGCGTAGCACTGAGTTCAACAACTCCGTTGTGCAACTGGATGCGCTCAACTCCAGGTTTGGTGCTGGACGCAAGCTCATCCGCGTATGCGCCTGTTGCCAGCGGCAACGCTGATGCACCCACAAGCATGATCGGCATTAAGTAGCGCAGTGAGGCAGGCATGGACGACTCCAATCACGGGACGTCACGATTGTGGCGCGATGCACGGCAACGCACCATCAAGCAATCGGCCGCTGCTGCTCCAAGCGCGCTGTTTGCTGTTATCCGAGGGCTACTGGCCAGCAGTCGTAACTGATCCAGAGCTGGAGGCTGGTGTTTCGATCAACGTGGGTCAGCTGGCCGGCGTTCAACGCTGGCAGCTGCTGCACCACACCGTCGCGCGTTGCCCGATCGTGGCGTGTTTCAGCAAACGTCCACACTGCTTGCAGGTTTCACCCTCGCGCCCATACACCGTGAGTTCCTGCTCGAAATAACCGGGCGCCCCGTCCGGGCTGATGAAATCGCGCAGCGTAGTTCCGCCGCGCTGGATGGCGTAGCCGAGGATGTCCTTCACTGCCGTGGCCAGGCGCCGGTAACGGTCCAATGACACTTTGCCCGCTTCGCGTAATGGGCTGATTCCGGCGCGATGCAGGCTTTCTGCCGCATAGATATTTCCCACGCCGACGACGACCGCCTGATCCATCAGAAAGGTCTTCACTGCCGCGCGCCGGCCACTCGCCAGTGCATGCAGATAATCGCCAGTAAATGCATCCGATAACGGCTCCGGGCCAAGTGCCGCCAGCAGATCGTGCACGTGCGCATCGCCCTGCCACAACAGGCAACCAAACCGGCGCGGATCGTTGAAGCGCAGGATACGGCCATTTTCCAGGCTGATATCCACATGATCGTGCGCCCGCGGCGGGGTATCGCCGGGTAACACGCGCAGACTTCCGGACATTCCAAGATGCAGCAGCGCGCTGCCGCCGGCATCGGTATCGATCAACAGGTACTTGGCCCGGCGACGCACATCAGTGATGGTCGCGCCGGGCAGCAGACGTTCGATCTGCTCAGGGATGGGCCAGCGCAGATCGGGCCGCCGCAGGATGACGCCGTGGATGCGTTGGCCGACCAGATGCGGTGCCAGCCCACGCAAGGTGGTTTCGACTTCGGGCAGCTCGGGCATGCACATCTCCAATCGACCAGGCCGGCGGCACGCCGGAGCGGATCAATATGGTGGCCAAACGCGGTAAATCCAGCTTTGCGATCATCAGGGCAAAGTGGATGCCGCTGCAGTACCAGTGAGTGGGCCCTCAGCGTCAAGCGCGTGTCCTGGTATCGGTGCCCTGCTCCGAGTGCGCCTTGCCGGTCCGGGTTCTGCAGTGACATTCAGACCCTTCGGCCTTGCTAGCGCGTCCTGCTTGAGCACAAGCGCCAGGCGCGTGTCGTGCCACCAGTGCCTGTCTCAGCCTGAGCGTCGAGCCTGCGGACGCGGACGCGGTGGTCAGCGTGCGTCCTCGCGCGGTGTTTTTGGCGGTTGCATTGCGGATTTTTGGACAAAAAGAAACCCCCAGTCCTGATGGACTGAGGGTTTCGGGTAAAGCCCCTGGCGATGACCTACTCTCGCATGGCTTGAGCCACACTACCATCGGCGCAGCTGCGTTTCACTTCCGAGTTCGGGATGGGATCGGGTGGTTCCACAGCGCTAATTTCACCAGGGAGACGGTTGGAGCGTCGCCATCCAAGAAACGGATTAAGGCGCCCAGTCTCGCATAGTTAACTTGTGACGTAGCTTGCGTTTGATGATCTACCAACGTTCGTTGGGACCAAGGCAACTTGAGGTTATATGGTCAAGCCGCACGGATCATTAGTATCAGTTAGCTCAATACATTGCTGTACTTACACACCTGACCTATCAACCACATAGTCTATATGGTTCCTTTAGGGGGCTTGTGCCCCGGGAAGTCTCATCTTGAGGCGCGCTTCCCGCTTAGATGCTTTCAGCGGTTATCGCTTCCGAACATAGCTACCCGGCAATGCCACTGGCGTGACAACCGGAACACCAGAGGTTCGTCCACTCCGGTCCTCTCGTACTAGGAGCAGCCCCTCTCAAACTTCCAACGCCCATGGCAGATAGGGACCGAACTGTCTCACGACGTTCTGAACCCAGCTCGCGTACCACTTTAAATGGCGAACAGCCATACCCTTGGGACCGACTACAGCCCCAGGATGTGATGAGCCGACATCGAGGTGCCAAACACCGCCGTCGATATGAACTCTTGGGCGGTATCAGCCTGTTATCCCCGGAGTACCTTTTATCCGTTGAGCGATGGCCCTTCCATACAGAACCACCGGATCACTAAGACCTACTTTCGTACCTGCTTGATCCGTCGATCTTGCAGTCAAGCACGCTTATGCCTTTGCACACAGTGCGCGATGTCCGACCGCGCTGAGCGTACCTTCGTGCTCCTCCGTTACTCTTTAGGAGGAGACCGCCCCAGTCAAACTACCCACCATACACGGTCCCTGATCCGGATAACGGATCTAGGTTAGAACGTCAAGCACGACAGGGTGGTATTTCAAGGATGGCTCCACTGCAGCTAGCGCCACAGTTTCATAGCCTCCCACCTATCCTACACAGACGAACTCAACGTTCAGTGTAAAGCTATAGTAAAGGTTCACGGGGTCTTTCCGTCTTGCCACGGGAACGCTGCATCTTCACAGCGATTTCAATTTCACTGAGTCTCGGGTGGAGACAGCGCCGCTGTCGTTACGCCATTCGTGCAGGTCGGAACTTACCCGACAAGGAATTTCGCTACCTTAGGACCGTTATAGTTACGGCCGCCGTTTACTGGGGCTTCGATCAAGAGCTTCGCCTTGCGGCTGACCCCATCAATTAACCTTCCAGCACCGGGCAGGCGTCACACCCTATACGTCCACTTTCGTGTTTGCAGAGTGCTGTGTTTTTGATAAACAGTCGCAGCGGCCTGGTTTCTGCGACCCTCTTCAGCTATAGCTCGCATGAGCCACCAAAAAGGGTGCACCTTCTCCCGAAGTTACGGTGCCATGTTGCCTAGTTCCTTCACCCGAGTTCTCTCAAGCGCCTGAGAATTCTCATCCTACCCACCTGTGTCGGTTTACGGTACGGTCTTCGTGAGCTGAAGCTTAGGAGCTTTTCCTGGAAGCGTGGTATCAGTGACTTTGCCATAAAGGCTCGTCTCGGTGCTCGGTCTTAAAGGATCCCGGATTTGCCAAAGATCCAAACCTACCGCCTTTCCCCGGGACAACCAACGCCCGGTACACCTAACCTTCTCCGTCCCTCCATCGCACTCACGCGAGGTGCAGGAATATTAACCTGCTTCCCATCGACTACGGCTTTCGCCCTCGCCTTAGGGACCGACTAACCCTGCGTCGATTAACGTTGCGCAAGGAAACCTTGGGCTTTCGGCGTGCGGGCTTTTCACCCGCATTATCGTTACTCATGTCAGCATTCGCACTTCCGATACCTCCAGCAGACTTCTCAATCCACCTTCGCAGGCTTACGGAACGCTCCTCTACCGCGCATAAAACAAGTTTTATGCACCCCAAGCTTCGGTTCACTGCTTAGCCCCGTTAAATCTTCCGCGCAGACCGACTCGACCAGTGAGCTATTACGCTTTCTTTAAAGGGTGGCTGCTTCTAAGCCAACCTCCTGGCTGTCTATGCCTTTCCACATCGTTTTCCACTTAGCAGTGAATTTGGGACCTTAGCTGTGGGTCTGGGTTGTTTCCCTTTTCACGACGGACGTTAGCACCCGCCGTGTGTCTCCCGGATAGTACGTACTGGTATTCGGAGTTTGCAATGGTTTGGTAAGTCGCGATGACCCCCTAGCCATAACAGTGCTCTACCCCCAGTAGTATTCGTCCGAGGCGCTACCTAAATAGCTTTCGAGGAGAACCAGCTATCTCCGGGTTCGATTAGCTTTTCACTCCTAATCACAGCTCATCCCCGTCTTTTGCAACAGACGTGGGTTCGGGCCTCCAGTACCTGTTACGGCACCTTCACCCTGGCCATGACTAGATCACCCGGTTTCGGGTCTACTGCCCGCGACTATGCGCCCTTATCAGACTCGGTTTCCCTTCGCCTCCCCTATACGGTTAAGCTTGCCACGAACAGTAAGTCGCTGACCCATTATACAAAAGGTACGCAGTCACTCTTGCGAGCTCCTACTGCTTGTACGCACACGGTTTCAGGATCTATTTCACT
>NZ_LR861805.1:4767500-4883254 GCF_903989465.1 Xanthomonas sp. CPBF 426
CCAGGATCAAACTCTTCACTTAAAATTACATGTCCGAAGACAAATACTTTAGCTGCAGAAGTTCAACCACTGACAACTTATCGCTTGCAAAGCAATTAATATGTTGCTTTTTGATTAAACGTCTGCAAGATGGACAATCATCCTTCCTGCAGGCGTCCGCACAAATTACCTGCGCACACTGTCAAAGAACATTGGGAAGTGGCCTCAGCGCCGTTCCCGTCAGCTTCGTCGTTTCCGTCGAAGCGAGCCGCCCATTATAGCGGACTTTTTCTTGCCGTCAACACCTCATTTCGAGATGGTTGACGCTGCTTCGTTTCGACCTGAAGGTTTTCTGCGAAGCGAGCCGGCCATATTAGCAGGCTTTTCATCTTCGTCAACCCCTCGTGAAGAGGAAGTTGCCGCCGCTGCACCTCAACCTGCCGAAGCATCTTTCCGTGTAGCGAGCCGCCCATCATAGCCGGCTTTTTCGTTTCGTCAACACCTTGTGATGTTTCCGATTCGCCCCGTTCGTTGTTGCGGTGCTTCGAGAAGCGCCGCCGTCCTGAGCGAGGCCGCGCAGTTTATCGAGACTGTGCAGAAGTGCAAGCACTTTTTGACACTGGCATGACAGGGACCTTGTTGCGCCCAAGCGCGGCCCTGGTTTCACGTGCCATGCGGTGTATCGGATCTGCTCCCTCTATCCGGGACATGGCGCAGGATTGACGCGGTTGAGCCGCGCGGCACTTTCCATGCGGGACGAAAAGCACCGTCGATAGAGCAACCACACAAGCTGCCGCGGTATCGATCATCGGCGCGCTCGGTGAAAATGCGGGCACCAGAGATAGAGAGCTCACGATGCCTCCTTCCCGCAGCCTGCTTCGCGATCTGTCCCTGCCTGCGATTGCCGCGGGCTTTGTCACGGTACTGGTGGGCTTTGCCAGTTCTGCGGTGATCGTGTTCGAGGCGGCACGTCACCTGGGGGCGGACCAGACGCAGATCGCCTCGTGGATGTGGGCACTCGGGATCGGCATGGGTGTGACCTGCATCGGCCTGTCGCTGCGTTACCGGGTGCCGGTGGTGACGGCCTGGTCCACGCCGGGCGCAGCGATGTTGATCGGCAGTGCGGCCGGGGTGCCATTGCGCGAGGCGATCGGGGCGTTCGTGGTGGCGGCGGTGCTTGGCATGCTGGCCGGTTTTTCGGGTTTATTTGAGAAGGCAATCCGGCGCATTCCGATCTCGCTGGCCTCGGGCATGCTGGCCGGGGTGTTGTTGCGCTTCGGGCTGGACCTGTTTGTGGCGATGCAGAGCCAGGCGTTGCTGGCACTGGCGATGCTGGCGGCCTATCTGGCCGGGCGACGCTGGTTTGCACGCTATGCGGTGATTGCGACCTTGCTGGTCGGCGTGGCGATTGCGGCCGGTAGCGGGTTGATGCAGTGGAAGACCGTGCAGCTTGAACTGGCCCACCCGGTGCTGGTGGTGCCGTCATTGTCGTGGGCGGCGTTGTTCGGGCTGGCGATTCCATTGTTCGTGGTCACCATGGCCTCGCAGAACGTGCCGGGCGTGGCGGTGATCCGCGCCTCCGGCTATACGGTGCCGATCTCGCCGACGATCGGCTGGATCGGGGTGGTCAATACGCTGCTGGCGCCGTTCGGTGGCTATGCCTTGAACCTGGCGGCCATCACCGCGGCGATCTGCATGGGCCGCGAGGCGCACGAGGATCCGGCGCGGCGTTATATGGCTGCGGTAAGCGCGGGCGTGTTCTATGTCCTGATCGGCGTGTTCGGCGCGACCGTGGCGGCGGTGTTTGCGGCCTTCCCGCGCGAGCTGGTGATGGCGATCGCCGGGATTGCCCTGCTGGGCACGATCGGCAACAGCCTAGCGGCGGCCCTGCAGCAGGAAAGCGAGCGCGAAGCGGCCTTGATCACCTTCCTGGTGACCGCATCGGGGCTGACGCTGGGCGGGATCGGCGCCTCGTTCTGGGGCCTGGTGGCCGGAACGGTCACCTTGTTGGTGTTGCGGCGGCGGGCTTAGCGCGCCTGTCAAAACACCTGCGCCCATCGCCGGGCGGGCACGGCCGGTGCGCGGAATCGGCAGGAGGTGCCGCGCGTACACGGCGTCCTGCGCGCCGTCCGCACCACTTGGCGACTGCTCGCCACGATTTGTCAGCTGCCGTCGGCAGCGGCAGACCATCCCGCCGTCAGCCGCGCCTATTCGGGGTCGCGTAGCTGCAGCAGCCAGTGGGCAGTGACGCCATTGGGGCTGGGCAGCGGTTCGAGATGGAACTGGCGGTAGACCGGCGCGCTGTCCTGCGAGCGCAGCGGCAGGGTGACGTAGGCGGCGCGGCCTTGGCGCAATGCCTCCTCGAGCAGTTCCACCTGGGGCGGGGCGGCGTCGCTGGCCAGCAGGGACAGGATGTCGCAGCCGATCAGGTCGGCCACTTCGGTCTGGCTGAGTTCCGCAAAGGCCGGGTTGACGAACATCAGCCGGTGCGCGGCCGTGGTGCCACGCTCGATGATGGCCACGCCATCGCGCAGGCGCGAGAGCGAGGCTTCGAGCAGGGTGAAATCCTGCTGGAAGCGCTTGCGCTCCATCAGTTCGATCAGCACGCGCAGGCTGCGCGCCGATTCCAGGTGCAGCGGCGACCAGCGCCGCGCGCGACCGCGCACGGTCTCCTGCCAGAGGTCGAAGCTCTTGCGTGGCGACAACCGTGAGTTGGGGATGTCCGCCAGCTTGGCCAGCTGTGGATTGCCGGCCCATTTGACCTGCTGCACCTGCTCGCGGCGGGTCCACAGCAAGGCGCTGCGCGACTGCGGCATCAGCGGCACGAAGATGAAGCCGGCGGCCAGCGGGGCAAGGTCAGCCAGCTCGGGGAACACCTCGCCGATCGCATCCACATGCAGGGCGCCGACCGCATCTTCGCGCAGGGCATCGTGGTGTTCGGATTCGATGTGGTCGCGGATGCGGCGCAGCGCGGCCGCGTCCGGGGTGCTGCCATGCCGGCTGATCTCGCCGCCGTGGAAGATCGCCACCCCATCGGCGTCGACCACGTCCATCAGGTCCGGCGCCATGTCGGCGAGCATTTCCACGGTCATCTGGTCAGCGTCGTTGAAATCGGTGATCAACTTCTCGCGCACGGTGAGCAGCACCGATTCCATGTGCGCGCGCGCCACCGCCTGCAATCCGCCGATACGCCCGGCCAGCGCGCGGGTCACCGCATCGGTGGCATCGCGCATGGCATGGCTGGTGAAGTGCGGGCTGTAGTGGTGGCAGGAGATCAGCCCCCATAGCGCATCGTTGACGACGATCGACGACACCAGCGTGGCGGTCACGCCCATGTTGGCCAGGTATTCCAGGTGCACCGGCGAGACGCTGCGCAGGCTGACATCGCTCAGATCCACCGGGGTGCCCAGACGCGGATGCAGCGTGGGCTCGATCGGCGAGGCCCGATAGCCGACATCGGCGATCTGGCGGACGCGGTTGCGCAGGTACAGCGCGCGCGCCTGGGCCGGGATGTCGGTGGCCGGGTAATGCAGGCCGAGATAGGCGTCCAGCTCGGGCTGGCGCGCTTCGGCGATGACGTCGCCATTCCACTCTTCATCGAAGCGATACACCATCACCCGGTCGAAACCGATCATGCTGCGCAGCCCCTTGGCGGCGCGCACGGCGGCTTCGGCGATGCCGGGATCGCGCTCGATACTGCGCAACAACGGCAGTGCTTCGCGCAGGGTGACGTCCATCAGGCGTGCGTCGCGCGGCTCGATCTCGACCAGCCATTGCTCCGGATACAGATGCCAGGCGGCCACCCACGGGTGGTCGGTGGCGGCCGCGCGCAGGGGGAAGCGCACGTCGGCATGCAGCAGGTGCTGCGCTTGGTCCTCGACCACGAACGGCTGCTCGCCGGGCAGTTCCAGCACCTGGGTGTAGGCCATGCCCAGCAGCTCGGCCAGCGGCACCCCGAGCAGGTCGGCGGCGGTGGTGCTGGCCTGCACGATGCGACCATCGGCCGGCTCGATCACCAGCAAAACGCCGTACGGCTGGATCAGGCCGGGGATATGGATCGGCTCACGCGCACAGACATCCATGTCCAGGGGTTCGGTAGGCTGATTCACGCGCGCGGCTCCGCTGCAAGACAGGTGTGGAAGTGGGCAAACATGCGCTGCGCACCGTCGATGGCGGCCTCGCGCGCGGATGCAGTGTCCAGGCGTTGGTCGAGCACCGCCTGGAAACGGCGCCAGCCGGCCGGATCGTCGTTGGCCAGTTCGAAATACCGCAAGGCGTCGGCCAGCGCCGGCTGCTGCTTGCGCAAGATGCGCGCGATCATCCGCCCACCCAGTTGCGAGCCTTCGATGACGTAGAGCATGCCCCAGCGCGCGGCATCGCTGCCGGCGGCGGGCGCTGCGATGGCCGTCTGCGGTTGCTGGCCCAGCGTGTGCAGGTCCTCGCGCAAGGCCGGTACGCGGCGGCGATACGGCCAGCCACTGCCGGTCAGGGTGCTGAGCCAGTCGCTCAATTGCACTTCGAAGCCGGCCAGCAAGGCGTGGTGCCGGCGCAGGATCAGCGCGTACGCGGCGCGATCGACCTGCCCCTGCCCCAGCGCCTGCATGAGCGGAACCGTTTCGACCAGGCGATGGGTGTCCTGCGTGGCATGGCGCAACGCGAGCGCGGCCGAGGGCGGAACAGCCAGGGTGTCAGGACACATAGGGAGTCGAAGCGGTGCTGCGGTGCGGAGTGCATCAGCCTAGCAGCGACTGCGCAAATCAGATAAAGCGGGCGCGAGCACAAGCTGAATAGGTTGGCATCAGCCTTGGACGGCGGGGGCCACGCCGGCGCCCCGCCCTGCCCGCTTCCAGGCCATGACCCAGCCTGCGGCCAGCAGGAGACCCGCCAGCAACCAGGGGGCGCCAGGCAGATGCAGCGGTGCGCCGCGGCCGATGAACCAGGCGAACACATTGGCAAACAGCAACGGACCGGCGATGCCGGCCAGGCTGACCAGGCTGGTCAGCGCGCCTTGCACGCGACCCTGCGCATCGGCGCCGACTTCGCGGGTGATCAGGGCCTGCGCGGCCGGTGCGGCGATCGCCCAGAACGCGCTGATCGGCACGCCGACCAGGAACGCGGCGCCGCTGTCGGCCAGCCCGTAGATGACGAAACCGACCACCCCGCAGCCCAGGCCCAGCAGCAGCGCACGGCGTTCGCCCAGCCAACGCACCAGCCGGCCGACCAGCAGCGCATTGACGATGATGCTGCACACGCCGACGCCGGCCAGCACCCAGCTCACCTCGCGCGGGCCCCAGTGATACTGATACCCGGCGAACAGCACGAAGATGCTGGGGTAGACGTAGTGCGCCAGGTTGGCCAGGAACACCACCGAGGCCAGTCCGAGTACCTGCGGATAACGGCGCAGCAACTTGAGCGCGCCCAGCGGGTTGGCATGGGACCAGTCCAGGCGTGGCGTGCGGCGTTCGGCAGGCAACGATTCGGGTAGTACGAACCAGCCATACAGCACGTTCAACAGCGCCAGCCCGGCGGCAAACCAGAACGGCCAGCGCAGGCCGATGCTGCCCAGCCAGCCGCCGATCAACGGGCCGGCGACAAACCCAATACCGAAGGCCGCGCCAAGCATGCCGAACGCGCCGGCCCGTTTGTCGGCCGGGGTGACGTCGGCGATGTAGGCATTGGCGGTGGAGAAGCTGGCCGAGCACACCCCGGAGATCACCCGCGCCAGCAGCAGCATCGGCAAGGAATGGGCGACCGCCATCAGGATGAAATCCAGGCCCAGCCCCAGGCACGAGAGCAGGATCACCGGGCGGCGGCCGTAGCGGTCGGACAGGGTGCCCTGCAGCGGCGAGCAGACGAACTGGATGGCGGCGAACAGGAAACCGAACCAGCCGATCCAGCCGGCCGCGACGGCGTAGTCGCCCCCGGTGAACTGGCGCACCAGATCCGGCAGCACCGGAATGATCACGCCGAAGGACAGCACGTCGATCAGCACGGTGATGAAGATGAAGATCAGCGCGGCGCGGCGCCGGCCCGTGGCGGGAGCGGAATCGGCGGAGGGAGACATCGCGCAGCCCAGGGTAGCGAGGCGGGAAGTGTAGCTGCGGATGGAGATCGGTTGCCCCGGGGGGCACTGATGGAGTGCGGACCCAAGCGCCGCCTGGCGGCTGGTGCTGAGTGCCTGGATGGCCGCTGGCCCTCATCCGCCCTTCGGGCACCTTCTCCCGCGAGCGGGAGAAGGAGTGGCATGGTGCCGGTGATCGGTTATTCGACGCTGATGGTCTGGCTCAGCGTGTGATGGCGCCGGGGGCGAATTCGATCACGTCCGGGCCGGCATTGGCTGCTGCCAGGGCCGGCATCTTCTTCCGCGAGCGGGAGAAGGAGTGGCGTGGTGCCGGTGATCGGTTATTCGACGCTGATGGTCTGGCCCAGCGTGTGGCTGGCGCCGGGGGCCAGTTCGATCACGTCCGGGCCGGCATTGGCCGCTGCCAGGGCCGGCATCTTCTCCCGCGAGCGGGAGAAGGAATGGCATGGTGCCGGTGATCGGTTATTCGACGCTGATGGTCTGGCTCAGCGTGTGGCTGGCGCCGGGGGCGAGTTCGATCACGTCGGGGCCGGCGTTGGCCGCTGCCAGGGCCGGCATCTTCTCCCGCGAGCGGGAGAAGGGGTGGCATGGTGCCGGTGATCGGTTACTCGACGCTGATGGTCTGGCTCAGCGTGTGGCTGGCGCCGGGGGCGAGTTCGATCACGTCCGGGCCGGCATTGGCCGCTTCCAGGCAGACGTAGTCGCGCCAGCCATCGCCCACGTCGGCCATCTTTTTGCCGGCCTCTTCGCCCGGGTTCCAGGCAACCAGCGAGCGGCTGCCCTGGGTGGCGATGACGATGCGGCGGCCGAGCACCGGGTCGGTCAGGGTGTAGCGGTCGCCGGCGTTGGTGTAGATGCGGTCGCTGCGGCCGGGGTCGCGCGGATCGCGCAGGCTCCAGTCGCCTTGCTGGCGGTGGGCGGTGGCGTAGTTCTCGTACTTGTCCAGGTAGTCCAGCCCGTCCAGGCCCTGCACGCTGACGGTGAGCGCGTCGCCGACACGGAAGTAGTTGTGCAGCGCCTGGGTGAAGCGCACCGGGGCCGGGCTGGTGTTTTCGGTGATCAGGCTTTGTTCGAGGGTGCGGCCGATGCGCAGTGTCATGCGCAGGCGCAGCGCCAGGTCGTCGAAGCTGGGCGGGGTCAGCGTGAGCACCAGGGTGCCGTCGTTCTCGCGCCGGCTCTCGGTGAGCTGCCAGGGCACGGTGCGCACGAAGCCGTGTGCAGGGACCTCGCCGGTCTGGTCCTGGCGGCCGAAGTATGGCCAGCACACCGGGGCGCCGCCGCGGATCGGGGTGGGCGGCTGCTTGGCGGTGGGCGACAGCCACATCACGTCCTGCCCGCCCTTGGGCACGAACGACAGCAGCTGGCCGCCGAACAGGCTGATGGCCGCGGTGGAGAACGGGGTGTCGATCAACAGCGAGGGGAAACCGTGGAAATCGCCTGTGCGCAGGCCGGTGAGGTCGGACATGGGAGGTGCCTTCTGGACGATGGGGGATTGGGCAAATGCGGGGTACGCGGCCGGCAGCGTGAACGCGGTGGCGCGGACAGCGGCCGCGCCGGTGGCCGGCGGGACGGCGCGCAGGGCGGTGAGGATGCGTTGGCCGGGGCGGCCATCGGCCGGCTGCAGGCCCAGGCGGGTCTGCTCGACCTGGATGGCGCGCCGGCTGGCGGTGCCGATCATGCCGTCGGCCTCGCCGATCAGGTGGCCGCGGGCCAGCAGCAATTGCTGCAGTTCGCGCCGTTCGGGGCGGCCCAGGCCGGGGTCGTCGGTGGGCCAGGCGGCGACCAGGCCGGGGCCGCCGCGCAGGCGGTCGGCGAGCAAGGCGATCGACAGCGCGTAGCTTTCGGCGGCGTTGTAGGCGTAGATCGCGTCGTAGTTGCGGAACACCAGGAACGCCGGGCCGGTGGCGCCGGCCGGCAGCAACAGGGCGGCCGGGGCATCGGCGGGCAGACCGCTCGGCGCCAGGGCCTTGCCGTCGGTGCCGAGCAGCCCTGCGTTCTGCCAGGCCTGCAGCGGTTGGCGCCGGGTGCGGCCGGCCTTGCTGGCGTCGAAGCCGGCCGGCAGGCGCACTTCCATGCCCCAGGGACGGGCGCGCTCCCAGCCGGCCTTGACCAGATAGTTGGCGGTGGAGGCCAGCGCGTCGGGAATGCTGACGACCAGGTCGCGGCGGCCGTCGCCGTCGCCATCCACCGCGATGCGGGCATAGGTCGAGGGCATGAACTGGGTCTGCCCGAAGGCACCGGCCCAGGAGCCGGTCAAGCCATCCGGCGACAGGTCGCCTTGCTGCAGCAGGCCGAGCAAGGCGAGGAACTCGCCACGGAAGAACGGCTGGCGGCGGCCGGCGCACGACAGCGTGGCCAGCGAGACCAGCAGCGGGCGCTTGCCGGTGACGCGGCCGTAGTCGCTCTCCACGCCCCAGACCGCCACGATGGTGGCCGGATCGACGCCGGTCTGTTCGGACAGACGCGTGAGCAGGTCGCGATGGGTGACCAGCATCGCCCGGCCGTCGGCCACGCGCTGGCTGTCGACCAGGCTGGCGAGGTAGTCCCAGATCGGGGTGGTGAATTCGGGCTGGGCATCGAGCAGCGGCAACACGCTGGGATCGGGCGCCAGGCCGCCGGTGAAACGCTGGAAGTCGGCGGCCTGCACGCCCTTGGCGGCGGCCTGGGTCTGCAGGCCGGCCAGGCAGCGGTCGAATGCCGGATCGGCGCAGGCGATCAGCGGCAGCAGCGCCAACAGCGCGGGCAGGACGCGCCGGGACGGCGTCACGGCGCGGTGGCCGGCGTGTGGACGGAGGTCATGCGGTGGAGCGCTCCTGCGGCAAGTCGAGCCGACGAGGATAGCCAACCTGGCTGGTTGCAGGCGTGCAGGTGGCAATTGTCGCGATGTCGCCGCGTCAGCGTGCGCTGCGCTCGCTGGTGGCAACGTGCCGGGGTGAGGGTGCGGCGCACGCTTTCCAGGCCGATGCGCGCCACCAAGCCGCTGGATGACCGGATGAGGTGACCTTCCAGCGAGCGATGTCGCGTGCCGAGGCCGAGATGCCGAACCGGGGCGCTGGTGGATGCGCTGCGCCAGCCCAGCGGCGTCGATCGCCGCGCCTAGCGGCCGTCGCCGGTGATGCCGGTCAGCAGCGACAAGGCCGGGCTGGAGGGGCTGGCGTCGGACACACGACGGGCACGGGCCCTGCGCGGGGCGTCGTGGCGGGGACCGAACCAGATCAGTGCAGTGGCCAGGCAGGCCGGCAGCACGATCGCAAACACCACGATGGCCGCAAGCACCCACTGCCAGAGATTGAAGGTTGCCATGATCGTGTCTGCCCCGCGGCGCGCTCCGCCGAGGCGGCAAGCTTCCGGGATCGGCTGCGAACGTGGCGTCGACAAAGCATGCCGGTCCGTGCCGTTCGTCGGGCTGAACGGCTTCACGGCCTGCGGCCAGGGCGCAAGACGCCCCCCGGCCTGCCTACTCAGCGCGCGTCGAGGTAATACCACTGGCCGTCTTCGCGCACGAAGCGGCTGTGTTCGGTCATGCGCACCGCACTGCCGCCGCCGATGCGGTAGCGGGCCAGAAACGCCACCTCGGCCGTGTCGGTGCCGGTGACGAGGGCGCGTTGCACGGTCAGGCCAAGCCAGGTGGTGCGGCCGCCCTCGTCCAGCGACAACGCGGGTGGGCGCGTGGACGGATGCCAGCTGGCGAGCAGGTACGCCACATCACGGCGGACGTAGGCGCTGTAGCGCGCACGCATCAGGGTCTCGGCATCGGGCGCGGCGGCACCGGCGTGGTACTGGCCGCAGCACTGCGCGTAGGTGGCGGCGCGGCCGCAGGGACAGGGATCGGTGGGGATGGAGGTCGGCATCGGGCGATTGTGCGGGATGGGATTGGGGATTGGGGATTGGGAGGCGGCTTCCACGGCGTGCTGCGCTGGTGCGGCGGCTATGCTGTCGCCCCCGTCGTGCGGAGTGCCGCCTTGCTGGACCTGATCCCCACCGAGTTGCCGTGGCTGCTGTGCATCGCCTTCGTCGCCGGGCTGGTGGATGCGGCGGTCGGCGGCGGTGGCTTGATCCAGCTGCCGGGATTGTTTGCGACCCTGCCGCAGCAGGCGCCGTCGCTGATTCTGGGCACCAACAAGTTCAGTGCGATGTTCGGCACCGCTGCATCGGCCTGGCGCTATGCGCGCAACGTGCGCTTTCCGTGGCGGCCGGTGCTGTACGCCACGGTGGCGGCGTTTACGTTCTCGTTTCTCGGCGCGACCGCAGTCAGCCTGATGCCCAGGCAGGCGGTGCGGCCGCTGATCCTGGCGCTGCTGATCGCGATGCTGATCTACACGCTGATCAAGAAGGACTTCGGTGCGCTGCATCGCCCACGCCAGATCGGCCGGCGCGAACTGGCAACTGCATTGGTGATGGGCGCGGCGATCGGGTTCTACGACGGGTTCTTCGGCCCCGGCACCGGCAGTTTCCTGATCTTCCTGTTCATCCGCTTTTTCGGGCTGGACTTTCTGCGCGCCTCGGCCGCGGCCAAGGTGGTGAACCTGGCCACCAACCTGGCGGCACTGTCGTTCTTCCTGCCCAGCGGCCAGGTGATGCTGGCGATCGGCATTCCGATGGCGGTGGCCAACGTGGCCGGTGCGGTCGCCGGCACACGGATGGCACTACGCGGTGGCACGCCGCTGATCCGCACCTTGTTCCTGGTGCTGGTGATCGTGCTGATCGGCAAGATGGGCTGGGATCTGCTGCACGGCGTTTAGAAATCCACGCTCAGCGTCGCCGACAAGGTGCGCGGCGCGCCTGGATAGTTGGTGGTCTGCGTCACCGGCTGCTCGATGTAGAACCGGTTGGCGACATTGCGCAGCATCAGCGCCAACTGATAACGGCCACCGAAGCGATACGCCGCCGAGGCATCGAAACGCGTGTAGCCGGCAATGCGGTAACTGTTGGCGAGATTGCCTTCGCGCTCGCCCACATGCACCGCACCGGCGCCCAATGTCAGGCCGTACAGCGGCCCGCTGGCGACGTGGTAGGTGCTCCACAGGCTGGCACTGACGCGCGGCACGCCGCGCAGGCGGTTGCCGACCGGGATGACGGTGTCGCGGGTGACCTGCGCGTCCAGATAGCCGGCGCCCAGGATCAGGCGCCAGTTCCGGGTGAGCTCGCCGGTGATGTCCAGCTCCAGCCCGCGCACGCGTTGCTGACCGGTGACCAGCACGAAGCCGCTGTTGTCCGGATCGTTGCTGGCGACGTTGTCCTTGGTGATCTGGAACGCGGCGGCGGTGGCGAGCACCCGGTTGTCCAACAGCGCGCCCTTCAGGCCGACCTCGTACTGGCGGCCGGTCTCCGGTGGCGCGCTGCCGCCGGAAAACAGCGAGGCGCTGCGTGGGCGAAACGAGGTGGAGGTGTTGGCGTACAGCGACAACTGCGGCGCCGCCTTCCACACCACCCCGATGCGCGGCGAGGCGCGTCGGCCGTCCTCGCGGGTGCGCGCGCCGTTGTCGATGGTGGTCTGCTGCACATCGTCCCAGCGCACGCCGGCCAGCACGTCCCAGCGCTCGCCGATGCTGATCTGGTCCTGCAGGTACAGCGCGGCATAGCGCGCATCGACGTCGATGTCGCGGGCCGGCAGATAGGCGCCCGGCAAGGCGCCCTGCACCGGAGTGCGCACGCTGATGCGGGCCAGCGGCGCGCGCGCTTCGTCGGTGTGGCGATGCGCATCGACGTACTCGGCACCGGCCAGCACATGATGGCGCAGCGGGCCGGTGGCAAAACGCGCCAGCGCTTCGGTCTGCGAGGTCGTGGCGCGCACCTGCTGGTCCTGGCGCACGGCGCGGCGCTGCAAAAAGGCGCGGTCGGCGCTGAAGCCGGTGAAGTCGGCCACGTTGCGGCCGCTGTCGCCGTCCTGGTGATTGAGGATCTGGCGCAGCGTCAGCCAGTCGGTGGCGTCGTACTCGATGCGGCCGCGTGCCGTGGTCGCGCTGCCGTGATTTCGCGACCACGGCTCGCCGAAGCTGCGCTGTGCCGGCCCACGCACCACCCCGTCGATGGCGACCAGGCCGCGATCGCCCGGGCTGGTCTGGCGGGTGTATTCCAGATCCAGGTCGGCCCGCAGCTGCGCGGACGGCCGCCACGCCAACGAAGGCGAGACGAACACGCGATCGCCATCGGCCTGCGCGTCCCGGAAGCTGCCGGTCTCCTGCGCGGCGGCGCTGAGCCGTGCCGACACGGTCGGGCCCAGCGGGCCGGTGACGCTGGACTGCACGCGGCGCAGGCCGTGTTCGGCCACCTGCACCGATGCATTGCCGCCGAACACCGCGTCCGGGCGCAGCGTGACCAGATTGATCACCCCGCCGGGTTCGCCGCGCCCGTACAGCACCGCCGCCGGGCCCTTGAGCACTTCCACCTGGGCGACATTGGCCAGATCGCGCACGGTCTCGGTGAAGTTCTGCGCCGGGTTGAGCAGGATGCCGTCGACCGCATACGAAGACGCCTCGAAACCGCGGATGACGAAGGTTTCCGAGCGATTGCCCTGGGTGCCGCCGGGCTGCACGTTGGAGACATTGGCCACCACATCCACCAGCCGGGTGAGTTGCTGTTCGTCGATCACCGAGCGCGGCACCACCTGGATCGCCTGCGGAATGCGCTCCACCTGCGTCTGCGTGCGGGTGGCGCCGGCAGCCTTTTCCGGCCGGTACAGGGCGCGCTTTTCGCTGACCACGATGGCATCGAGCAGGCTGGCCTCCTGGGCGGAGGCCGGCAATGCAGCAAACAGGGACACGAACAACAGGTGGCGAGGCGCAGGCAGTGGGGTCATCGGGATCTTCAGCAGGGCGATGCGCACACTGGCGAGCACATCCGGGCCGCTAATGATAACGATTCTTATCTGCGTGTGACGCCTTGCGATGCGCCTGCCCCGCGACGCCTGCGACCGCAGTGCGGCGACGCAGGCATCCAGGTGTTGCGCTCAGCGTTTTCCGCGCGGCTTGCCCGCAGACTCGCGCGTTGGCGCAGGGCGCGCCTTGGCCACTGCCGTTTTGGCTGGCGCGGGCCTGGCAGCGCCGCGCGCCACGGTTGCCTTGGTTGCGCCGCGCAGCGCCGTGCTGGCGCGTTTGCTCGCTACCGCAGGCCTGGAAGCAGGCGCCTTCGGCGCTGCCGTGGTTGTCGCGGTTTTCCCAGGCTTGGTGGTCGGCTGGACGGATGCGCTCGTGCGCCGGGAGGCCGCCCTGGTGGTTGCCGGCGTCTTGGCGGCTTTGGTCGGGGTTGCCGGCTTGCGCGGCGTGCTCGCGGCAGGCGAGGCACGCCGGGCTGAGGCAGGTTTGGCTGATGCAGGTTTGGCTGAGGCGGCCTTGGCCGCTGCGGTCTTTGCAGATGCCAACCGGGGTGATCCCGCACGTTCGCTGGACGCCGCAGTTTTCGAAGACGTCGGCGCGGCTTGCACCGCCGGCGCCGATGCCGGCGTGACCTTGCTGGCGCGTTTGCTCGCCTTGGCGGCCAGGTCGTCCTGGGCAGGGGCTTCCTGCACTACCGCAGCCTCTTCGCCAGAAGCGGGACTGACGCGGTCCACCGGCGCCTGGCCCTGCGTCGCATGCGCTGCATCCTCGCGCTGCGTAACGCTTGCAGCCTGCTCCTCGCTTGCAGGACCAGCCTCGTCCCCACGCGAGCGCTCGGGCAACTGGAGTCGCTGCGCCTGCGCGTCGTATTCGATCAACAGCACGCCGGAGTTGTGCCGGCCGCTGATTTCCACGAAGCAGGCACCGCCGATGAAGGGCTCCAGCGTCATCACTGACTTCAATGGCGTGGCCACCACCATCTGGAACCCGAAGTTCTCGAAGATGTTCATTGCCAGCGCAGTGAATTCGTTGTCGGCCTTGTCGAAGGCCTCGTCCAGCACCACGGCGCAATAGCGCGGCAGCTCGCCGTCTTCGCCGCCGAGCTGGTAGCGCAACGCAGCGGCCAGGCAGGTGGTTGCCAGCTTCTGGCGTTGACCGCCGGACTTGCCGGCGCCGCTGCGGTAGATCTCCACCTGCGCGCGGGTCTGTGCGTCCAGTTCGACACCGATGAATTCCACATGCAGGCGCACGTCCAGCACCTGCTCGCGCCAGCGGCGTGCGTCCGGTTCCTGCGCGCCCAGGCGTGCCACCAACGCGCGCAAGGTGGAAAACTGCGCTTCGGCCAGTGCGCGGTCTTCGGTCTGTTGATGCGACAGCACCGCACGCAACTGTTGCTGGAAGTCCTGCACTTCGCTCAGGCGACGGTCGCTGACCTCGATGGTCAGCAGCGTGCCGCGATTGAACGGCACCTGCTCCAGGCTGGCGTTGACCTCGTCCATGCGCTGCTTGATGCCCTTGTGGGCCTCGGCGGTGTGGCGCTGCAGGGCGAGCAGATTGTTCTTGCTCTGGGTCTGCAGCAGGTCGAAGAAGCGGTGCTCGTGGCGCGGCAGGCCATCGCTTTCCAGCCGGTCCAGCCGCGCGAGGAAATCGTCGGCACTGGCCAGGCTCACGGTGAAATCGCCGCTGTCTTCCGGCCACTGCTGGCAGTACTTGCGAAAGCAATCGAGCAACTGCGCGCTGAGCCGGCTGTCGCGGCCCTGGCTCTCGGCCAGTTGCTCGGCCAGGCCACGCTCGACCACGCGGAAATGCGCTTCCAGATTATCCAGCGACAGCGGGGCCAGCGCCGCTAGGCGTTCGCGCAGGCCCTGCAGCTGCGTGGGCGTGAGCGCGGCGGTGCCGGCACGGCTGGCGCAGGCGGCGTGCTGCTGTTCGAGCCGGACCCGCTCGCGCGCCAGCTGTGCGCGCTCCAGCCGCACGTCCTCGTAGGTGCGCTTGGCCTGGTCGCGCAGGGTGCGTGCGGTCTCGATCGCCTGGCCGAGTGCGCGCAGGCCGCTGTTGCCTTCGCGCAGCTGCTGCAGCTGTTCGTCGATATCGCTCAGGCGCTGCAGCTTGGGGCCGACATCGATCTCGTCCCAGTCGCGCTCCACCAGGGTGTGCGCGGCCAGCTGCCGTTCCTGGTCCTGCTCGCGTTGCCTGCGCAGCGCGGCCACGTCGGCATCGCAACCGGCGATGCGCTGGGCCAGCGTCTGCGCTTCGCGCTCGAACACCTTGAGCTTGTCGCGGTTGTCGTGACCCAGCAACCAGCGCTTGCGGTCGTTGACCGCGTGGCGGTCGTCCTTCTCATAGCGATCGCCCGGATGCTTGACCTGCCCTTCGCGGGTGATGGCGCGGTCGGCATTGCGCAACGCGGCGGCGTTGTCGACGCATTCGTAGTCGAAGCGGCGCATCAGCTCGTTGCGCAGCCACTCGGTGAAGGCATGCTCGCGCAGCTGCAGCTTGCCCGGCAATGCACGCGCATCCGGCGTGCGCACATGCAGCGCATCGTTGCGACGCACCCGGAAGTACACCAGCCGCGTGCCGATGTGGGTGCGGTTGACCCACTCGCTGACCTGCGCGTAATGCCGGTCATCCACCAGCAGCGACTGCGCGAAACCGCTCAGCACGCGCTCGATCGCACCGCGCCAGGCTGATTGATCCTCGCGCACCTGCACCAGTTCGCCGACAAACGGCAGCGCGGCTTCGGCAATACCGGTGTCCTCGCACAGGCGCGCACGCAGGGCCTGCATCGGCGCCGGCATGCTCGACGGCGCGCGCTTCAACGCCTCCAGTTCGGCGCGGATCTCGGCAAAGCGTCGCTCGTCGTCGCGGCGCGCGCCCATGCGCTCGGCAATCGCCTCATCCAGCGCGCTGGCGTCGTGCTTGCCGTTCTCGAGCACGGTCTGGGCATGCTCTACCTGGGCGGCAAAGCCGCTGGCGCCTGCGGCCAGGGCGGTGCCGAGCTGGCGGCAGGCCTGCTCGATCTGCGCGCGCCGCCGCAAACGCTCGTCGCGCTCGCGTTCGACCCGTGCGCGCTCGCGCTCCAGTTCCTCGATCTGCTCGCCACCGGCGGCGCGTTGTTCGCGTTCCAGCCCGGCCAGTTTCTGTTCGTGATTGTCCAGCGATTCGCGCCGCTGGCCTTCCTCGCCGGCCAATCCGCGGTCCTGGCTGTCGAGCTCCTGCAGGCGCGTCTCCAGCAAGGCCAGACGCTGCTGTTCGCGATAGCTGTCCACACCCAGCTGCAGCTCGCGCAGCTCGCCGACGCTGTGGCGCAAGGCCATCAGCGCCGCATGGTGTTCGCGTGCCGGGCTCAGCGTTTCCACCTGGCGCCGTGCGGTGACCACCGCATGATGGGCGCCATCGAGTTCGGCGAAGTCTTCCACCAGCCGGTCGGCGGCCTCGAACGTGCGCGGCTCGTCCAGCATGAAGCCGCGCAGGAACACGTTGAGATCGCCCAGGTTCTTGGCCGACTGGGTCTTGTGCAGCAACCGCAACGCCATCTCGTTGCCGATGCCCAGCACATGCCGGAAACGCTCCGCGTAGCCGGCGAAACCGTCGAAATGCGCGACCTCCTCGCCCAGACGCGCCTTGAGCTTGCGCAGGTCCAGGTCGAAGCCATCCAGCTCGCTGGCCACATCGAAGCTGCGCGGCGCGACCATGTAATGACGGCGCACATCGGCCGCGGCATTGCCGCTGCCGGCGATCCAGAACAGGCGAATCAGGCTGACCGTCTCGCCATGCGCGTTGCGGTACTCCAGCACCAGCGCCGACCAGGTGGCGCCCTTGCGCAGGTATTGGGTGGCGATTTCGCCCGAGGCGCTGTCCTGCTGATCGGCCCAGGCACCACGCACATACGACACCAGGCTGCGATCGCGCCCACTGCGCTCGGCCTCGCGTGCGGCGGCGTTGAAGTCGACGATGCTGGGCGGAGTCAGCAGTGCCGACATCGCATCCAGCAGGGTCGACTTGCCCGACCCGGAGCGCCCGACGAACAGGAAGCCCTTCTCGGCGATCGGTACCTCGGTCAAACCATTGAACGTGCCCCAGTTGTGCACCTGCAAGCGCCGCATGCGGAACTGCTGCGCGCGCTGCTCGGCAAGCGAATCAGTGAACAGGGACGCGCCCGGCTGCGCCGGCGACAGGTTGGACTGGGAATTCATGGCTCACTCACCAAAACGGGATGACGGGTAACGCTGAAGACGAATCACATCACGCATGTTTGAAGCGGGGTGTTGCTGGACGGCAATGGACTGCGGTGGCTGGCGGTGATCGGGTACGTCCCTTCGCGGCCTGGGCCGCTCCTACGCGGCGCGTGATCTGGATGGACACGGATGCGTGACGAGAGCGGGTGCTGACCGATGCGCGGGAAGCTGATGGCTCAGTGCTGCCCATGAAGAAAGCCACTTGCGCTTGACGGGGCGTGAGAGCTGACTTTCATCGCGCAATGCATGACGCACGGCTACACACACACTCCAGAGGTCACATCCAGGCATCGCGATCGGCCGTCCCCTCATCCGCCCTTCGGGCACCTTCTCCCGGTGGGAGAAGCGATGGCCGTGCGGGGTGCAGACGCCATCACTCCAACGCAACCTCCCCCTCTCGCAACTCCCGATACGCCACCAGCAGGGCCTGCACGTCCTCGGCCGAGAACAACAGCTTCAGCACCGGCGAAACCTCGTAGCGCTCCTCGCTGCCGCGCAGGCGCGACAGCAACTGGTTGTCGCGCATCTTGCCGATCGCCGTCATCACCCGTCGCGCGAATCCCGCGCGGTCGGTGGACACGTTCTTCTCGTAGACCGACAAGGCCTCCACCAGCTGTGCCTCGTCCACCACCGCACGCTCGCCACGCGTATCGGCCTCGGCCAGTTGCTGGCGCAGGAACAGCAGCAGCACCGACTCGATAAAGGTCAGCGGCGCGCTGCGCAGCAAGGTCGGCGATTCCAGCTCGGCGGTATCGGCCTGGCGGGTGAAGGCCACCCCGCCCTCGCGGTCCAGCACCAGTTCCAGGAACAGCTCGCACAACACCTGGCGGATCGGCGCTTCGTTGCGCAACAGCGCAGGCCACAACGCACCGTGGCGTTGCGCGTCGATGCTGGGGCCGGCCAGCAGCTGGCACAGCGCGCGCCGCGCGTCGAACGGCAGCGTGCCGGTGTCGCCCAGGAACAGCTCGCCTTGCGGCTGTGCAGGCGCTGTCTCCATCAGCGGCGTGCGGCCGGCATCGGCCGACGCGCCCGTGTCCTCGTCCGCATCCAGGCGGGTGTCCTCAGACCAGTTCATTGCGTTTCTCCCGGGTGAACCACACCAGCGGAATGCGTGCGCGCCGCAGCGCGCCGTCGCCGCCTTCCCATTGCACCGTTTCCATCTGTCCGTCGATCACCACGCCGTGGCGGGTGCCCAGCGACAGGTAGCCGATCACGCTGCCCAGGCCCTGCACGGCCGGGCGCTGCTGCAGCGCATCGCCGATGGTCAGGCGCGGGCGTTGACCGAGCAGCTCGTGCAGGTCGCGGCGCAGGCTGCGCACGTCGATCTCCGATTGCGCGACCAGGTCGCCCACGCTGTCGAGCGAGATGTCCGCCGCATCGGCGGCCTGCACGCGGCCATCGACCTGGGTCAGGCGCGGGTCGTGCAGGCGCCATTGCGACAGCGACCGCAGGCGGGCAGCGCTCAACGCCTGCGTGTAGCCGGTGGCGGCGGTGGCATGCAGGCTGTCGCGCAGCTGCAGGGCTTCGCCCTGCGCCTGCCTGAGCAATTGATTGAGCCGGCGCTGTTCCAGATAGCCGCGGCTCTGCACGAAACCGCGCAGGCTGCGCGCGAAGTGCTGCATCACCGTGTGCACCTCGCCGCCGCGCTCCAGCAGCGTGCCGGTCAACCCGCGCAGGAAGGCGCGCTCGCGCCGGTCCAGCTTGCGGGCGAAGCCGCGTGCCAGCAGCGCATCCAGCGCCTGATCGAGCTGGCTGCTTTGCTGGGTGTCGTTGAGCAGGCTCCAGAACGCCTCGAAGGTGCGCCCGGCCTCGCTCTCGGCGATCACGTCCACGCCGTTGAACAGCTGCTCCAGCACATCGCCACGCGCGCCTTCGTCGTCGATGATGCGCTCGCGGAACTGGCGGTTGAGCTGTTCGAAATCGTCGCGGACGCGATGGAAATCCTCGGCCAGCTCGTCGGACAGATGGATCAGGTCGCGGGCGCGCTCCAGCGCGCGCTTGCCGTCGAGTGCGGCCACACGACCCGACGCCACGCGTTCGATCTCGGCATCGATGCGCGCACGTTCGTCGCGCAAGGCGGCCAGGCGCAGCTCCGGGTCGGCTTCGGTCTGCCCAGCCAGCTGCACCAGCTGCTGGATCACCAGCGACAGGCGGCTTTCGGTGGCGCTGCTGCTGCTCTCGCGCAGGCCGACGATGAAGCGGATGGCCTGGGTGGCCGCGCGCGACAGCTCGTATTCTTCTTCGGCTGCGCCTTCGGGCAGGCGGCGTTCCAGCCAGCCCTGTGCCAGCCAATGCGCCAGATAGGCCTGCGCGGTGCGCGGCAACTCGCGAGAGAGTTCGTCGGCGCGCAGCACGTCGAGCTGGCGCTGCAGGCGCTCGTGCAGCACGCCCGCGGGCAGGCGGCGTTCGCCGTCCAGCAACACCGTCTGCAGCAGGCCGATCAGCTCCGGCGCGTGGTCGGCGGCCAGCAGTTTCCACACCGGCTGCTCGCGCAATTGGCGATAGCCGGCAATGCGTGCCTGGTGCTTCATGGCGACGGCGACGGCTGCCTCAACGCTTGCCGCCCACTTCGATGAACTGCAGGAATTCGGCGCGGGTACGCGCGTCTTCGCGGAAGCTGCCCAGCATCTTGGAGGTCACCATGCTGACGCCGCGCTTGTGGATGCCGCGGGTGGTCATGCACTCGTGCGCCCCTTCCACCACCACGCCGACGCCGCGCGGCTGCAGCACGTCCTGGATGCACTGGGCGATCTGCGCGGTCATCTTTTCCTGCACCTGGAAGCGCCGCGCATAGCTTTCCACCACGCGCGCCAGCTTGCTGATGCCGACCACCTTGCCGCGCGGCAGATAGCCCACGTGCACCTTGCCGATGATCGGCGCCATGTGGTGCTCGCAATGGCTTTCGTAGGAGATGTCGCGCAGCACGATCAGCTCGTCGTAGCCGGCCACCTCTTCGAAGGTGCGTTCCAGGTATTCGCGCGGTTCTTCGCGGTAGCCGCTGAACCAGTCGCCATAGGCTTCGGCGACCCGGCGCGGGGTATCCAGCAAGCCTTCGCGGGCCGGGTCTTCGCCGGCCCAGCGCAGCAGGGTGCGCACGGCATCTTCGGCCTGGGCCTGGGTGACGGGGGAATCGGGCTGGTCGGACTGGCTCATGCGCAGGTGCACCCAAAGGGGGCGAGCATGGTACCCGAGGACGGGCCAGCCGCCCCAGTGGCGGTTGCGCCGGCTTGCCCGGGTTCAGCGACTATTGATTCATTGTTGAATTGATAGCATCCTATCTATTATGACGAACAGCGTTCTCTCCTCCCGTGCCCAGCTCAGCTCCGGCCTGCTGGTCGCCGCTCGCCAATGGCAGCGGCTGGCCGACCAGGCATTTGCCGACTTCGGGCTGTCCAGCGCCTGCACCGGGCCGTTGTTGATGATCGGCCGCTCCGGCGGCGGCATCCGCCAGGTGGCGCTGGCCCAGCAACTGGGCATGGAAGGCCCTTCCCTGGTGCGGCTGCTGGACAAGCTGTGCGCGCAGGCGCTGGTACGCCGGCAGGCCGACAGCAGCGACCGCCGCGCCAACCAGCTGTGGCTCACCGACGCAGGCCAGGCGTTGGTCGGGCGCATCGAGATCCGCCTGGATGCGCTGCGTGCGGAGGTGTTCGGCACGCTCAGCGAAGCGCAGGTGCAGGTGGTGCTGACCTTGTGGGAGCAGATCGCGCAGGCGCATGCGCGGCTGAGTGGGTCCGACTGAGCCAGTTGTAAGGCGTCGTGCTGCGACGCGTGTAGTGCCTTGCCGATGTCCCTGGCGCGCGCGGCGCCGGGCGTCGTTGTTTTCCTTTCCCAGGATGTGCCCGATGTACGGCGAATTCAGTCTCTACGGTGTGTTCGTTCCCACCTTGCTGGCGTTGATGACGCTGGCCTACCTGCTCAACAGCGCCATCGGTGCGCTGCTGACCCGGGCCGGCGCCTACCGGCACATCTGGCACCCGGCGCTGTTCAACCTGGCGCTGTACATCGCGCTGCTGGGTGGCCTGTTTTCCCTGACCCGTTGGATGCAATCGTGAAAAAGCTGATCAAGACCGCGGGGCCGGCGCTGCTGACCCTGGCGATGGTGGTGGTGGCCGCGGTGGTGCTGCAGCACCTGTGGCGTTATTACATGGAGGCGCCGTGGACGCGCGATGCGCACGTGGGCGCCGATGTGGTGCAGGTGGCGCCGGATGTGTCCGGGCTGGTGGAGCAGGTGGCGGTGGCCGATAACCAGGCGGTGACGCGCGGGCAGTTGCTGTTCGTGGTGGACCGCGCACGCTATGCGATCGCGCTGGAACAGGCGCGCGCCGCGCTGGCCGAGCGCCAGGCCACCTTGAGCCAGTTGCGCCGCGAGATCGCGCGCGACCACAGCCTGCAGGACCTGGTCGCCGCCGAAGATGCCGAGGTACGCCGCTCCAATGTGCAAAAGGCGCAGGCGGCGGTGGCCACCGCGCAAGCGGCGGTAGACCTGGCCCAGCTCAATCTGGACCGCACCCAGGTGCGCAGCCCGGCCGACGGCCACATCAGCGACCGCACCGTGCGCGTGGGCGATTACGTCAGCGCCGGGCGCCCGGTGGTGGCGGTGCTGGATACCGGCTCGTTCCGCGTCGATGGCTATTTCGAGGAGACCCGCCTGCAGGGCGTGCATGCCGGCCAGCGCGTGGACGTGCACCTGATGGGCGAGCCGGCCACCTTGCACGGGCATGTGCAGAGCATCGCCGCCGGGATCGAGGACCGTTACCGCAGCGGCAGCGCCGGCGCCTTGCCCAACGTCACCCCGGCGTTCGACTGGGTGCGGCTGGCGCAGCGCATCCCGGTACGCATCGTGCTGGACCAGGTACCGGCGCATGTGCAGCTGATCGCCGGGCGCACCGCCACCGTGAGCATCCTGCCGGACGCCGTGCGTGACGCTGCCGCCAGCGCGCCTGCCCGCGTGCAGGCCAAGGCCGCGCCATGAACCGCAGCGTCTTGCGTCCTGTGGGATTGGCCGCACTGCTGAGCGCCCTGAGCGCTTGCAGCACGGTCGGCCCGAACTATGCCGTGCCGGACGATTCGGCCTACCAGCGTCCGGCCGCCAACGCGGCGTTTGTCGACACCGGCAACGCCCAGGTGCAGGCCGGCGCGCCGCTGCCGGCACGCTGGTGGGCGCTGTATCAGGACCCGATGCTGGACCGCCTGATCGAACAGGCCTTGCGCGACAACGTCGAGTTGAAGGTGGCCGGTGCCAACCTGCGCCGCGCCGCCGCGGTGTACGAACAGGCGCTGGACGCGGGCGGTTTCGATTACGAGGTGGAGGCCGGCGTCAGCCGCGCGCAGGTCTCGGCCGAGGCGTTCCTGCAGCAGGAAAAGCTGCCGGTGTTCAACCTGGCCGATGGCAAGCTCGGGGTGTCGTATCAGTTCGATCTGTTCGGCAAGCTGCAACGCGGCGCCGAGGCCGCGCAGGCCGATACGCAGGTCGCCCAGGCCGCGATCGATCTGGCGCGCGTCAACGTGGCCGCGCAGGTCGCCGGCAGCTACGTGGAGATCTGCCACGCCAACCACGAGCTGCACGTGGCCGAGCATTCGCTGCAATTGCAGCAACGCAGCCGCGACATCACCCAGCGCCTGATCGCTGCCGGCCGTGGCACCCCGCCCGATCTGGCCCGCGCCACCGCACAGGTGGCGATGCTGGAAGCGGCGCTGCCGCCGCTGCGCGCGCGCCGCCAGGCCGCCGGGTATCAACTGGCCGCGCTGCTCGGCAAGACCCCCGGCGAGGTGCCAGCCGGCGTGGACAGCTGTGCGCACGCGCCGGCCTTGCAGCAACCGATTCCGATCGGCGACGGCCGCGCGCTGCTGGCGCGTCGCCCGGATGTGCGCCAGGCCGAACGCCGGCTGGCGGCAGCCACCGCGCGCATCGGCGTGGCCACTGCAGAGCTGTATCCGGATATCCGCCTGGGCGGCTCGATCGGTGCCACCGGCCTGCTGGCCGATGTCGGCGAGCCGGCCACGCATGCCTGGTCGTTCGGCCCGCTGATCTCCTGGACGCTACCCTCCAGCGGTGCGCGTGCGCGCGTGCGCGCCACCGAGGCCGGCGCCGACGCGGCGCTGGCGCAGTTCGACCACACCGTGCTGCAGGCGCTGCGCGAAGTGCAGACCAGCTTGTCGCGCTATGCGCAGGACCTGGACCGCCTGCACCTGCTGGAGCAGGCGCAGCAACAGGCCGAGCTGGCGTCGGCGCAGAACCGGCGCCTGTATCAAGGCGGGCGCACGCCGTATCTGTCCAGCCTGGATGCCGAGCGCACGCTGGCCACCGCCGACATGACGCTGGCCAATGCGCAGGCGCAAGTCTCGCAGGATCAACTGCAGCTGTTCCTGGCGCTGGGCGGCGGTTGGGAAGCGACCGCCGGCCGCACCGACGCCACGGCCGCGCGATGAGTGCGCTGCTGCGCGATCGCCAGGCCTGGCTGTTTTCGGCCAAGACCTTCGCCGCGTCGATCGCGGCGTTGTACGTGGGGCTGGCCGGCAATCTGTCGCGGCCGTACTGGGCGATGGCCACGGTCTACATCGTCTCCCAGCCGCTGCTCGGCCCCACCCGCGCCAAGGGCGTGTACCGCGTGCTCGGCACCTTGCTGGCCGGCGCGGCGACCCTGGTGATGCTGCCGAACCTGGTGGAGACGCCGCTGCTGCTCAGTGCGGCGATGGCGCTGTGGCTGTCGGCCTGCCTGTTCCTGGCGCTGCTCAATCGCGGCCCGCGTGGCTATGCGTTTCTGCTGGCCGGCTACACCACCGCCTTCATCGGCTTCCCGGCGGTGACCGCGCCGGAAGGCATCTTCGACACCGTGGTGGCGCGCAGCGAGGAGATCATCCTGGGCACGGTGATGGCGGTGCTGTTCGCCGCGCTGGTGTTCCCCGCCTCGGTCAAGCCGATGCTGACCGGGCGCATCGGCAACTGGATGCGCGACGCCGCGCAATGGTGCCAGCAGGTGCTGCAGCGCGGCCCAGCGCAGGCACCGCGCAACCGGCTGGCCGCCGATCTGGTGCAGTTCGAGGCGCTGATCGCCTTCGTGCGCCACGACGACCCGCGCCATGCCGGCACCGCCCCCACGCTGGAACAGCTGCGCGCACGCATGCTGATGCTGCTGCCGGTGCTGTCGTCGGTGGCCGACCGGCTGGATGCATTGCAGCGCGATGGGTCGGCGTTGCCGCCCGAGACGGCAACGCTGCTGGAGGATGTCGCGGCCTGGATGGACCAGGACGAGGACGCGCGCAGCGATGCGGACGTGGACGCCTTGCGTGCACGCATCGCCGCCCTGCGCCCGGTGGTGGATCAGGACATCGAACATCTGCTGCTGGCGAGCCTGCTGTTGCGGCTGGAAGAGCTGCTCGACCTGTGGCAGGACTGCCGCGCGCTGCAGCAGGCAGTGGTGCACGGCACGGCGATGCCGGTGCTGCGGGCCATGCCGGGAGCTGCGCGACAGCCTGCAACGACCCAATCACCCGGGCAAGCCGCGGCGGTGCAGGGCGCACCCGCCACGCGTTCGCGCATGCAAGCGTCATTGCGACAGCGCCTGGGTTGGTCACGATCCGATGCACCCGTACCTGCCAGCAGCAGCCGCCATATCGATTTCGGCATGGTCGCGTTTTCCGCCCTGAGCGCGGGCGTCGCGCTGATGGCGTACTGCGTGCTGTGGATCGGCATCGGCTGGGAAGGCGGCGGCAACGGCGCGATGATGGCCGCGGTGACCGCCGCATTCTTCGCCGCGCAGGACGACCCGGCGCCGAGCATGCTGTCGTTCCTGGCCTGGGCGGTGGTGGCCAGCGTGGTTGCCGGCATCTATCTGTTCGGCATCTTCCCGGCCATCCACGATTTCCCGATGCTGGTCCTGGTGCTGGCGGCGGTGTTCCTGCCGATCGGCGCATTGCTGCACCGCCCCAAGACCATGCTGATCGCGCTGCCGCTGGTGGTGAACCTCACCGCGCTGTTGAGCCTGCAGAACACCTACAACGCCAATATCCAGAGCTTCGTCAACGCGGCGGTGGCGATGGTACTGGGCATTGGATTTGCGGTGGTGCTGACGCGGCTGTTCCGCTCGGTGGGTGCCGAATGGAGCGCGCGCCGGCTGGTGCGCCAGGGCTGGCGCACGCTGGCCGAGGCCGCCGACGGCCGCGGCGCACAGGACCGGCAGCACTTTGCCGCCCGCATGCTGGACCTGCTTGGCCTGCTCGCACCACGGCTGGCCCTGACGCCGGAAGGCAGCGACCTGGCCTCGGTGGACATGCTCAACGAAGTGCGCGTGGGCTTGAACATCCTGCAACTGCGCAGCGCGCGGCACGGTTTGCCGCAGCCGAGCATCGAGGCGGTGGACGCGATCCTGGTCGATGTTGCCGCGCACTACCGGCAACAGATCGCGCACAAACGCCCGCTGCCTGCGCCGGATGCCTTGCGTGCGCGGCTGGATGCCTCGCTGGCGCGCGTCGGCAAGGTGCCGGCGGGTGCGCATCGCGATGAAGCGCTGCTGGGGTTGATCGGGCTGCGTTACAGCTTGTTTGCGCAGACGGCGCCGCACACCCAGAGAAACACCGGTACCACGCCGCCATTGGCCCCTATCCCCGCGGGGCGATAAGGCACTGCCTGCGCGCCACGGGTGCGCGTGCCCTGGAGCGCCCGCGCGGCTGGCGCGGGGGGTGCGGTGAAGGGACGAGGCGAAGCCACTCGCGGTAAATGACACGAGGCGTCGCACGTCCCTTCATCCGCCCTTCGGGCACCTTCTCCCGCAGGGAGAAGGGAGCTCAACTCCAGCAGGCAGAAGGACGCTCAACGCCCGACGGGAGAAGGGCAGAGCATCAGCGCTTGCGCTGATGCATCGCCGCTTCGTCATCCAGCCAGTTGCTGCCCTTGTTGGTCAGGAAGAACATGTACACCACCAACGACACCGCGATCACCGCCGTTGCGTAGATCACGAACTCGCTGACGTGGCCGGTCTTCAACGAGGCCTGGTACAGCAGCGGCGCGGTGCCGCCAAAGGCGGAGTTGGCCAGCGCATAGCCCAGGCCCACGCCCAGCGCGCGCACATGGGTGGGGAACAGTTCGGCCTTCACCACCGCATTGATCGAGGTGTAGCCGGTCAGGATCACAAAGCCCACGGTGAGGATCGCGAACGCGGTCAGCCAGTCGGTCTGCTTGGGTAGCTCCATCACCAGGAACCAGGTGTAGAGCACCCCGCCGATGCCGAAGAACACCAGCAGGCTCTTGCGCCCGACGATGTCCGACAGCCAGCCGCCCACCGGCTGCATCAGCATCAGCACCGTCAGCGCGACCAGGTTGATGATGGTGCCGGCCATCACGTCGCCACCGGCGAACGCGGTCTGGATCATCTTCGGGCCGGTGACCGAATAGGTGTAGAACGCGATGGTGCCGCCGGCGGTGATCAGGAAGCACAGCAGCAACGGGCGCCACTGGTTGACGAACAGCTCGCGCATCGAGCCCGACGCCTTGGCCTTGCCGGTGCGCGAATCGGCGATGGATTCGGAGCTCAGCGACTCGTCCATGGTCTGGCGCAGCCAGAACACCACCAACGCACCGATGCCGCCCAGGCCGAACGCCACGCGCCAGCCCCACTCCGACACCTGCGGCGCATCGAAGAAATGCAGCATCACCAGCAAGGTGGTCTGCGCCAGCACGTGCCCGCCGACCAGCGTGACGTAATGGAACGAGGACAGGAACCCGCGCCGGCCCGGAATGGCCGCCTCGGACATGTAGGTGGCACTGGTGCCGTACTCGCCGCCGGTGGCAAAGCCCTGCAGCAGGCGCGCCAGCAACAGGATGATCGGCGCGGCGATGCCGATCGTGGCCACCGTGGGCGTCACCGCGATGACGAACGAGCACAGCGCCATCATCGACACCGAGATGGTCAACGCCAGCCGGCGGCCGTAACGGTCGGCGAAGCGGCCGAAGTACCACGCACCGATCGGGCGCATCAAAAAGGTCATCGCAAAGATCGCCCACACGAACATGGTGGCGTTCTTGTCTTCCTTGGAGAAGAACTGCGATTCGAAGTAGGTGGCAAACACCGAGTAGACGTAGACGTCGTACCACTCGACCAGATTGCCGGCCGATCCCTTGAGCGTGTTGGACACCGAACGGCGAAGGCTACCGGGGGCTGCGCCAGAACCGGCGGCGATCGGAGACGTTGGGGGTGCGCTCATGCAGTCAGAACCTCGTGGGTGGGACACCCGGGAAGTATAGGTGCGTGCTTGTGTGACGCATGTAAGCATTTCGGCGCATATACAGGCGCCGCAACCGGCATCGGTGCGCGCGCTTCAGCCCGCTTTCGGAGTCGGCCGCGACGCCTGCGGCCCATCATGGGCGTGACCGCCCTGGGTGCCGATCGACGGCTACGGCAACACCTGCCTGAGCGTCTCGATGAACGCGCGCAGCCCGGGCGGAACCTGTCGATGCCCCGGGTAGTACAGCACCAGTCCCGGAATCGCCGGACACCACTGCTCCAGCACGCGCACCAGCGTGCCGCGTGCCAGTGCCGCCATCGCCGCGTGCTCGGGCACATAGGCGATGCCAAGGCCGGCCTCGGCGGCTTCGCTCATCATCAGGAGCTGGTCCAGCGTCAGCCGCCCAGGCACGTCGATCGCCACCTCCTGGCCGCGCCGCTCGAACTCCCAGCGGTACAGCCTGCCGCTGGGCATGCGGTGCCGGATGCAGGCGTGGCGATGCAGATCGTCCGGCGTGTCCGGGTAGCCGGCATGCTGCAGATACGCAGGTGCGGCCACCGCGATGAAACGCGTCTGCCCACCAAAGGGCACTGCAATCATGTCCTGCGGTACCGACTCGCTCAGGCGAATGCCGGCATCGAAGCCGGCCGCCACGATGTCCACCAGCCGCCCTTCGCTCACCAGGTCCACCGACAGCGCCGGATGACGCGCCAGCACCTGCGGCACCACCTGCTGCAACAACAGCCGCACCACCACTTCGGGGGCATTGATGCGCACCGTGCCGGTGGGCCCGCTCCGGAAGGCATCCAGTTCGCCCAGCGCCTGTTCGACGTCCTGCAATGCGGGCACCAACTTGGCGTAGAGCCGTTCGCCTGCTTCGGTCAGCGACACGCTGCGCGTGGTTCGATGCAGCAGGCGCACGCCGAGATTGCGTTCCAGCGCGCTGATCAGATGGCTGAGCGAGGACGGTGCCAGCCCCAGCTCGGCGGCCGCACGCCGAAAGCTGCGATGCACCGCGACGCTGGTGAACGCGGCCAGGTCATTGAAGGTCGGCTTGGGCATTGGTGGCCATTTCACATCAACTCATTCGGATTCTATGGCATAGACCCATCAATTCCCCGCGCCTAGAGTGGAATTCCCTTCCACGCAAAGGCCACCCCCATGTCCCGGACCTGGCTCATCACAGGCGCATCCTCCGGCTTCGGCCGCGGCCTGGTCGAAACATTGCTGGCGCGCGGCGATCGCGTCGCAGCCACCGTGCGGCGCGCAGGAGCGCTTGCCGATCTGCAGGCCGCGCACGGCGACGCTTTGACCGTCCTACAGCTGGATCTGCGCGACAGCGCAGCGGTGCGCGAGACCGTCACCCGGGCCTTCCAGGCCCTGGGCAGGATCGACGTGCTGGTCAGCAACGCCGGCTACGGCACGCTCGGTGCCGCTGAGGCCGCCACCGACGCCCAGGTGCGCGATCTCATCGACACCAACCTCATCGGCTCCATCACGCTGATCCAGGCCGCGCTGCCGCACCTGCGTCGCCAAGGTGGCGGGCACGTGGTGCAGGTGTCGTCCGAAGGCGGCCAGATCGCCTACCCCGGCTTCAGCCTGTATCACGCCAGCAAATGGGGCATCGAAGGCTTCATCGAAGCCGCCGCGCAGGAAGTGGCCGGCTTCGGCATCCACTTCACCCTGGCCGAACCCGGCCCGGCACGCACCAACTTCGGCGCCTCGCTGGTCAGGACCGACATCCCGTCCGACTACCTCGGCACACCGGTCGACGCACTCAGCCGCGCGCTGGACGACGGCAGCTGGGCCATCGTCGGCGACCCGCAGCGCATGGTCGCGGCCATGATCGCCTGCACCGAGGCATCCCCCCCGCCGTTTCGGCTGGTCATGGGCACGGCGGCCTACCACGCGATCCGCGAGGCGTTGACCACGCGGCTGGCTGCGCTGGAAGACCAGCGCGACATCGCGTTGTCCACCGACAGCCCGGCTGCCGCCGGATGAAGGCAGCGACGCTGCAGCGCGCGCGTTCTGCAGCGTCACCAGCGCCGATCCGCGGCTGGCGCCCCACCCTTCACGGCCCCCATGCCGCCCGGCTTGCCAGAATGCCGGCCGCTCGGGGCCGTCGATGGCAGGGGAACAGGGGTTGGATGCATGACATGGATCATCGTGGCCACGGTCGTCACCACGCTGGTGGTGGGGCTGCTGCTGCTCAACTTCGCCACGCCCGAGAAAAAGCTCGAGCACATCCCCAGCCATTGCTACGACGTGTCCGACCCGCAGTTCAAGCGCGAGATGTCGGTGTTGCTGGGTCCGGCGATCCTGCCCGGCAACAAGATCCAGGTACTGCATAACGGCAGCGAGATCTTCCCGGCGATGCTGGCCGCCATCCGCAGCGCGCAGCGCACCATCACCTTCGAAACCTATATCTACTGGTCGGGCGAGATCGGCCGCGAGTTCAGCCAGGCGCTGTCCGAGCGCGCGCGCGCCGGGGTCAAGGTGCGCGTCACCATCGACTGGGGCGGTAGCCTGAAGATGGATGCGTCGCTGGTCGAGGACATGACCAAGGCCGGGGTGGAAGTGCATCGCTACCGCCCGCTGACCTGGTACAACCTGCACCGCGTCAATAACCGCACCCATCGCAAGCTGCTGGTGATCGACGGCCGCATCGGCTTCACCGGCGGCGTGGGCGTGGCCGACCAGTGGATGGGCGATGCGCAGGACCCGGAGCACTGGCGCGACTCGCATTACCGCATCGAAGGCCCGGTGGTGGCGCAGGTGCAGGCCGCCTTCAACGACAACTGGATCAAGAGCACCGGCCGCGTGCTCAACGGCGCCGAGTACTACCCGGAGCTGGCACCGGCCGGCGACAGCGACGCGCAGCTGTTCGTGGCCTCGCCGGTCGGCGGCAGCGAGAGCATGCACCTGATGTACCTGATCGCCATCGCCGCGGCGCGCAGCTCCATCGACCTGGCCGCGGCCTACTTCGTCCCCGATGCGCTGATCACCCGCTCGCTGCTGGAAGCGCGTGCGCGTGGCGTACGCATCCGCGTGCTGCTGCCGGGCAAGCATATCGATGCGGTCTCGGTGCGGCTGGCCTCCAAGGCCAGCTGGGAGCCGCTGCTGCAGGCCGGCATCGCCATCCACGAATTCCTGCCCACCATGCTGCATACCAAGCTGCTGATCATCGACGGCCTGCTGGTCTCGGTGGGCTCGACCAACTTCGACATCCGCTCGTTCCGCCTCAACGACGAGGCCAGCCTGAATGTCTACGACCGTGACCTGGCCGCGCAGATGACCGAGGTGTTCGAGCGCGACCTGCAACGGGCCGAGCCGTACACACTGGAGCGCTGGCGCAAGCGGCCGCTGCGGCAGAAGCTGGGCGAGAAGCTGGTCCTTCCGTTCCGCTCGCAGGTGTGATGCAGCGCGGACGCCGCAAGCAGCGGCGGCGCCCGACAACCCTCACGACAGTGGCGGCGGCACCGCGATCGGCGCAGCCTGCAGCCGCAGCTGGCGCAGCCGCCACCACAGCCCGCCCAGATGCACCAGCGAATACAGCACCAGCGCCGCGGCGATGCCCAGCGTCAGCGGGCTGGCCTGCGCGCCGGCCGCCGCCGCGCCCGCGCTGAAGGCGCCATCGGCCCAGCGCCAGGCCAGGCGCCCGAGCAGCACCAGCATCAAGCCACCGCCGATCCACGGATTGGGCGTATACCAGCCGCGTCCCTCCACCCATTCGGCATGCGTGTAGCGCAGCGATGCGGCGCCCAGCCCGATGCCGACCAGCGCTCCCGCGGCGATCCCTGGCCGGACCTGCGGCAGGCCATAGACCGCGTACGCCAGCGCCGCCGCGGCAACCACCAGCACCAGGGCGCGCAGCGCCGTGCTCACCGGCTTCCAGCGCTGGCGGCCGAAGCTGCGGCGGATGCGCCGGTAGTAGAGGAAGGCGATGGCCGCCATCGACAGATACGGCGTCAGCGGTGCGATGGCAGCAGCGGGCATGGCGATTCCTTTGCGGGGTGAGGTGACCACCGCAGAATGAAACCGCCCCCGGTAGCGAACAAGGTGCCAAGTGTCACTTTCTGCGCGCGCAGGCGGCCGGCCGGGCCGCCGCCGCCACGCGCGGCCATCGCGACGGACCAGAGGCCCTCGCGCAGGACCGCTTCCCTGCCACTGCCAATAAACGCCTCAACCGCACGCCAGCCGTTGCCACACGCGAACCAGAGCCGCACGGGTAGACTTGCCGGCAGAGCTCCCCACCGCAGTGCCATGTCCGCCATCAAGCAAGAAGCCCGCACGCTGATCGACACGCTGCCCGAGACGGCAGGATGGGACGACGTGGTTCGCGTCGTGGACACCGCCAGCTTCGAGGCCGCCGTGCTGGAGGGCATGGCCGCAGCGGATCGGGGCGCGGTTGTCGCACCGGCACAGGTGGCGGCACTGTTCGCCAGATGGGGCGTTGATGTTGCGGCGTGACTGGACCGTCCCGGCCGCCAGGCAACTCGCACACGCCCAGGATCACTACCACGCGCTCAGCCCGACCGCCGCCGCCGCGATGGCGCGGCGGGTGCTGGACGCCACCCGCACCCTGGCCGAGCAGCCCGGGCGCGGCCGCGCCGGCCGCGTCGCCGGCACCAGCGAATGGGTGGTCAGGCAAACGCCCTACGTGCTGGTCTACCGCGTGCGCGACGACGCGCTGCAGCTGCTGCACGTCCGCCTGGAAACGCAGGACTGGCTGCCGCGCACCGAGCCGCTGATCGAGCGCATCGAACCGTGGATCGCCGCGCTGATCAGCGCCCTGCTGCATGTGCTGATGCTGCTGATCCTGCTGTCGGCCTCCACGCCCACCATGACCCCGCCGCAGGGCTCGGCCAGCGGTGGCCGCACCAAGGTGGATTTCGTCGGCGACACCTCCACGCCCGACCAGCCGGTTCCGTCCCCGACGCCCACCCCGCCCTCGCCAACGCCCGCGCCCGTGCAGCCGCCGCCGGCCGCCTCGCCGGTGCAGTCCACCCTGGTCAAGACCGCCAAGAACCCGATCCCGCCGGCAGGCAACACCCGCCGCGGCGGCCTGGTCGAGCAGCGCCAGACCCAGCCGGTGCAGCGCCCCACCCCGCCGCAACCCCCGGCAGAACCTTCATCGCCGCCGCAGCGCCGCCCCGAGACCTGGACCGGCCGCCCACCGGGCATGCTCGAAGAAGAAGCAGATGCCGCCGAGGACGGCATGTCCAACACGCCCACCATCAGCGAAGGCCGCCGCCGCGACCGCAGCAACGCCCAACCCAGCATGGATGTGGGCGGCTACCAGGTCTATTACGAAGTGCGCAGCGAAACCCAGCTGCGCAACTGGCGCGACCAGGGCATGAAGGAACTGGCGATCATCCTGCCCGGCACCCAGTACCGCATGGTCTGCCCGCTGGAAGTCGCGCTCAAGCGCGGCTCCAGCAAATGCCGCCTGCTGCCGCCGGACTCGCCGGAGCTGAAAGACATCGGCGATGCCCGCGAGGTCATCAACATGATGGAGGTCTACAAGCAGGGCGAGCCGGTGTGGCGCGGGCCGGGGCCGTATCGGTGAGTGGCAGGCCAGGTTGGCCCCGGATTCCAATACGGCTGGTGCGGTGATGACTGCTTCGATACCGGGTGTGGTGAAGTTGTCTAAGTGCTTGCACTTCTCTAAAGTGCAAGCAACCTGATTCCACCGGGAGGGTGACATGCCTTCTTTCACCGTCCGCAATATCCCCGATGAGGTGCATCGCGCGATCCGCGCGAGGGCCGCACTCCACGGCCGCAGCACCGAGGCGGAGATCCGCGCAATCCTTGAATCAGCGGCCAAACCGGCAGACCGGGTCAAACTCGGCTCCCTGCTGGTGGACATTGGCCGCGACGCTGGCCTGACAGCAAAACAGGCCGACGCGTTCGACACCTTACGCGACAAGACCGCAATCAAGCCGATCAGCCTGAAGTGATCCTGCTCGATACCAATGTCATCTCCGAGCTTTGGCGGCCTCAGCCCAACCCGAAGGTCGTTGCCTGGATCGATGCGCAGGCTGTCGAGACACTGTTCCTGTCGGTGGTAACGGTGGCCGAATTGCGTTTTGGCATTGCCGTGATGCCCGAGGGCCGCAAGCGATCCACGTTGCATGCACGGTTGGAAAGCGATGTATTGCCACTGTTCAATGGGCGCCTGCTGGCGTTTGATCTGGACGCATCGCACGCATTCGCGACACTCGCATCGAAAGCCAGAGCCGCAGGACTCACACTCGGTCGCGCCGATGCCTACATCGCTGCAACGGCAGCCGCGCAAGGCCTGACCGTTGCCACTCGCGACACGGCACCGTTCGCGGCGATGGCGCTGGACGTCATTGACCCGTGGAGTTGATCCGGCGCGTGCGGTGATAAACCGCCGTTTCGCCCGCTCCTCCAACGTGCTGCTTTGAAAACAGCAGCCGAACGAGCCGACGCTGTCTTCGGCGCGTTCGCCGATTACCCGGCGGTTGCAGACATCAGCGGCCCTGGTCTTTGCCCAGTTTGGTAGCCAGTGCTCCCTTGAACGGCGCCGGATTGCTGGTCACCAGGCAGTTGTAGGGTTTGTCGCTGTTGAGAACCAGCACGGACGACTGCGGCCCCTTGAAATCCAGCCCGACCGAAAACAGCACATAGGTGTCGGGCAGCGCGCTCGGCCGAAACGCGCCGAAGGCATACTCCCCAGCCACGCCCAACGGCGCCAGCGGTATCGTCACCGTCAGCGGCTGTGTGGCCACAGGCGATGGCAGCGACGAGGACGCGGACATGATCTTGGATTGCACGTCGATGGAGTACTTGGTGGTGACCGCCGAGCCCAGGTACTTGGATGTTGGTGCCGACACCTGCTTGCGACATGCCGCGATGTCTTCGGGTTTCTGATCCTGCTGACCGGTCTGCAGCGTGGCAAAGACACGGGTCAGCGTGACCGTATCCGTCTTGCTGACCGGTGCTGCAACAGCAGCGTCCATGCACAGCGCGGCCACGACGAGTGAAAGGCCACAGGCCGCAAGCGCACCGCGATAGCTGGTTTTACGTTTCATTTCGATCGTTCCCTGGTGTGTGATGCAAGGTTTTGGCAGCGGCTGTTCGCGCGGCTGCCGCTTGCGCCTTGAATGGAATTCGCAACGGCACCTGTGCATAACGCCAAGCGGCAGATGATCGATTGCGTACGATGACGCCCCGCGTGTGTGTGGCACGCACCACACCTACGCCACCAGCTGGTCACGCCGCTGGTGTGTTCATCGTTGAAGACCAAAGCCTCGCAAACCCGGCAAATCGTCTCAATAACCTCGTTGCGTGATGCAGTTTGGAATTCGGGAGCAAACACCGTTTCTGTTTCTAGCATCAGACATCAGTCGAGACCGCACGCAACGCATTTACCACTAGGACCAAACATAATCTGCCGCAGCAAGCGTGCCTGACCGGAAACAGGTGAAATCTGGAACCAACATTAGATTGGCTGCCTGTCAGACATTTACCGGGTTGGAACTGACGCGGGCTTTCGTTTTAGTTACTTGGGGCTGGCGAGGCTGGCCCAGCTTCACGCTATGGCTTGCGCTGCTCGTGATACCGGGTGGAGTCGGGGTCGGGTCCGGTTGAGGAGGTGATTCCTGGACAGGCAGATCGGATACGGTGACCAGACCTCGCGATGGCGGCGCACGGTGGGCCGGGAACTGGCTACAGTCTGCGCAGGGCCGTGTGCGCCCGCCTCGTCCACCTGCGTTCCAAAGGATCTGCATGTCCCTGCATCGTCTTGTTCCCCGCCTGGGTCTGGCCATTGGCCTGTTGTGCGCCTGCGCCGCGCACGCCGCCGCACCGGCAGCGGCCCATCGCCTGCTGCGTGTCACGCTGGACGGGGCCAGCGACCAGCCCGTGTCCGGGCGCCTGCTGGTGTTCGCCACGTTGGCCAAGGACGCCCAGGCCGCGGCCAAGGATGGAAAGGACGGCAAAGCCGGCAAGGTGGAAGAGGTGGACGTCAGCCCGTTCCGCCCGACGGCGGTGGCCGTGGCGGCGCAGGAGGTGACCGCGCTCGCCCCCGGTGCCAGCGTCGAGATCGACCTGGACAACATCGCCTTCCCCAGCGGGTTTTCCGCGCTGCCGGCCGGCGAGTACCTGTTCCAGGCCGTGCTGGATCCGGACCACAGCTACGGCTACAGCGGCCGCGATGGCGGCGATCTGCTGAGCGAGGTCACCGCGGTGACGCCGGGCAAGGGCAAGCCGTTGCCCACGCTGAGGCTCAGCAGGCAGGTGCCGGTGTCGGACGACCCGTGGCAGGTGTCGCCGCGGGCGCCGCAGGCGATCCGCGACGCCATCCCGGAGGCCAGGCTGCATAGCGCGGACGCCTCGCTGGTGAGCCCGGCGCTGAGCGCGTTCTGGGGCCGGCCGGTGTCGCTGCGCGCCCGCGTGCTCACCCCGCCGGGCTACGACGCCAAGGCCGCTGCCCGCTATCCCACCGTGTATGTCACCCACGGCTTCGGCGGCAACTACAACCGCTTTGCCGGCAGCATCGCCGCCGCCTGGAGCGCGATGGCGGCCAAGCAGATGCCGCCGATGATCTGGGTGTTCCTGGACCAGTCCACGCCCACCGGCACCCACGAGTTCGCCGACTCGGTCAACAACGGCCCCTGGGGCACCGCGCTGACCGAAGAGCTGATTCCCGCGCTGGAGCGCCAGTACAAGATGGACGGCAACGCCCGGGGCCGCTTCTTGAACGGGCATTCGTCCGGCGGCTGGGCCACGCTGTGGCTGCAGACGCGCTACCCCAAGCTGTTCGGCGGCACCTGGTCCACCTCGCCCGACTCGAGCGACTTCCACGACTTCACCGGGCCGGACCTGTACGCGCCCAATGCCAACGTCTACCGGCGCCCGGACGGCAGCCAGTTCCCGCTGATCCGCGACCAGGGCAAGGTGGTGGCCGACCTGGAGACCTTCGCCAGGCTCGAGCGCGTGCTCGGCCCGTACGGCGGCCAGCTCACCTCGTTCGAGTGGGTGTTTTCCCCGCGCGGGCCCGACGGCCGCCCGCTGCCGATGTTCGACCGCGACACCGGCAAGGTAGACCCGGCCGTGGTGGCCTACTGGCGCACGCACTACGACATCGCCGCGCGCGTGGCCGCGCAATGGCCCACGCTCAAGCCGGACCTGGACGGCAAGATCCACCTGATCGTCGGCACCGCCGACACGTTCTACCTGGATGGGGCGGCGCGCAAGTTCCAGGCGGTGCTGGACGGCCTGGGCGCCAAAAGCGACTTCCGCTACCTGGAAGGCCGCAGCCACTTCGACCTGTACAAGGAGGGCGAGGACAGCAACGCCTTGATGAAGAAGATTGCCTGGGAGATGTACGCCGTAGCGCGACCCAAGCAGTAAGCGCGCCCACGCACGGCCGGCGCTGCCGATCGACGGGCCGGCCACCGGCGCGCCAAGGCGCGCCGTGCAACGCTGTCGATCCTCAGGCCGAGCGCTTGGACAACTCCCACTCCAGCTGCTGCCTGAGCACCAGCAGCAGCACCTGCAGGCGGCCACCGCGCACCAGCGCGGCCGGCGTCTGCCCGTCCAGGGCGTTCATAGGCTTGCGGAACCAGCCGATCAGCGCCTCGTTGTTGCCGCCGTTCAAGGCCCAGGCGTGGCAGACGATCTCGCCCAGGTTCTCGATACCGGTGCTGCCCAGCAGCTTGAGGTGCTCCGGCGTGAAGGCGAACAGCGTCAGCACCAGCTCGGCATCGGCCGCCTTGCCGTAATCGGCCTCCATCTGCTGGCTGTGCGCGGTGCTGTAGATCAACGCCTGCGCGCGGAAGTCTTCGGCACGCCGCATGCCGGTGAGCAGTGATGCAATGAGGTCGGCGCGTTCCATGAGGCAGTCCAGCGGTGTGATAGCGCGCACGCTATCGACGTTGCCGCCGCCGCTCAATCAGGAGACTCCTGACAGGCGGTATCGGCGTCAGCGGCCGTTATAGTCCGCGCCAGCCGGCGTGGGCGGCGTCGGTGGCCCGGCGGCGGCGTTGGCGGCCGATTGCTGCTTGCGCGCGGCCGCCGCAGCGGCGCCACCCATTGGCCGTGCTTGACGTGCACATTGCTAGGATTCGGGCGCGTCACTGGCAGCAGCCCGCGCCTGCAGGGCTGCAGTACTGGAGTGTCATCTCATGAGGAGTTGTCAGATGCCCTGGAAACCCGCTTTCGCCATGCTTGCCCTGTCCGCCGCCGCGCTGCCGGCCTTGGCCCAGTCCGACCGCCAGGTGGTCGAAGACATGCTCACCCGCTCGGCCAATGTCTGCCCCGGCCACAGCACCGACCGCACCGCGCCCACCGTCAAGGCCGTGCCCGTGGGCGCGCTGCGGGTGATGCTGGAACGCGGCCTGGTCATGTGCCCGGACCGCCGCCTGGATGCCGCCGCGCCGGCGGTGTTCTACGGCCGCCTGGGCGTGTTCGCCTGGAACCCGGAAGTGCCCGCCGGCAAGACGGTGATCGTCAAGCAGATCGACACCATGACCCGCAACGAGGAATACCCCGCCGAGACGCTGGTGTGGGACGCCAAGGGCACCGCGCTCAAGCAGCAGACCGTGCCGATGTTCGAGCCCAAGCCGGGTGCGGCGGTGTTGTACAAGGTGCGTTGAGGCTGACGCGATTGCCCGCGGCGCCCGGTCAGACCCTGGCGCCGCGCTGCCCGCTCGCTTCGGCCGCATCGTCCGGACCATCGACACCGAGGCGCTGCTCGTAAATCTCATCGACCACACCGCGCACCGCGCGGGCGGCGTTGAAGATGCTCTCGCCCAGAACCGACAGACTGGTGGCATCCAGCGGCTTGCCGCTGCACACCGCCACCATATCGCTCTGCGCAGTGATCGTGCGCAGCAGCGAATGGAACTGGTCGATCTGCTCGACGGTGACGCCGAAGGTGAAGTGTTCTTCTTGCGTTTGCAGCGTGGCCTCTGGCGTAGGTGCCTTGAGGGTTTTCGAAGTCGTCATGGCATCCGTCCTCGACGTGAGCGGACGAGATATCCGCCCTCCAAATTTATCCCTTTTTCAGATATTTGAAAAGGGGATATAGCTTCAGTGCGGCCTTTCAACGTCGCCGCCATGCCAATCAAGTCGATCCACAAAGACGATTACGACGTCCTGCTGCAGCAACTGCGCGAACTTCGCCTCTCCGCGGGACTAACGCAGGCTGCCTTGAGCACTGCGCTGGAGCGCCCGCAGTCGTATGTCAGTGATGTTGAGCGAGGCAGTCGCCGGATGGATCTTCTTCAGTTGCGGGACTTCTGCAACGCCTGCGGAACTTCACTGACCAAGTTCGTTACCGAGTTCGAGAAGGAATTGAAGTAATCCGCCGGGAGAGTGCGTGTTGCTTCGTTCCTAATTGTTCGGCCCGACCGTCGCTGTAAAACTCCGCGGCTCGCCGGTGATCGGGTCATCGAACGCCAACATATGCGCGAACAACTGCAACGGCCGTTCCGGATCATCGGGCCGCTGATCTTCCAGCTCTGGATAGAAACGGTCATGCAGGATCGGCGCGCCGAGCGCGGCCATATGCACACGTAACTGGTGCTTGCGCCCGGTGACAGGCTCCAGCCGATATGTCCATGTGTTCGCGCCGCGCGCGACCACATCGATCACCGTCTCGCTGTTCGGCTCGCCCTCGCCCTCGCGCATGCGGAAGAACGGCTCGCCCAGCTCCAGCCGGCTACGATGCACATACGGAAACGTCAGCCCCGGCAGCGGCGGCGCCACCGCAAGGTAGTGCTTGCGGATACGTCGCTCGCGGAACAACGCCTGGTAGATGCCACGCGTGGAAGGGTTGGCCGAGAACAACACCAACCCCGAAGTGTCTCGGTCGATGCGGTGCAACGGCACCAATGCGGGATTATCGAAGCGCCGCATTAATCGCGTCAGCAACGTCTCGCGCACATAGGCGCCAGCTGGCACCACGGGCAGAAAGTGCGGCTTGCAGGCCATCAACACATGGGAGTCAGCATGTACTACCGTTTCAGTAAATGGAATAAGCGGCTCGTCCATTACTTCTCGGAAATACTGGATCTGAGCACCAGGTCGGTGTGGCGCCGATGCATCAAGCGCATGACCACAAGCATCCAGTACTCGACCACGTAAAAAACGATCACGCCAGACCACTTCGGGAACATAAGGAAAGCAAGCGCACAGCGCTTGCAGAACCGTTCCCCAAGATCCCGGCGGGAGTTGGAAATGACTAGCAGGAATGCCACTGCAAGTGCGTCGAATAGTGACATCTATAACAGCGGAAGTGCGCTTCATTGGTTTGTAATAGTCACCCTGTGGGTTACAAAATTCAGTGAAATTCTAAGAAGACTTTCTTTCTGCTAATGTTCCACACTCCAATGCACACCTTACTTCAGGAAGCGGATCATTAAAAGCTTGACTAATTAAATCAAAAAGAGGCTCACTATTTTCACATTTATCTTTCAAAATAAGTTCAGCTATTCGGGCACATTCACGTCGTATTAATGGCGCAACTACAGATTCGTACGAATCGTCAAGAATCTCATATCTACTTCTTTGATATATGTCAGGCAATACTTCTGCTATTCTTTGCATGTCGATAGAATTAACGCTGCCAATTGCAATAGCTTCTCGAAATACGCCAAGTAAAGCTGGTAATTTTGCGGGCGCCCCCGTTTCAACCATATTAACCAAAATGGATAACAAGCTTGCTGCTTCAGTCGCTTGAGAATCCACTCTGATCCAAACTAAGCTCGCGTGAGCTGCCGCAGAAAAAACCCTCAAATCCTCGCTACGAAGAGCCACTCTGATTTGACGATTCACTTTATCACTTAGCTCAGGATTAGCCATGGCGAAGTAAGGAGCACCCGCCATTAAAATTCCTTTTCGGGTTTGCGCGTTAAATTCTAAAAGAGCGTCAAGCCGAAATGACGTTAAATTTTCTTTTCCAAGTGCGGGAACAAATACAAAAGCCAGTGCACTAGAAACCAATTCCTCCAGCCTATCATCATCCCAATTAAGATGGCCCATGATTGAATCATCTTCGTCCTTGTTTCGGCGCCATTGCACTAAAAAATCGAAAAATTTAGAAGATTCTGCTTCTGTCGGCTGAATTTCAACCGCCCCAAAGCTACGCGCCTCGACTATCTGTGCAAGTCCAGCAACATTACACATCTGGCTTGGCTCCTTCGAAAAGAGACTACTCCTGATTGACGCATTAACTGCTTGAGGATCCGCACTTGGAACTCTTGAGAGCGCTCTCCAATAAAGTCCTGAACTGGGCAGAGGTTCATAACTCTCAGGATCACCCCAGACCATTCTTGCTAATGCAGAACCTTCCTTTTCATTAAGATAGCTTGCATCCTGCAAAACAAGCAGGCGCTCTAGGACGTCACCGCGGGCGCGTTCATCAGACGATGCAAAATCGATAAGCTGGGAAATTCTCTCATCCACAACCCGGCTACTTTCTCTGGATCCTGGAAATTTTATAATCGGATTATATAAATTAAATTCACCAGCCGTAGAAAGCTCGATTGAGATGGGAAATAGAAGCACCTCCTCGACTAACAAAAACCGGTCTGATTCCCTAACACTTTCCAGTGAAAACTTAACGAGATTGTTAAAAGGCTGAATCGTCCTAAAGTTAATAACCCCAGGTAATGTCGCGATTTTTCGTGCCAGCTTGAATGTTTCTATAGCTTCTTGAGGCGTAGCACGGACACATAACCTCGCGACAACCTCAAAAAATAGCTGAATCTTTTCAATAGCAAATTTGGAAGCTTCACCACCAGAATTAAATTTTTCTATCCAAAATTCTAGAGCTAATTTGTTTGAGGAAAATAGCGAACTTGCGAATTCGGCATCAAGTGAAGCTATCTTTGCACGTGACATCACTTTGTTGAGAACGTCATCGGAATCATTTCTCACGACCCTCATAGCAAGAGAAAATCGATCCTCATCGCCGATATTTTTGGATTGCAGAATTGCCTTTGCAGATTCACTTAGGAAGCTTACCCCTTGCGACCTCACTGGCAATCCTGTTCTGTTACTCATTATCTCAAGAAGTACAAGCGGATGGATCTCGTTACTCCACGTCACTTGTTGACTCCGATCCCTGAAACTTCCGGCGTCGAAGAGTGGCTCGATACCAATCCTTTTCCGCTCTTTCTCCAGCATACTGATCGCATCATCACCAAGGCTCTGAATTTCATCCCACGGACTGCAGCGCTTATCTTGGTAGATCGATGGGAAAGGCTCATAAACTTTTGGACTATAAATCTCTAGGCCGCGAAGAAACCAATGCGCCCATGCCAATCTAGAGAAAACTTGAATAGACCCAGGATCGTCTCTACTTATTTTTTGCAAACTGGAAAAAGCGTTTGATACGAGATTTTTAGCTTCCTCGAATCTTCCAAGATCACAAAGAAGACCTGCCTTCCGCAACTGCCAGGTGGGATCTATTGGTTGAATATTCTCAACAAACACCTGCAACTGCGAGTAATCTATGTTGTCTCGTGCGCGACCAGCCTTGAAGTAGAAAAGCTCATTAGGGATTTCTTCCCAAAACGCTTTCTTATCTTCAAGAAATTTTTGACTCTCTTCTGAAATTATTTCTCTGACTTCTTTGTCAACCCATCGGCTGCTGCGAAGTGCAAGCAACGCCATCTCACAAAGTTGTCTGATGGAAATTTCGTTATGTCCGCTTGCCTTACATACTTCTAATATTTGGCCAGCAAGCCATGCGGGGATAGGCAAGCAACTTACTTCGTGCCTCCACGCTATTTCGTAAAGTATCTTCGCCCTGTCAGGCAAATTCATGGCCAACAATATGGTCAACGAAGGATTAGGATCACTGATCTGGTGCCGCAACTGCCAACGCCTGCCATGTGGACATATAAGCCATCCGGGATAGGCATTGCGATCTTGCATTAATATTTCTAGCTGATCTTTCAGCCGCCTTGCAGGAATCGATGCGTCTTCACGCTCCCGCCTATCTTGGCTCTCGTCATAAGCAGACCGGTTCAATGAAGTGATTTTCCATTCCCATGCAGGGATAGGCTTAAGCCGTTTAAGCTCATCCAAAAAATACCGAATTGCTTCTAAGTGCTGCCTGTCTGGGATGTCCCAACCTCTTACCATCGGGTAGAGATCGATCGGCGCGACGTTTAGACTTTGGAGATATTTCCGCTTAGAGCTAGTTAATTGGAGCGAACCCACCAAATAGATTCTTCTCACGTGGTTGGCAAGCTGGTCACGCACCCAACCTACCCACTGCAAAAAGTTGGGATCATCCCCCGAGAATCCAATCAAGCATAGCTCGTTTTCAATAAAAACTTGTCTGGCAAAATTTACATAAGCTGCACTTTTTCGCGGAAAAGTCCTATAGTCCTCCTGAGTGAAAACGAGGGTATCCGTCAACCCTAATGTTCCGTGTAGCTTTACAATGCGTGGAGACCGCGAGCTAGATAATTGCTCTTGGCGGGTCACGACACTATAGACCGGCGCACTCACCTCTAAGCTTGCACGCTCAAGTAAGGTGTCCCAGTTCGTAGTAAGTATCTCCGTCCAAGGAAGCTTTAAAAGCTCTTGGTAAAGACCTCCTGGCTCCCATCGTTTATCATCAATCTCGCGACGCAATAAATCATTGAGTGATTGACGCCCGAAATACGCCTCATATTCCGCTGCAAGCCGCAAGGGATCGTTGTAAGGGCTAGTTTTTAGTTGGTCAGCTAATGTTTTAGATAAATCAGACCACAATGGCAGTTTTCTGTTTGGATCGCCACTCCTAGCTGCTGACCTTCCAAAGCCTGCGCCCACCATAACCGCTGCACCGTGGTAGGAATTAGCTTCGCGCCACATTGCTTCAGCAAGTTTTTGTAGGTTCGGATAATCCTCTAAAGAAGATACTTCAATTTCGCGCTCAGCCATATTCTGTCGCCGATTATTTGATGCGCTATCTTGCTTCAATTCGGCAGTGTGTTCCACGGTTAACGGGAACTTACATTAATTTTTTCTGACGACATGAGCTGCATTCATATTCAAGCCATCGATGCCATGAAAGCCTTGACCTCCCATACATCCCTCACCCGCCATCCTCGCCGCAGACTCAACTGGAGAACACACGATGATGAAATGGATGGGCACCGCGCTGGCCGCGGCACTGCTGGTGAGCGGTTGCGCCAAGGTGGAGGGCGAGAAGTTCGTTGGCCACTGGGTCAACGTGCAGACGCAGGAAGAGACGATGGACATCGAGCGCAATGGCGAGACCTTCATGGTCCGCAGCACCACGCCGAAGTTCTTCAGCCGCAAGCCCAAGACCGAGAGCTACCCGGCGGTCTACAAGGATGGGGCGCTGCAGGTCACCAACGATGGCGAGACGGTGAACTTCGCCATCGACGCGGCCAACGGCCACCTCAACACCGGTGGCGAGCAGTACCAGCGCGTGCCGGCCAAGTAAGCCCACCGCTGTCGCCAGCGCCCGCGTGCAGACCTTGCCGGCCGCACGCGGGCGTTTGCGTTTGTGGCCTAGCCGGCCATGCCGAAGGGCTACTGGTGCACGCTGCCTCGCGCAGACGCCGGGCCGGACACACCGCCCGTCGCCCGGCCTTGCGCTGCCGCTGCCATTCCACCCCGCGCAAGCCGTACAGTGCGCAGGCACGCCAGGGTCATGGCGCTGCCCGACCGATCAATCCAGCAACTACGAGGGTGTCATGAGCAAGGGGATGGACCAGAAGAAGAGCCAGAAGAAAGAGCCGACCAAGACGCTGAAGGAAAAGCGCGCGGCCAAGCAGGAAAAGAAGGGCAAGTAAGCCGCCCGGCCTGCAAGACGGCAGACGAGGTCAGGCGCAGGCCTGACCTCGCGTTTTTTAGGCGTGGCGCGTGGCGCTGAGCGTTGGCTTGCGAACCCGGCCTGTCGGATTCTCTCAATCGCTACTGACATGGCCTGCGTAGCGCCCCAACGCGCTGTTGACCGAACAACGGGCCGGCCAGACCGGCTGTGCTAATGTGGGTTTGTGCGGAATTCGGAGCGCGTCATGAGCCGTTTGACCATCGACCTAAGCGATCAGCAGCACCAGAGCCTGAAGGCGCTGGCGGCTTTGCAAGGCAAGACCATCAAGCAATACGCCCTTGAACGCCTGTTCCCTGGCGATATAAACGCTGATCAGGCATGGCATGAGTTGAAAGGCCTGCTTGGGGGACGTGTCGAGGAAGGCCTTGCCGGCAACGTGTCTACCAAGAGCATCAGCACCATCCTGGATGAAGAATTGGCCGAGGGCCGTCGTGGCTGATGCACGGCTACGTCCTCACCGACGCAGCCGAAGCCGATCTGCGCGGGATCATCCGCTACACCTCGGCACGATGGGGCCAGGCGCAGGTTCGCCGATACATCGCAGACCTGGAACAGGGCATTGCCCATCTCGCAGAAGGAGAATGCACTTTCAGGGATTTGAGTGCGCTGTACCCTGCGTTGCGCATGTCGCATTGCATGCACCATTACGTCTTCTGCCTGCCGCGTGAGCAGGCTCCATCGCTGATCGTGGCGATCCTGCATGAGCGCATGGATCTGATGGTGCGTTTGGCCGGCAGGTGATAGCGCACGATCCACGTAGCGATGGTGTGGCTCTCGACTCAAGCCGCCAGCCGCTTGATCCGTGACGGCAGGCCGCCCAGCGCGCGATGCGCCTGTTCCAGCTCGTAATCGGCTTGCAGGCCCAGCCAGAAGCGCTCGGTCGTGCCCAGCGCTGCAGCCAGGCGCACGGCGGTGTCGGCGGTGATGCCGCGCTTGCCCAGCACGATCTCGTTGATGCGACGCGGCGGCACGCCGGTGGCCCGCGCCAGTGCGTTCAGGCTGATGCCCATGGGCTCGAGGAACTCCTCAAGCAGCACTTCGCCGGGGTGGATGTTGGGTAGGGCTGTCATGGACAGATGCCTCGTGCTCAGTGGTAATCGACAATTTCGACCTCGGCGACATCTCCCTCCATCATCGCAGACCTATCGAGGTGTGATCTCGATGCTGTTGGATGTAGCAGTCTTCAGAGACGTCATATCGGCTGAGGTGCTTTTACTTTTTGATTCCGATTGCTCTCGATAACGCACAAACGGATAGACCGCCACCGAATACGTGCGTCCAGGCATGATCTGGTAGCTCCGTGACAGATTGATCGTCCTGACGATTGACTGCCCGGGCTTCAAGACAAGAGGTTGCATGGAACCGCGGACGTTATGCACGTAGATGCCGCGATAGTCGACGGGGCTGCCGTCCTCTTGCATGACCTTGAACAGATTGGTCTGCAATCTCCCGCTTTTATCTACGTCTGGAACATACGCCGCAGGTAGCTCGATGGGCTGGTCACCTGTGTTGGACATCGTGACTAAGACTGAAGCTCCAGCTGCCGCTGTATGCGCTGTCTGTACGTTCTGGAGTTTGATATTCAGCCTCCCGGCCGCAGTAGCGGCGAAGCACGTCGCCAGCGCAACCGTCCCAAGAATCCATACTGCTTTCATCATTCACCTCCCTAGCGCAAGCGCTTGCTTGCCATGCGTTCTTACGCCACATCCCCGGCTTGGGGTCTATCAGAACAACGGGCCCTGGACGGATGGAACCACCTTGGCAGGCGACTCCCGGGCAGACGGCAATGGCGACTCATCCTCGGCGCGATCTTTCAATTCAACGTGCACGCTTGCCGTAGGCGGCAGTTATCCGAAAATTTCGAATGACTGCCTCTGGAGGCAACTCGTTGTCGGCAAACACCCTGCTATCCAGGTATTCACGGCGATGGTGATGGGCGAACGTGCCGCTTTGCCGTAAGTGATCCTGCAATCGCGCCGGCTCGCGTCCATCAGAACAACGCCCCCTGCACAGGCAACGCAGTGGATGGTTCTGTTGCTTGCTTGGCGGGTGCCGCCTGCTGCTGCGCACCCAACCGCCACGCCAGGCCCGAGATGCGTGCGGCGTGCCGGGCGAGTGCGCTGCGGATGACCGCTTCGCTGCCGGCCAGGTGCAGGGCGCGGCGGGCGCGGGTGATGCCGGTGTAGAGCAGTTCGCGGCTGAGCACGCGGGCGTCGCGGGTGGGCAGTTGCAGCCAGACGGTGTCGAACTCGCTGCCCTGGGCCTTGTGCACGGTCATGGCGAAGGCGCTTTCGTGCGCGGGCAGTGCGGCGGGGTGGAAGCCACGCACCTGACCGTCGCCGTCGCCTTCGAACCAGGCGACCAACGGGCCCTGGGCACGGCTCTCTGTGCCTGGGGCGTGGCGGTTGGCGGTGGCGGCGGACTGGCCTGGCGGTGAGGACGGGCCTTCGTCGCTGCGCCCCGAAAAGGGACTCGCATCGCTTCGCAGGCAGATGCCGACGTCGCCGTTGAACAGGCCGTGGCGGTAGCTGTTTTCGGTGATCAACAGCAGGCGGCCCTGGAACCAGGGCGAGGCGCTGCCGAGACGGCGGGCGCCGGAACCGGTTTCGGCCAACAGTTGCTCGATGCGGGCGTTGAGGCCACGTGCGCCCTGCGGGCCGGCGCGCACGGCGGTGAGCAGGCGCAGGCGCGCGGCATCGCGCAGGGCGGCGGCCGGGTCGTGCGCGTCGGCCAGCGCGCGCCAATGGGCGAGCAGTGCGTCGCGGCCCAGGGTGAGCGGGTCTTCGCCGTCTTCGTGGAAATGCACGCCGGCCAGCTCGCCACTGCGCAGCAGGGCCAGGGCGGTGTCGGCGTCGCCGGCGCGCACGGCGTCGGCCAGCGGGGCGAGCGCGAAGTCGTGCGCCTGACGGTAGCCGCGCAGCAGGTGCACGCGGTGGCCGGCCAGGCCGCCGCTGTGGGCGGCGGCGGGCGTGGTGTCGGCGGGCGCGTTGCCGAGCAGTGCTTGCAGCGCCTGTGCATCCTGCGGCTGCAGGGTGTCGCCGGGGCCGGCGGCCTGGAGGATGGCGGCGAGCACGTCGCCGGCTTCCACCGAGGGCAGCTGGTCGGCATCGCCGAGCAGGATCAGCTGGGTGCCGTCGGCCACGGCTTCCACCAGCTTGCACATCAGCGGCAGGTCGACCATGGAGGCTTCGTCGACCACGATCAGGTCGAACGGCAGCGGGTTGTCCGCGTTATGGCGGAAGTTCGGGGAATCGGGAATGACACCGAGCAGGCGGTGGAGGGTGCTGGCGCCGGTGGGGAGGAGGGAGTTCCAGGTGGACGGCTGGCCCTCACCCGCCCTTCGGGCACCCTCTCCCGCTTGCGGAAGAGGGGAAACGGCGGGGTTTGCTGGCTCTGTCGTTTGGTGAAGAGGGGAAGCGACCGGGTGCGGTGGCTCTGTGGCTTGATGGGGAGGGGAGGCGACGGGGTGCGGTGACGGCTTCGCTTGCCCGGGCGCGGCTGCAGCGGGAGTGGGTGCGAGCTGGATGCCGTCGGCGATGGCGCGGGCAACGGCCAGGCGCAGGCTCTCGGCCATGCGCTCGGCGGCGCGGCCGGTGGGCGCGGCCAGGGCGATGCGCGGTGCCGGGGTGTTGGATGCTTGCGCCTGGGCGATGCGCAGCAACAGCAGGCGGGCGATGGTGGTGGTCTTGCCGGTGCCGGGGCCGCCGGTGACCAGCAGCAGGGTGCGGCGCAGCGCCAGGGCGGCGGCCTGGGCCTGGCGGTCCTGGTGGTGGGATGGGGCCGGCGGGTGCGTGCCGTCTTGGTAGACGGATGGCGCGGGCGGGGCCGTGCCCTCTTGGTGGACAGATGGCGCGGGCAGGCCCGGACCCTCACCCGCCCTTCGGGCACCCTCTCCCGGGGGGAGAGGGGTTGGGTCCACGGGATGAGTGGCTGGGGTCGGGTTTGGGAATAGCTGCGCGAACAGCGGTGCCAGCGTGGCGGCGTCGAAGGGCGGCGGCGACTGGACGGCGATGCGTTGCAGGCCCAGCGCCAGGCGGCGTTCGTACTCGCGGTAGCGGCGCAGGTAGAGCAGGCCGTGTTCCAGGACCAACGGGCAGTCGGCGGCGGCGGGGTCTTCCGGAGCCGGTTGGTCGACCCAGCGCGAGGCGGCCAGGGTGCGTTGCCAGTCGGCGGGGTCCGGCAGTGCGGGCGATGGGCCCTCGCGCGCGTCCAGCAGCATGGCGGCGCGCGCGGGGTCCAGCCCTGCGTGGCCGCTGGTAACGGCCAGCGAGGCGAGCGCGGCGCCGGCCAGGACCTGGGGGTCGGTGTCCGGGGCCAGGCGTTGCAGGCTTTGCGCGAAGGCCAGATCCAGCGGGCGTAGCGCGTCGGCCTTGATCAGCGCGCTGAAGAGGTTTGGCTGGTTCATGGGGTGGACGCCTGCTGGGGGGAGGCGCCGCGGGCGAGTTGTCGATCGGCACAATTCTGACCCTGTACGACACCCTCACCCCAGTCTCCGCTGCGCATCCCGGCCCGCGCGGCGTGGCGCAGGCACTGCCCGGCACGCGCGCCATGGCGCGCAAGCGGTGTGTGCTTGCCCCGAGGGGCGCGCGGCTTGCGCACAGCGCTGGGCCGGAGTGCGGTCTGTTGGGTCATGGCTCGGATGCTTCGGCGGCGGACGTACCCTCACCCCAACCCCCGCTCCGCGCCCCAGCCCGCGCCAGCGGCGCGGGCGCTCCAAGGCACGCGCGCCAGTGGCGCGCAACCAGCGCCTTATCGCCCCCGGGGGAGCGGGGCTTTGGTGCGTCAGCGGTAAGGGGCTGTACGCTAGCGGGCATCGGGCGTGCCTGGGTTGCTGGATGTCGACTCTGGGGCGCTGCCGGCGAACAGGGCGTCCAGGGCCTGGACCAGGGCCGGATCGAAGCGCCAGGCGTGGATGCCGGGCGCAACGCAGACGGATGCCGCTTGGATGCCGGGTGCGGCCGCGTCGGACATGGCGTCGCTGGCGACGGCGTCGCGCGCAGGGTCGGAGCCGGAGCCGGAGCCGGAGTTGGCTGCGGCATTGCGGGCGCGGTCGGCGCCGGGGTTGGCCTCGGCGTCGCGGGCGCGGTCGAAGCCGGGGTTGGCCTCGGCATCGCGGGCACGGTCGGCGCCAGGGTCGGCTGCGGCGTTGCTGGAGGGGTCGGAGCCGGGGTCGGTTGCGCCGCCGCGGGCATGGTCGGCGCCGGGGTTGGCCTCGGCGCTGCGGGCAGGCTCGAGGCCGGGGCCTGATGCCGGGTTACGGCTGGCGTCCAGGCCGCGGCAGAACAGGTAGCGCACGCCGCCGAAGTCGCGGGCGTAGTCGTAGGCCTCGCCCAGGCGGAAGCGCAGCCAGCGGTGCAGCGCGACGGTATAGATCAGCGCCTGCAACTCGTACTCGCTGTGCGCCATGGCGCGGGCCAGGGCGTCGGCGTCGTAGCTGGGCAGGCGGTTGGATTTGTAGTCCAGCACGTACCAGCGCCCGTCCACGGTGTAGGTGAGGTCGATCAGGCCGGTCATCAGGCCTTCCAGCCGCTGGCGCGCGCCGAAGGCCTGGCGCTCGCCGACCACGCCAAACCGGTGCAGCAGTGCCAGCAGTGCCTCGACGCGGGTGGGTCGCATGGCGAAGTGGAATTCCATCTCGTTGCGGCGCTGCGGCGCGGGTACGGCGGCCAGGGGGGTGCCTTCGGGCAACATCACGGTGAGGGTGTGGCCGATCAGGGCGGTGAGCATGGCCAGGCCGTCGTCCCATTCCTTCTCGACGTAGCCGCCGCGTTGCAGCGCCTCGAGGATGGCGGCGGCCTGGCCTTCGGGTGCGGGTTGGCCGGGCTGCCACGCCTGCCAGGCGGCAAAGTCGCAGCGCTCGAACACGTCGTGCATCACCACGCCGAAGCGGTTGCCGGCAAAGCGCGGGTCGAAGGTGTCGACCTCGGCGGCCACCGCAATCGCCTCGCTGCCGGCCGGCTCGTCGCTGCCGCCGCTGCCGACCACGGTGGCGCTGGCCATCGGGTCGGTGGCGGCGCCGGCATCGGCATTGGCCAGCTGGGTAAAGCTGTAGACCCACCAGTCCGGGGCGATATGCCGCTGCGGGGCGCGCGCGGGCGGCACCTGCGCCTCGAGCGGTGGCGGCAGCCGCGGCAGGGTGGCCGGCGGCGTGGACGTGTCCACCACCACCGCGCCCTCGCCGGCCGCGCCCTGCAGCGCGTCGAGCGCGCGCAGCATGCCGGACAGTGCGGTGCGCTCGTGCTGGTGGAACGGGCCGCTGGCGATCCACAGCGCGTGCTCGGCGCGGGTCAGGCCGACGTAGAGCAGGCGCGCGTCTTCGGCGCGTTGTTCCTGCTTCCAGGCCGCTTCGGCGGCGCTCCAGCTTGGGTCGTCTTTGTCAGTCTTCCAGTGCAGCTGGCGGCCGAGCTCCGGCGCATGCACCACGCAATGGCGGCCGGCGCCCTTGTCGCTGCGGCCGATGCCGATGTACGGCAGGAACACCAGCGGATATTCCAGGCCCTTGCTCTTGTGCAGGGTGACGATCTGCACGCGGCGCGCGTCCGATTCCAGCCGCAGTTGCTGGGCTTCGTCGTTGTCGTCGGCATTGGCGATGCGGCGCGACAGCCAGTCGACCAGGCCATGCGGGCCGAGCGCGCGGGCGTCGGCTTCCTGCAGCAGTTCGGCCAGTTGCAGGTAGTTGGTGAGGCGGCGTTCGCCATCGCCCAGGGCCAGCAGGCGTTGCCCGTGCGCGGCGCCCAGCTCGCCGATCAGGGCCAGCGGGCCGCCGCGTTGCCAGCGTTCGCGCCAGTCCAGCGCCTGTTGCTGCCAGCGGCGGTGGCGCTCGCCATCGTGTGCAAGCGCGGCGATGGCGGCGGCGTCCGCGCCGATCAGCACGGTGGCCAGGGCGGCGCGCAGGCGGCTGTCGTCACCCGGGTCGAGCAAGGCCTGCAGCAGGGCCAGCAGCTCCAGTGCTTCGTCGGTGGCGAACAGGCTCTGTTTGCCGGCCGCCACCGCGGGGATGCCCACCGCGCCCAGCGCCTGTTGCATGCGCGTGGCCTCGCCGTGGCTGCGCACCAGCACGGCGATATCGCCGGCCTGCACCGGGCGCGCGTTGATGGTGGCGGTGCCGTCGCGGCCACCGGCCAGCCAGCCGCGAATCGCTGCCACGCAGGCGGCGGTGGCCAGCTCGCGGGCGCGGCCGGCGCTCCAGGGTTTGGGCTTGCCTTTCGCAGGCGGCGGCGGTTCCGGCGCACGCCACAGCGTCAGCGCCGGGGCGGCGGCGCCATCGCGTTGCAGGTCGGCATCCACCCGCTTGGTGCCGGGCCGCACCGGGTGGAAGGCGATGCCATCGGTGAGGAAGGCGTCGGTGTAGCCGGCCTGCGCGTACAACGCGTCGATGACCGCCAGCACGCCGGGGCGCGAGCGGAAGTTGTGGCTGAGCGGCGGGGCGAGTTCGGCAGTGACGGCGGCGGCCAGATAGGTGCGCACGTCGCCACCACGGAAGCCGTAGATGGCCTGCTTGGGGTCGCCGATCAGAAACAGCGCCGGCGCCAGGCCAGCCGCGCGCGCGAGCGGGCCTTCGCCGAACACATTGGAGAAGATCGCCCACTGGCGGTCGTCGGTGTCCTGGAATTCGTCCACCAGCGCGATGGCGTATTGCGCGCGCAGCCGTGTGACCAGGGCGCCGGCCTGCGCGCCTTCCAGCGCGTGCGCGACGCCATCGACCAGGTCGTCGTAGGTCTGCACGCGGCGCTGGCGCTTGAGCAGTGCCAGCCGCGCGATGGCGTCCTCGCGCAGGGCGTGCAGCAGGCGGATGCGGCGACGTGTGCGCCATTGTTCGACACGCGCCAGCGCGGTGAGATAGCCGTCGATCTCGTGGCTCAGTGGCGAGGCTGGCGTGCGCTCGACGAACTTCTTGTTGGTACCGGCGGCCAGGTCCGCGGCGGTCAGCTTGATCAGCTTGGGGTGCGGGGCGGTGTTGACCGATGGCGCGGCGGCGAAGCTGTCGAACCAATGCCACAGCGAGGCCAGCCACTCGGGTTTGTAGCTGACCTTGCTCAGGATGCCGCCGTCGATGGCGGCCATCAGGGTGTCGAAAAACGCGGTGCCATGCGCCTGGAATGCGGCGGCCAGTGCGGTACTGGCGTCCTGCACGGCCTGCAGCAGCGCAGCGGAATCGTCGGGTGTGGTGGCGGCCGCCGGCAGCAGCGTTGGATGGCGCACCAGTGCGCGCAGATCGCTGGCCAGTGCCTCCGGGCCGCCCGACCACAGCGCGATCAGGTCTTCGGCCATTGCCGCATCGGCGGCGCGCTGGCGCCATAGATCGGCGGCGACTTCGCCGAGCAGTTCGCGGTCGTTGGCGAGCAGTTCCGGTGCGGCGAAGGCCTGGCCGCTTTCCAGCGCATGCTCGCGCAGCACACGCGCGCAGAAGCCGTGGATGGTGAACACCGCGGCCAGGTCGATTTCTTCCACCGCCTGTTGCAGGCGGCGGCGCAGGGCGGCCGGTGTCTCGGTGCCGGTGGCCAGGTGGGTGGCGAGGATGGCGCGGGTGAGCAGGACGTCAGGCGCGTCCTGTAGGAGCGGACCTGGCCGCGACGGGTCGTTGGCGAAGTCGGTCGCGGCCGGGGCCGCTCCTACGGGGGCATCGGGGACCAGGGTTGCGGCCAGCACCAGGCGCTCGCGGATGCGGCGGCGCAGTTCCTGGGTGGCGGCCTCGGTGAAGGTCACGGCGAGGATCTGGCCGATGCGCAGGCCGCGCTCGACCACCAGCCGGGTGAACAGCGTGGCCAGGGTGAAGGTCTTGCCGGTGCCGGCGCTGGCCTCGATCAGGCGCACGCCGTGCAGCGGCAGGTGCAGGTACGGGTCGGTGACCGGGCTGGCGCTCATTCGGCCTCCTCCTGCGCGCCGTGCCAGTGGCTCCAGCTCTCGACCAGGCGCTGCGGATCCAGTGTGGCGTCGGCGTTGCCGCGCTCGAGCAGGTCGTACACGCGGTGGCTGGTGGTGGCGAACTCGGCGAAGCGCTGTGCATCGGCGAACGGGTCGCGGCCGCGGTTGACCAGGCGCAGTTCCGGGCTGTGCGATTCGCTCCAGCCGAAGCTGGATTGCCACTGCCCGGCGGCCTCCTTGATGGCCTTGTCCAGGTCGTCGCCGCGCGCGGCCTGGTGGTATTTCCAGCTGCTGTAGGGCGCGAAGGCCAGCGGCGCCTGCAGGCCGTGCCGATACAGCTGCAACAGTGCGGCCAATGCAGTTTGCGCCTGCGCCTGCGACAGCGGTTCGAGGTCGATGGGATGCGGGCCTAAACCGTCTTCGTGTTCGAAGAAGCGCACATACGGCGCGTGCTCGCCGGCAGCGCGCAGCAGCAGCCATTCCAGGCCGTGGCGGATCGCGCTGCGGCCGCTGAGCGCGCCGACCTGCACGCGCCCCACCCCGCTCGCATACCAGCCGGGCACGCGGCCGTGCACCTCGACATCGCCGATCTGCACCTGCAGCCGATGCGACTGCGCCGGCGCCTCGCCGCGCCATTGCCGGAATGCCTCGGCATACGGGCGCAATTGCGCCACCCGCTCATCGAGCTGGCGTCGCCCCAGCGGCCCGGACGGCAGCAGCGCACGCGCGCGCAGGCGCTCGTAGAGCCGGCCGGTGTCGCCGGCCAGTGCGGCGTCGAACACATGCTGCTGCAGGCCGTATTGGTCCAGCCCGCGCGTGGGCGCCAGCAGCGGCTCCAGGTCGCTGTCTTCGCTGGCCGGGTCGGGCAACCGCATGCCCAGACGATGGCGCAGGAACTGCCCGGCCGGGTCGGAAAACAGGCGGCGCAGGTCGTCGATCGAGACGCTGCCCGGCACTGCGCTGTCGTCGGCCGGCAACGCACCGGCCACCCACGGCGCGAGCGGCTGGCGCTGGCCGACCAGGCTGTCCACCGACGGTCGCCATTGGCGGCGATAACTGAAACGGCGCGGGTCGGCGCCGTGATCGCCCGGCGCACCGAAGGCGGCGGCGGCGAAGGGCTGCAACGGGTGCTGCACCACCAGCGTGGCGATCGCCTGCGGGTCGGCATGGTACTGCGCAGCGCTGCCCAGCAGTTCGCTGACCAGCACCGACGGTTCGCGCGCGCTGGCATCGCGCGCATCGGCGCCGAGATAGCTCAGGTAGAACACCTCCTGCGCAGAGGCGAACAACTGCAGAAACAGGAACCGGTCGTCCTCGCGGGTTGAACGGTCGCCATGCCGGCGGCGCTCGGTGCCCAGCTCGGCAGTGAGGCGATTGAGCCCGGCGGCCGGGTCGCGGCGCGGGAAATCGCCATCGTTCATGCCGAGCAGGCAGATCACGCGGAACGGCAGCAGGCGCATCGGCACCATGCGGCCGAAGCTGATGCCGCCGGTGAGCAGCGGCGCGCGCGTGTCCGATTCGCCCAGCACCGCAGCGAAGTGCGCGCGCACCACCTCGGCAGGCACCTTGCCAGCGTAGTCGGCGCGCACCGCATCGCGGGCGAACTGGTCGATCAGGCTGCGCAAGCGGTCCAGCGCGCGCTGCGCGCGCGGTGCCGACGGCGCCTTCGGAATCAGCTCTTCCAGCAAGCCGAGCAGACGCTCGCGCCACTCGACTGGCGTCATCGCCTTGGCCAATACCGACTGGTGGCGTTCGAGCACGCCCAGCAAGTGCAACAGCGTGTCCAGCGCGGCCACTGCGCTGCCTTCCAGCTGCGGCCAGGGCGCCACGCCCTCGATCTCTTCATCGGCGCCGCTGGCATGGCCGAGCAGCAGCCGGTCCAGTGCGAAGCGCCAGGTGTAGGCATCGTCGCTCGGTGCCTGGTGCTGGCGCCGGTGCGCCGCATCCAGCCCCCAGCGCGCGCCGGCCGCGTGCAGCCAGCCGCGCAGGCGTTCCAGCCCGGCTTCGTCCAGGCCGGCGGCCTCGGCGATCGGCGCGCTGGCCAGCAGGTCGAGAATCTCGTGCAGGCCGAAGCGTGCGATCGGCAGGCCGAGCAAGGTGAGGAACACCTCGGCCAGCGGCTCGCTGGCCAACGGGCTGGCATCGGCCAGCGCGTACGGCAGCGCGTCGTCGTTGCCGTGGCTGCCGAACACCGCGTCCAGGTACGGCACGTACGGGTCGATGTCCGGCGACAGCACCGCGATCTCGCGTGGCTGCAAGGGCGGGTCGAAGCGCGCATCGTCGAGCAAAGCGCGCAGCTGGTCGTGCAGCACCTGCAGCTCGCGCAGCCGCGTGTGGCAGGCATGCACCTGCAGGCTGGGGTCGTGCAGATTCACCGTCGGCAATGCGGCGGGCACGCTGGGCGCGCGACGATGGAACAGGTCGCTCTGCATGCGGCGCAGCAGGCTGTCGCCCAGGCCGCCGTCGGCCAGTGCGCGGCGGCCGGACTCCAGCGGGTCGGCGTAGACGGCGATCTCGGCCAGCGGATGCACCACCTCGTAATCGCCGACCAACGCCATGAAGTCGCGCCCGGCCGCGCCCCAGGCCTGCAGCAGCGGGTTTTCCTGTACCTGCTCGGCAAACAGCTGCACCGCGCCGTCTTCGCGGCGACGTTGCCACAGGGTCTGCAGATCGCCCCAGTACCCTTGCGTGGGCGTGGGCAGATAGAAATGCAGCGTGCCCACACGCGCCTGCGTGGCCAGCACGCGCAGCACGTCGGGCGAAATATTCAAGATGGCGAAGGCGAACAGGCGCCTGGGCAAGCCCTGCGGCAGCGGACCGTCCGGGCGCGCGTAGCGATCCAGGTACTGGCCGATGCGACGCGCGCGGTATTGCCGGCCGGTGGCGATGCTGCGCCACAGGCGCGCCTGCGGATCATCGGGGTCGGCGCCGCCTTCCCAGCGCAGCAACCAGTCGCGTCGCCAGGCCTGGTACTTCTCGAACACGTTGCCCAGCTCGCCGGCCAATGCCCAGGGCTTGAGCGCATCGCCGTCGGACAGATAACCGGCCAACGGCGCCAATGCCGCATCGCTGCCCAGGTCGGCCTGCAATGCGGCATACAACCGCCACTGTGTGGTGGCCATGTCCAGATCGTCGTCGGCCGGGCCGAGATTGCACTCCAGCGCGCGCGCGACGAATTCGCCGGGGGTGAGGAATTCCAGGTTGGCCGCCACGCCGTGCTCGGCCGCCAGCGTGGACTGCAGCCAGCGCCGCATCGCCACCTGCGGGATCAGCACCACCTCCGGCTGCAGCAACGGCTGCTCCGGCACCGGCCGGCGCAGCTCCTGGGCGAGCAAGGCGGCCAGCGTATCCAGCGCATTTGAGGGATAGAGGCGGAAATCGGGCGCGGAAGTGGCGTGCATGCGTGCGTGCATTGTGCCGGATGCGGCCGTGCTGCGCTGTTTGCCGAGGATCTGCATGCAGCGGTCGGTGCCGATGCCCAGGGCTGTCCTGTGACATGGGCAACTGCTCAGCCGCGCGTGGCGATCGACTGCCGACACGCGGCAGACCTGAGCAAACCCGGCACCGGCAGGAAAGCAGACAGGCGGACCAGGCTGCACGCTGGCTTCGATGCACTGCGGCCGATGTGCGTGGCGGTCTGTCTACAACCCACCGCCGACCAATGCGCAGCGCAGCACCAGCGCCGCCATGCAACACATACCGCCGGCGGCATCACAAACGCGATGGGCCGGGGTAGTCGCCCGGCCCATCGCGTTGCTCAGTGCATGACGCTGGAGACGATCAGTATTTCTTTTCCAGATTGATCATCCAGGTCTGATCGTTGTTGCTGTCGCCGTCGGTGATGCCGCGGTATTCCAGCCGCGTCGACAGGCCCTGCTCGGTCAGCAGCGCCGCACCGATGCCGACCATCAGGCGGTTGCGGTCGAACGCGCTCTGGCCGGCACGATAGAACGGCCCGCCGTTCAGGTCGGCATAGCTCAGCGTGGCATCGCCGCGGCCCTGGAAGTCGCGCTGGTATTCCACGCGCAACTGCGGGGTCAGCCGGCCCCAGGCCACTTCGCGGCGCCATTCCAGGCGCAGGCCCAGGTTGCCGGTGGTGGTGGCCACGTCCATGTCGTCATAGCGCAGCGCGAACGGCGCCACGCCGTCTTCGACATAGCCATCCAACGTGGCGCGGGCCACATCCACACGTGCATACGGGGTGATCTGCAGTTCGCCGCGCTGCAGGTCCGCACCGGTGGAGACCGACGCAATCCACTGCTTGCCGTCGCGGTTGCCCTCGGCCATCGAGCTGTCGTCGGTGACGAAGCGGCGCAGGTCGTAGGACAGCAGCTGGTAGCCGACCAGGGTGTCGAAGAAGAACGCCTTGCCCGGATGGAAGCTGGCATACAGCGCCATGGTGTAGGCGGTGGCCTTGGAGTGGCTGCCGTTCCTGCCCACATCGCTGTCGTCGCGGCCCCAACCCAGGCCCGCACCGATCGCCAGCGACTGTGCCACCCGGTAATCGGCGCCCACGCTCAGGCCGTCGGTCTGGAAGTCCACCCCGTTGCTGTTGGACTGCTTGTCCAGGCTGCCCGAGCGGATTGCACCACCCACCCACAGCCCCAGATCGCCCTGACCCTGCGCGGTGCTGTTGCCGCTGCTGGCCATTGCCGGCGCATCGCGGAAGTCGTTGTCGGCCTCCTGCGTGTCCGGGCTGCACGGCTGCGCACTGATGCCGCGGTCGGCCTGGCGGCAATGCGAGGTCGGCTGGAAGCTCACCGCGTTGCTGAAGGTGCCGCCGCCGCGGTGGGTGGCTTCCAGGCGGCGCTGGAAGTTGTCGATCTGCGCGCGCGCAAAGCGCCGGGTGGACTCAGACTGCGCATCGATCAGGCCACGCACTTCCGCATCCACGCTGGGGTCGCGGCGCGGCGCGATGGTGAACACCACGCTGGCCGGCACCGAGGTGGCGAACGCATTGGACAAGGTGAACTGCACCGTGGCCTGGCCGACGAAGGCCGGGTTGGGGGTGAAGGTCAGCATGAACGTGGGCGTCTCGGCCATCGCAGCCGCCGCCGGCGACGGGCCGGAGGCACGCGCCGCCGCCGCGGTGGCGGTGCCGCCGGTCCGGGTGATGGTGGCGGTACCGGCCGAGGCCGGCAGCACCGCGACCACGGCTGCAGCCACGAACGGCCCGCCGGTGGCATTGCGGGTCAGGTCGACCTGCTGCGCTTCGCCGGGCACGGCTGCGGCAGTCACCGACACCGCCACCGGCCGCGCGTTGACCGTAATGGTCAACGTGACCGCGGCCGACGTACCACCGCTACCGGTGACCGTGTAGCTCACCACGTCGGTGCCGACGAAACCGGCGGCTGGCGTGTAGACCAGCTCCAGCCCGTTGACCACGGCGGTGCCGTTGGTCGGCGCGGTGGCAATGGCGATCGATGCGATGTTGCCGGTGTCGTTGGCGGTCACCGCCACCGTCACCGCAGCATCGGACATGGTCGCCGCCACATCCGCCACCGCCACCGGCGCCGCATCGCTCACCGTGAAGCTGTAGGCCTGGGTGGCGCTGGCATTGCCGGCATCGGCCACCGTGATGGTGAAGGACGAGGTGCCCTCCGTCGTCGGCGTGCCCGACAGCGTGCCGTCGCCGGCCAGCGTCAGGCCAGCCGGCAAGGTGCCGCTGGCGATGCTGTAGCGATAAGGCGCGACGCCACCGCTGGCCGTGAGCACCTGGGTGTACGCGCTGCCGCGCGTCGCCGGTGGCAGGGTGGGCTGCGCCAGCACCAGCGTCGCCGCGGCAATGGTGATCGTATAGCGCTGGCTGGCCTGGGCCGCCGGGCTGGGCGTGCTGTCGGTGGCGGTCAGGGTGAAGTTGAACGTGCCCGACGAGGTCGGCGTGCCGCTGAGTCCACCGGTCGCCGCATCGAGGACGATACCGCTCGGCAGGGCGCCGGCTGTCAGTGCATAGCTGTAAGGCGCGATACCGCCGGTCGCGGGCGCGATGGTCGCGGCGTAGACCTGAGCGGCCGTGCCGGCCGGCAAGGTGCTTGCTGGCAGGACCAGGTTCGGGCCGTCCACCGTGAAGGTATACGCCTGGGTGGTGCTGGCATTGCCGGCGTCGGCCACCGCGATGGCGAACGAAAAGACGCCTTCAGCGGTCGGCGTGCCGGACAACGTGCCGTTGCCGGACAGGGTCAGACCGGCAGGCAAGCTGCCGTTGGCGACGCTGTAGGTATACGGCGCGACGCCGCCGGACGCCGTCAGCACCTGACTGTAGGGCCTGCCACGCACCGCTGGCGGCAGCGTGGGCTGGCCAGGCACCAGGGTGGCGGCTGCAATCGTCAGCGTGTAATTGCGGCTGGCCTGGGCCGCCGGGCTGGGCGTGCTGTCGCTGGCAGTCAGGGTGAAGGCGAAGTTGCCCGACAAGGTCGGCGTGCCGCTGAGCGCACCGGTCGCAGCATCCAGCACCATGCCGTTCGGCAACGTGCCGGCCGTCAGTGCGTAGCTGTAGGGCGCGGTGCCGCCGGTCGCAGGCGAGATGGTCGCCGCGTACGCCTGCCCGGCCGTGCCTGCCGGCAGGGTGCTGGCCGGCAACGCCAGGTTCGGGCCGGCCACCGTCAGCGCATAGGCCTGCGCAGCGGTAAAGGCGTTCGCATCGGTCGCCGTCACGGTGAAGTTGAAGCTGCCTTCCACTGTTGCGGTGCCGGACAGCGTGCCGTTGCTGGCCAGGGTCAGGCCAGCCGGCAGCGTGCCGCTTCCGAGGCTGTAGGTGTACGGAGCGGTGCCGCCGCTGGCGCTCAGCGTCTGGCTGTAGGCCGTGCCGCGGGTGGCGGCCGGCAGCGTGGTGGGCGCGACCGCGATCACCGGTGCCGCGATGGTCAGCGTGTAGCTGCGGCTGGCCTGCGCCGCCGGGCTGGGCGTGCTGTCGGACACGGTCAGGGTGAAGGTGAACGTGCCTGCCACGGTCGGCGTGCCGCTGAGGCTGCCGGTGGCCGCGTCCACGGCGACACCCGCCGGCAATGCGCCGCCAGTCAGTGCATAACTGTAGGGCGCGGTGCCGCCAGTGGCGGGCGTGATCGCCGCAGTGTAAGCCTGCCCGGCCGTGCCTGCCGGCAAGGTGCTGGCCGGCAACGTCAGGTTCGGGCCGGCCACCGTCAGCGCATAGGCCTGCGCAGCGGTGAAGGCGTTCGCATCGGTCGCCGTCACGGTGAAGTTGAAGCTGCCTTCCACTGTTGCGGTGCCGGACAGCGTGCCGTTGCTGGCCAGGGTCAGGCCAGCCGGCAGCGTGCCGCTTCCGAGGGTGTAGGTGTACGGCGCGGTGCCGCCACTGGCGCTCAGCGCCTGGCTGTAGGCCGTGCCGCGGGTGGCGGCGGGCAGCGTGGTGGGCGCGACCACGATCACCGGTGCCGCGATGGTCAGCGTGTAGCTGCGGCTGGCCTGCGCCGCCGGGCTGGGCGTGCTGTCGGACACGGTCAGGGTGAAGGTGAAGGTGCCTGCCACGGTCGGCGTGCCGCTGAGACTGCCGGTGGCCGCGTCCACGACAACACCCGCCGGTAGGACGCCGCCGGTCAGTGCATAGCTGTAGGGCGCGGTGCCGCCGCTGGCGGGCGTGATCGTCGCCGCGTACGCCTGCCCGGCCGTACCTGCGGGCAAGGTGCTGGCCGGCAGTACAACGTTCGGGCCGGCAACGGTCAGGCTGTAGGCCTGGTTGCCGGTGAAGCTCCCCGCATCGGTCGCGGTCACGGTGAAGTTGAAGCTGCCTTCCACCGTCGCGGTACCCGACAGCGTGCCGTTGCTGGCCAGGGTGAGGCCTGCCGGCAGCGTGCCGCTTGCTAGCGTGTAGGTGTACGGCGCGGTGCCGCCACTGGCGCTCAGCGTCTGGCTGTAGGCCGTGCCGCGGGTGGCGGCCGGCAGCGTGGACGGCGCAACCACGATCGGCGGCGCGGCGATGGTCAGGGAGTAGCTCTGCGTTGCCTGCGATGGCGTGCCGCTAGTGCTGTCGGTGGCGGTCACGTTGAAGCTGAAGCTGCCCGCGGTGCCGGGCGTACCGGTCAGGGCGCCGCTGCTGCCATTGAGCGTGATGCCCGCCGGCAGGGCGCCGGCGGTAACGGCGTAGGTATACGGGGCAATGCCGCCGGTCGCCGGAGTGAGCGCGCTCGAATAGGCCTGGCCCGCCGTGCCGGCCGGCAGGTTGGTCGCCGGCAGGGTCACCGTCGCGCCGGCCACGGTCAGCGTGTAGGCACGGTTGCCGCTGGTGGGGCTGCCGCCGCTATCGGTAGCGGTGGCGGTGAGGTTGAAGCTGCCGGTGGCGGTGGGTGTGCCGGACAGCACGCCGGCAGCGCTCAGGGTCAGCCCGGGCGGCAGCGCACCGGCAGTGACGGCAAAGGTGTACGGCGCGGTGCCGCCGCTGGCGCTCAGGTTCTGGCTGTAGGCGCTGCCGGCGGTGGCTGCCGGCAGCGTGGCCGGCCCGACAATCACCACCACATCGTCGTTGAGGATGGTGCCGGTGCCGGTGGCGCGCGCGATGCTGGCGTTGCTGGCACCGGACAGGCCGACGCTGAAGGTCTCGCTGGCCTCGACCGCGGTGTCGCCATTGACGGTGATCGCCACGCCCTGCGCAGTGGTACCCGGCGGAAATGTCAGCGTGCCCGACCGCGCGACGTAGTCGCTCCCTGCGGTGGCGGTGCCGTTGGCGGTGGCGTAATTGACCGACACGGTCTGGCCGCTGGCCGCGCTCAGGCTCACCGTGAACGTGGCCGTGGTGGTGCCGCTATTGCCTTCGTTCACGCTGATATCGTCGATCGACAGCGACGGCACCGCATCGTCGTTGACGATGGTGCCCAGGCCCTGCGCATCGGCCACTGTCGCGCCGGTGACGTTGCTGACGTTGACGAAGAAGGTCTCATCGGGCTCGCTGAGCGAGTCGCCGTTGACCTGCACGGTGAAGGTGGCGCTGCTGCTGCCGGCGGGGATGGTCTGCCCGGCCAGGCTGGAGGCGACGTAGTCCACGCCGGCAGTGGCAGTGCCGTCGGCAGTGGAGATATCGAAGCTGACGCCGCCGGCGCCGGCCGGCTGGCTCAACGAGACAGTGAAGGTGGCATTGGTGGTGCCGGCGTTGCCTTCGCTCACGGACACGTCGTTGATCGATAGCGCCGGCTGGTCGTCGTTGAGGATGGTGCCGGTGGCGCTGTTGGGCGACCCCACGCTGTAGCCGCTGCCCGCAGCCAGGCTGATCACCACCGTCTCGTCCGGTTCGATGGTGGCATCGGCGGTCGGATTGATGGTGATGGTGCCGGTGGTCTGGCCGGCGTTGATCACCAGGGGCGAACTCACGGCCGCGTAGTCGGTGCCTGAGGTCGCGCTGCCACCGACGCTGAAGGCGACCGATACCGCGCTCGGCGCGGCCTGGTCGAGCGAGACGGTGTAGATCAGGTTGGCCGCGCCGTCCTCGGGCACACTGGACGGAGACACCGTGATCGATGCGGTCGGAAAGTCGTCGTTGACGATGGTGGCGGTGGCGCTGGACGGACTGCCGATGCCATAGCCGCTACCGCTGGCCACGCTGATCACCACCGTCTCGTCGGCCTCCACCGTGGTGTCGGCGACCGGGGTGACGGAAAAGGTGGCCGTGGTGGCGTTGGCGGGCACCTCGATGCTGCTCGGCGCACCCGTGTAGTCGGTGCCGCTGGTGGCGGTGCCGCTGCGACCAAGGTTTACCGTGGTCGCCGAACTGCTGCTCTGGCTCAGCGTCACCGTGTAGGTGAACGCTGCGCCGCTATTTTCGTTGAGGCTGGCCGGGCTCACCGCGATGCTGGCAGTGCGCGAGGGGTTGACGGTGATGTTGAAGACGATCTGGTTGTTGTCTTCGTCCAATAGATAGAACGAGTCCGATGTCGCACCATCGCCGTTATTGGTATAGGTCACCTGTTCGGTGCTGTCAGGATTCTGACCGGGAAGACTGTATGTGCCATGCGCCGGGGGCACGCCGGGATCGGTCATGCCGATATTGGAAGGCCCGTCGCAATCGCCGACTTCGAAGGACACCGAGCCACCTGAGTTGACGGTGGCGCTTTTCGGCGTCGGGCAGTAGGCAGCCAGGGCGACGTGAGAGGTCGCCAACAGCAACAGCGCCAGCATCCAACGCAGCAGCAGGCGCACGCCACCCGAGGCGGCGAAGGTCGTAGACATAAGTTTTCCCCGAAAAAGCACGCCACCCCAATGGCGTCGGCAGCGGTCCTGGTGCCTCGGATCAGCGCAACGCAATGCCTTAAGAGGCATGTGATTCAACTATAGCGCTATTTGAACTGGAACTGACTGCCAGTTAAAGAATGAAAAATTAATACTTCATCTCAATTAGGATCTTGGTGGCTTGTGGTATGCAATGTCGGCAGGTATGACTACGTCAGCCTCCGACAGTCGGTCGGCGGCGCACCTACGTAGGAGAGCTGCATGAGTGAGTTCTTCATCGGCCAGATCATGTTGACCGGTTTCGCATTCGCGCCGAAGTATTTTGCGCAGTGCAACGGGCAATTGCTGCCAGTCAATCAGAACCAGGCCCTGTTCAGTCTGCTCGGCACGCGCTTCGGCGGCGATGGCAGGACCACGTTCGGCTTGCCGGACATGCGTGGGCGCACCCCGATGGGCTATGGGCCGTCGGCGGATCCGAACTGGCAGCCGCCTGCCGCTCCCATGGGCCAGGCGGCAGGCGCGGAGACGGTGACGCTGGTGGCAGACAACCTGCCCCCGCACAGCCACCTGATGGATTGCAGTAGCGCCAACGGCGACAACCGCACACCGACAGGCCGTCTGTTCGCGAACAACAACGTCGCCTCCGGGACTGCGCACGCGTTGTACGCCGCGCCTGGCGCGATGGTGCCGCTGTCCCAGTCCACGATCGCCAACAGCGGCGGCAGCCAGGCGCATCCGAACCTGCAGCCCTATACCGCGATCAATTTCTGCATCGCGCTGTCCGGCATCTTCCCTTCGCGCAGCTAGGCGCCTCCGTATCCCGGGCGCCCAGCGCACGCACCTTGTGTAGAGCACCCCATCGACCAGGAAGAATTTCATGGGTACTCCCTTCATTGGCGAAATCCGCATGTTCGGTTTTGGCCGCACTCCCCAGGGTTGGCAGGCGTGCGACGGCTCGTTGCTGCAGATTTCCGAATACGAACCGTTGTACGTCCTGCTCGGCACTGTCTACGGTGGCAATGGCACCAGCACGTTCGGCGTGCCGGATCTGCGCGGCCGCCTGCCGATCCACCAGGGCCAGGGACCGGGCCTGAGCAACTACGTGCTCGCCCAGCACGCCGGCACCGAGACGGTGACGTTGACGGACCTGCAGATGCCGGCGCACACGCATACCGCTCAGGCCACCACCACCGCAGCGACGGCGACCGCACCGGCGGGGTTATTGCCGGCGGCGGTCAACGGCAGCACGTTCTACGTGAGCGATGCAACCGGTGGCACCACCTTGGCGATGTCCACGCAGAGCACCTCGTTCGCCGGCGGCAACCAGCCGCACGACAACCTCATGCCGACACTGACGGTGCAGTACTGCATCGCCACCACGGGCATCTTTCCGCAGCAGGCCTGATCCCCGCGCCGCGCCGGCAGGCCGCGGTATGCATCCGCTTCATCGGAGACTCTGTTCATGACCGAACCCTATATCGGCGAAATCCAGCTGTTCGGCTTCGACTACAACCCCTACGGCTGGGCGTTCTGCAATGGCGCCACACTGCCGATCGCGCAGAACACCACGCTGTACTCCCTGCTCGGCGTGGCCTATGGCGGCAACGGTAACAGCACCTTCCAGTTACCGAACTTTTCCGCACGCGCCGGTTGCCAGCAGGGCGCGGGGCCGGGCCTGACCCCGCACTCGCTGGGTAGCAACTTCGGCTCCGCGTCGGAAAGCCTGCTCAGCACGCAGATCCCGATGCACCAGCATGGCGTCAACATACTCTCGCAGCCGGACGTGACCAAGAAGACGGGCACGCCAGCCAACGGTGTGGCGCTGTCGTCGCTGAACGTCAACACCGAGCGCCCGTTCCTGGCGGTCGCGCCGGACAAGCAATTCTCCCCGACCATGCTGTTGCCTACCGGCAGCGGACAGGCGCACGAGAACCGCCAGCCCTATCTGGCCGTGAACTTCTGCATCGCGCTGCAGGGCGACTATCCGGCGTTCAACTGAGCGCTGCCGTCACCCGGGCGCGTTGCAGAGGCGGCGATGAAGATGCAGTTCGTAACGAGCGCTACCGCTAATCGGGGCGCGGTGGATCTTGCCCTGCGCCCCGAGCAGCCAGCCGACATCGCGTGGCTGCAGGCGCTTTATGCCAGCACCCGCAGCGACGAGCTGGCACCGGTACCGTGGCCGGAGGCGAGCAAACGTGCCTTTCTTCAGCAGCAGTTTGCGCTGCAGCGCGCGCACTACCAGCAACATTTTGAAGGCGGCGACTTTCTGATCGTCCAGGCCAAGGATCTGCGTATCGGGCGCCTGTATCTGCACCGCGCTGCCGCGCAACATACGCTGGTGGATATCAGCCTGATGCCGGACTGGCGCGGCCAAGGCATCGGCTCGCAACTGCTCGCCTACGCGCAGGCGGTGGCGCGCGAGGCGGGATGCGGATTGTCATTGCACGTGCTGCACGCAAACCCCGCCGCGCAACGACTGTATATCCGCCACGGTTTCGTCGCGGGTATGAGCAACCAGACGCATCTGCAGATGCACTGGCATTTTCCCGAGCACCGCGGTTGAACGCACTCAGTTGAAAACGGCCTGATACAGAAACCCGTCGCGCTCGCGCGCCACCGGCACCAGGAACACGCCGATCTCGCCCAGCCGCGTGTGTCGCAGCTGATAGGTCTGCTGCGGAAACAGGAACGCCGAGCTGTTGCGGAACAGCAGCGAGAATGGCGCCCGGTGGACGGCATGCGTGGTGGGCAGCGGCCGCGCCTCGACCAGCACGAATGGCACCTCGCCTTCGTTCAATGCGGCAGAGAACGTTTCATTGACGCTGCCTGCAAAGTGCTCCAGGGTCAGTATATCCATTACGTACTCGTGGTCGGCCGGAACTCCGATCATCCACCTAGGGCATACCTGCCACAACACCCCTGCGCTCGCAGATTGCGTTGGGTCATGCATGAGACGGCTTGTTGCATGCATGCCGGCTGCAGCGCGTCCGCTGCGGTGCAGGCGTCATGCGATAATACTGGACGCACCGGTTCGGTTATGTTCAGCCGTGTGACGGCTACTCTATCGCGTTGGAATTCTGTTAAAGGCTTCGATGACGGCGTCCGCATCCCCTGTCGTGCAGTTGTCCGGTGTCCGCATCGATCGCGGCGGTCGCACGATCCTGCGCGACGTCTCGCTCGAGGTGCCACGCGGCAGCATCACTGCCGTGCTCGGTCCGTCCGGCAGCGGCAAATCCACCTTGCTGGCCGCGCTGACCGGCGAGCTGCGTCCGGTCGCCGGCACGGTCACCCTGTTCGGCAACGCGATCCCGCATGGCAACCGTGCACTGCTGGAGATGCGTCGCAATGTCGGCGTGCTGCTGCAGGGCAATGGCCTGCTGACCGACCTGAGCGTGGCCGACAACGTCGCGCTGCCGCTGCGTACCCACACCCGCCTACCGGCGCCGGTGCTGCAGCGCCTGGTACAGATGAAGCTGCATGCGGTGGGCCTGCTGGCCGCCGCCGATGCCTGGCCGCGCGAATTGTCCGGCGGCATGGCGCGGCGTGTGGCGCTGGCGCGTGCGCTGGCCCTGGACCCGCCGCTGATGATCTACGACGAACCGCTGACCGGGCTGGACCCGATCGCCTCGGGCGTGATCATGAGCCTGATCCAGCGCCTCAACGACAGCCTCGGCCTGACCAGCATCATCGTCAGCCACCACGTACACGAAACCCTGCCGATCAGCGACCAGGCCGTGGTCATCGCCAATGGCGGCATCGTGTTCGCCGGCACGCCGGAGCAGCTGCAGGACAGTACCGATCCGCTGGTGCAGCAGTTCCTGCATGGCCAGCCGGATGGGCCGATCGCCTTCGATGCGGCGCCGCGGCGCGACCGGAGTGCCGCCTGATGGCCATGGTCGAGTCGATCCGCGCCTTCGGCCGCGCCGGGCTGTTTTCGCTGACCGTGCTGCGCGGCTCGGTGCCCACGCGCGATTTCATCGCCGAGCTGGTGCGCGAGATCTACAAGGTCGGCGCGCGGTCGCTGCCGATCATCGCCGTCGGCGGCGCCTTCGTCGGCCTGGTGCTGACCCTGCAGGGCTATCGCACGCTGACCACCTACGGTGCGTCGGATGCGCTGTCCACGCTGCTGGGGCTGTCGCTGTACCGCGAGCTGGCACCGGTGCTGACCGCGCTGCTGTTCATCGGCCGCGCCGGCAGCTCGATCGCGGCCGAGCTGGGCCTGATGCGCGCCACCGACCAGATCAAGGCGCTGGAGCTGATGGCCATCGATCCGGTCGCCAAGGCGGTGGCGCCGCGCTTCTGGGCGGCGGTGCTGACGGTGCCGTTGCTGACCGGCGTGTTCTGTTCGCTGGCCATCACCGGCGGCTATTTCGAAGCCGTGCACGTGCTGGGCATCGACAACGGCACATTCTGGTCGGGGTTGAGCAACAGCGTGGACTTCTGGGACGACTTTGGCGTGGCCATGCTCAAGTCGGCGATCTTCGGCGGCACCGCCGCGTTGGTCGCTGCCTACGTGGGCTTCCACGCCGAACCGACCATCGAAGGCACCTCGATCGCCACCACCCGCGCGGTGGTGAACGCCTCGCTGCTGGTGCTGATGTTCAACTTCGTCCTTTCTGCAATGTTGTTTAGGTGAGTGGAATAACTATGGCCATGCGTGGACCACGACTCGAATTCGCCGTCGGCGCCTTTTTGCTGCTGACCCTGGCCTCGCTGCTGGTGCTGGCGGTGGCCTCGACCAACCAGCGCTGGGGCTTCGGCTCCAGCCAGTACACGCTGACCGCGCGCTTCAGCCAGATCGGCCAGCTGCGTGCGCAAGCACCGGTGAAGATCGGCGGGGTGACCATCGGCAAGGTGTCCGACATCAGCCTGGATCCGACCAGGTTCGACTCGGTGGTGACCCTGTCGCTGGACAACAAGTACAAGGATCTGCCGGCCGACACCTCGGCCGGCATCTTCACCAGCGGCCTGCTGGGCGAGAGTTATATCGGACTGCAGCCGGGCGGTGACCCGGAAACGCTCAAGCCGGGCGAAGAAATCGGCTTCACCCAGCCGGCGGTGGACCTGCTGCAGCTGGTCGGCAAGTACATGTTCAGTGGCGGCGGTGATAAATCCGCCGCAGAGGGTCAGGCCGCCCCGCCTGCCCAGCCCGCTTCTCCCTCTACGGAACCGCACCAATGAAAACCACCCTGCTCTCCGCTGTCCTGGCCTCGACCCTGCTGGTGTGCGCACCGGCCACCGTGCTGGCGCAGCCGGCTGCCGCCAGCGCGCCTGCGCAGGGCGCGGCCACCAAGACCGTCATCGACAGCAGCACCCGCATCCTGAGCACGCTGGACCAGCGGCGCGCCGAGTTCCGCAGCAACCCGGCCGCGCTGCGCCAGTACATCAATGGCGAATTGAACAAGGCCTTCGACCGCGACTACTCGGCCCGCCTGGTGCTGGGCGTCAACGGCCGTGGTGCCTCCGATGCGGACGTCAAGCTGTTTGCCGATGCGCTGGCCGACAACCTGATGCAGCGTTACGGCACCGCGTTGCTCAACTTCGAAGGCAAGCCGACCTTCCGCGCCAAGTCCGAGAGCGCGCTGCCGGGCAACCGCGGCGTCAAGGTGTCCACCGACCTGCTGCGCGCCGGCAACGACCCGACCCCGGTCGATTACATGATGCGTAACGTCGGCGGCCAGTGGAAGATCTTCGATGTGATGATCGAAGGCATCTCCTACGTGCAGACCTTCAAGACCCAGTTCGACGCCCCGCTGCGCGAAAAGGGCATTGCCAAGGTCGCCGCAGAGCTGCGTAGCGGCAATCTGCAGGTCGGTCCGGCACCGGCCAATGGCAAGTAACGATTCCGTGCAACGCAATGGCCAGACGCTGGCACTGACCGGCGTGCTCGACCGCGACGCGGTCACGGCGGCCTGGCCGCAGGCGATTGCGCAACTGGACGGCATTCGCACGCTGGACCTGTCGGGTGTACAACGCCTGGACAGTGCCGGCGTTGCAATGCTGGTCGAACTGGCGGCGCGGCTACGCGCCACCGGTGCCGGTCCCGTCACGGTGGTGGGTGAGGCGTCCGGTCTGGACGAATTACGCGCCGCCTACCGTTTGTCCCCTACTTTCGATTTCCAGGCCTGAGCGCCACCCCATGACCCAGCTTCGCCCCATTTCCCTGTTGGCTGCCTGCCTGCTGCTTGGTGCCTGCGCCAGCCACGCTCCGAAATCCGCGCCGCCTGCGTCCGCGGCCGAGACTGCCCCGGACGCGACCCCGGCCCCGGTGCGTGACGATGCCGGGGTGACGGCGCAGCCGGCCACTGCCGGCTTTGCCGCCCCGGACGCCCTGCCGACCACCGCCGCAGCAGCCCCGGCCGACCAGACCGGCGCCGATGCCAGCGCCGGGACCGCAGGTGCCGCCACCTCGGCCGAGGACGACTACGCTGCGCTCTACGGCCCCACCACCCCGCAGGCCGGCGCCCACGGTGCACCGGGCCAGCCCGGTGATGCGCCGCCCTACGATCCGTGGGAGCGCTACAACCGCGGCATGCACCGCTTCAACCTGGCCGTGGACCGGGGCGTGGCGCGTCCGTTGGCCACCGGCTATACCAAGGTGGTGCCGCGTCCGGCACGCCTGGGCGTGACCAACTTCTTCGACAACCTCGGCACGCCGCTGACCATGGTCAACCAGCTGCTGCAGGGCCACCCGGTGTATGCGATGCAGTCGCTGGGCCGCTTCGTGATGAATTCCACGCTGGGCGTGGCCGGCCTGTTCGATCCGGCCTCCGCAGCCGGCATTCCGCGCCGCAGCGAGGACTTCGGTCAGACCCTGGGTGTGTGGGGCTGGCGCAATTCGCGCTACTTCGAGTTGCCGCTGTTCGGCCCACGCACGGTGCGCGACACCTTCGGCCTGGGCGGCGACATTCCGCTCTCGCCGTTGCGCCAGGTCGACGACAGCGGCGCGCGCTTCGCCCTGCAGGGCCTGCAGCTGGTGGATACGCGCGCGCAGCTGATGTCGCTGGATTCGCTGCGCGACCAGGCACCGGACGAATACGCACTGACCCGCGATGCATGGATGCAGCGCCGCAACTACCAGATCGTGCGCGACCTGCGCAGCCATCGCCAGAAGGACAACGAGTTGCCCGACTACCTGCGCGAGGACAAGGACAGCACCGTGCCGGTGGATGCGATGCCGATCCCGCAGTGGATTCGTTGATCGATCTAGCATGCGGTTTGGCGTAACTATGAAAGCCCGGGAGCGATCCCGGGCTTTTTATTTTCCGCCACCAGCATGCGAAGTGGCACCAAGGACCAGGCTGCCTAGGCGCAGGCTTGCCTCAGGCAATCCAGACCGAAGGATCGAAGGTGCAGTTGCCAGGTCACTTGCCGGCGCGCAACTCCGGTTCGGGCCTGATAGACGGCGTACGGTCGATATAGGTGAGAGAGTGCTTCCATAGATCGTGCGCGCGCTGATCGTCGAGGTCGACGATGCAGCGCGCCACCTTGGCCGGCCGGACTGTCGCATCGCGCCAGCGCGTTTGCACATTGCCGCACTGAAGATCCCGGTACGTCGTCCACGCCGTCTGTGCGTTGTCGAAAGCGTCGGCGGCAATACCCAATGTGGAAACGGCCCGGTCGCGCGCGGTCGCCAGATAATCATCCAGACGTGCCTGCGCGATGCCGACTTGCTCGTTCCAGCAAGCGTTACTTTCCGGGGTTGTCTGCAGGTCGCGGCAAAGCTCCGCAGCATGCAATGACGAACTGCCAGGCAGCATCAGGAGGACAAAGAGCAGACGCATCGACAGGGTCCTTGTTGAGTCACCTTCGCGATGCGTGCACCGACACGGTGGATGCAGCTTGCTACGTCAGGCCACGCGTGCCACTGGCGCGCACGCGTGGCGTCTCGTCCTGGTGGAGAGGAGCTTCAGGCAGCCGCTGCCAACGCTGCATCCACCGCCGCACGCAGGCGCGCATCGTCTGCCGGCACGTCGGGGGCGAAGCGGTCGATGACCTGGCCGTCGCGGCCGATCAGGAATTTTTCGAAGTTCCACAGCACGCCCGGTGCGGGGTTGGGTGCGATGCCGTAGCCGGCCAGTTTCTCGCGCATCGGGCCATCGCCGGTGGCCTGCGGCTGTGCGCTGGTCAACTGCTGATACAGCGGATGGATCTCGGCACCGGTGACGGCGATCTTGGAGAACATCGGAAAGGTCACGTCGTAGGTGAGCTGGCAGAACTGCGCGATCTCCGCCTCGCTGCCGGGCTCCTGCCCCTTGAAGTCGTTGGCCGGAAAGCCCAGCACTTCCAGCCCCTGTGCCTGCTTGTCGCGATACAGCGCTTCCAGGCTCTCGTACTGCGGGGTCAGTCCGCACTTGGAGGCGACGTTGACCACCAGCAGCACCTTGCCGCGATAGTCGGCCAGCGTGGCAGGCTCACCGTCGATGCGGGCAACCGGGATGTCGTAAAGCGTCTGGCTCATCGATACGTCCTGGACAGGTAGAGCCGAGAGCATAAACCGCCACGATGGCGCGAGCGAGACGGCTGACTCATGGCGCTTGCAGTGATCTCCAGCGACGCGCACGGACCAAGCGGCTGATCGACCCGTGCAGGCGCTTCACCACGTTCGCTGACGTCAATCGATGCACAACGCGGCCTGGCCCATGCCGCCGATCACTTCCTGGCGGCAACCGAAGCGGTCGCTGTCGCGCTGGCAGGTGCCGGATGTCGCGGTGCCGGTCGGCACGATGCTGGTGGCCAGGCAATCACCGCTGCAGTCGGAACTGTCGCTGCAGGTCTTGCCGGCATCGGCATACGGCACCACGCAACGCACCGTCTGCATGCGGCCGACCGGGCGCAGTTGCCCGCCCTTTGCCGTGCATTCGGCAGCGTCGGCGGAACCGGCGTGCGGTGGCTGCGGCGTGCCCGCCGCAGCGCCCGGCCTGGTCGCCGGAGGCGTGCTGCATGCGGTCAGCAGCAGCGCGCAGACCACTGCATGGATCCATCGGGTTGCCATGTTGACACTCTCGTCTTGCATCAGGTGGCTGCAAGCATCGCGGTGGCGATGTCTGCGTGGCGTGCTCGCTATCGGCAAGAAGCCATGCCGGAGACCTGCGTTTTGTAGGAGCGGCCCTGGCCGCGATGGGGCGTTATCGGTAATGCCTGGTCGCGCCCGGGTGCGCTCCTACGTTGTGGTTTGTTGGGTCGCCTTGGGCGGCGGATCATTCCTGCTCGTCGTTGCTGTCGTCGTCGCTGCTGCTGGCGGTGTCGTCGTTGCCGGCATCGTCCAGCAGCGCCTGGGAGTGTTCGCTGGCCAGGGTTTCCACGCCGCGCAGGCGGCGTTCGATGGTGCGGGTCTTGCGGCTGGCTTCGCCCAGGCTCTTGCCGACCGTGCTGATCTGCCGCTCGGCCTTTTCGAGGATGCCGGCGAACTTGCCGAACTCGCTCTTCACCGCGCCCAGCACCTGCCAGACCTCGCTGGAGCGCTTTTCGATCGCCAGCGTGCGGAAGCCCATCTGCAGGCTGTTGAGCAGGGCGGTGAAGGTGGTCGGGCCGGCCAGCACCACGCGATGTTCGCGCTGCAGCAGGTCGACCAGGCCGGCGCGACGGATCACTTCGGCGTACAGGCCTTCGGTGGGCAGGAACATCACCGCGAAGTCGGTGGTCTGCGGCGGGCAGACGTACTTGTCGCTGATCGACTTGGCCTGGATGCGGATGGCGCGTTCCAGCTGCGCCGTCGACGTCTTGATCGCGTCGAGGTCGCCCTTTTCCTGCGCGTCGATCAGGCGTTCGTAATCCTCGCGCGGGAACTTGGCGTCGACCGGCAGCCACACCACCGTGTCGTCGCCACGCCCAGGCAGGCGGATCGCGAAATCCACCGCCTCGGCGCTGTCGGGCCTGACCCGCACGCTGCGCGCGTACTGCTCCATCGTCAGCGTCTGTTCGAGGATGTTCTCCAGCTGCACTTCGCCCCAGCCGCCGCGGTCCTTGACGTTGCTCAGCACACGCTTGAGATCGCCCACGCCGGTAGCCAGCTGCTGCATTTCGCCCAGGCCGCGCTGCACCTGTTCCAGGCGTTCGGAGACGAGCTTGAAGGAGGCATCCAGCCGCGTGTTGAGCGTGGTCTGCAGTTTTTCATCGACGGTGGCGCGCATCAGTTCGAGCTTGCTGGCGTTGTCGTTCTGCAGGTTGGCCAGCTGTTGTTCCAGCGTGGCGCGCATTTCGCCGATGCGCAGCTCGTTGCGTTGGGTGAGTTCGGTCAGGCGTTGGCCCAGCGCCTCGGTGAAGCGCTGCTGCGACTCGCCGGCCTCCTGCCGGCCCTTGCGGGCATCGTCGGCCAGCGCTTCGCGCAGGGCGGCCATATGGGTGTCGGTGCGCGCGATCAGCTCGGTCAGCTGCTGGCCGAACACCTGGATGCGGGTTTCCTGCTGCTGGCCGAAGCCGTCGAGCTGGGTGCGCAATTCGGTCAGCCGCAGGGTGAGCAGTTCGCCGGTGCGTTGTTGCGCCAGGGCGCTTTCCTCGCGCGCCTTGCGTGCATCTTCGCCGAGTGCGTCGCGCAACAGGTCCAGGCGCTGGTCGGTGCGCGTGGACAGTTCGGTGAGATTGCGTGCGAAGGTTTCCAGGCGGCCGTCCTGCTGCCGCGCCAGGCCTTCGAGCTGCTCGCGCAATTCGCCGCGGCCGTCGCGTTGCTCGGCACGCAGCGCCAGCTCCAGGCCGCTGGTGGAAGGACGTCGCAGCAGCGCGATCAGCTGCAACACGAGGACTACGACAAGCAGTCCGAGAAGGATCAGGGATTGGGATGACATGCGCGCAGTGTAGCCGGGCCGGTCGCAGGGGCTGCGCCAGTGCGACGCCGGTTGGGCGGCCGGTGCTCAGGGCGCGGGCGCCTGGGACGGTGCGCCTGCAGCAATGCGCATCAAGCGCCTCCGACGCGGCTGACGGCGTGGCGAGCCGGGCCGGGGCTGCGCAGTCGCAACGTCGCCGCGGTCAGAACCCCTCCAGCACCAGCTTGCCGCGGGTGCGATGCGATTCCAGTGCGGCGTGGGCGCGGCGCAGGTTGTCGACGGTGATGCGGCCGTAGTGCTCGCCCAGCGTGCTGCGCAGCGTGCCGCTGTCCACCAGCGCGGCGACGCGGTTGAGCAGGTGGTGTTGGGCAATCATGTCGTCGGTGTCGAACAGCGAGCGGGTGAACATGAATTCCCAGTGCAGCGACGCGCTCTTGCGCTTGAGCGGCAGCACATCGAGCGTGGCCGGGTCGTCGATCAGGGCCAGCTGGCCCTGCGGCGCGAGCACGTCGACCAGCTGGGTGAAGTGCTGGTCGGTATGGGTCAGGCTGGCGACATGCTCAACCTGGGCGATGCCGATGCGCTGCAGGCTCTCGCTCAGCGGCTGGGTGTGGTCGATGACATGGTGGGCACCGAGCGCATACACCCAGTCCTGCGTCTGCGGTCGCGAGGCGGTGCCGATCACGGTCAGCTTGGTCAACGTGCGCGCCAGCTGCACCAGGATCGAGCCGACGCCCCCGGCGGCGCCGACCACCAGCAGGGTCTGGCCCTGCCCGCCGTCTTCGGCGATGCGCAGGCGGTCGAACAGCAGCTCCCAGGCGGTGATCGCGGTCAGCGGCAACGCGGCGGCCGAGGCGTCATCGAGCGTGGCCGGCTTGCGCCCGACCAGGCGTTCGTCCACCAAGTGGTATTCGGCATTGGTACCCGGGCGGTTCAAGGTGCCGGCGTAGTACACCGCATCACCGGGCTGGAACAGGCTGACCTCGCTGCCCACCGCATCGACCACGCCGCTGGCATCCCAGCCGAGCACGCGCGGTGCGTCGACCGCGGCGTTGGCGCGCACCTTGGTGTCGACCGGATTGACCGAGATGGCATGGATGCGCACGCGCAGGTCGCGCGGGCCGGGCTCGGGCAGCGGCAGGTCGAGCGCGACCAGCGCGCGCGCGTCGTCGATGGGCAGACCGTGCTGGGGATAGGCGATGGCTTTCATGGCGGGCGTCCTGCGGGGAGGGAACTGCATGGTCGGCCGCCGGCATTGCGAGAAAAACCGGCAAACTGCGCAAGCACTTTCACAGCTGGAGGGAAGATGGTCCGCTTCGACGACTTGGCGCTGTTCGTGCGCACGGCGGCACTGGGCAGTTTTTCCAATGCCGCGCGCGAGGCCGACCTGCTGCCCGGCCAGGTCAGCGCGGCAGTGGCGCGGCTGGAGCGGGCCCTGGACCTGCGCCTGTTTGCGCGCTCCACGCGCAGCCTGCGGCTGACCGCCGAGGGAGAGCAGTACCTGCCCTACGCACGCCAGGTGCTGGAGCTGCTGCGCGATGGGCGCGAGCAGGTGCGCGGGCACGACACCGAACTGCAGGGCGTGCTGCAGGTAACCGCCCCGTCGGACCTGGGCCGCAATGTGCTGCTGCCGTGGCTGACCGAGTTCCGCGCCGCGCATCCGCGCCTGCGCCTGCGCCTGCATCTGTCCGACCAGGTGGCGGACCTGTACCGCGCGCCGGTGGATGTGGCGTTCCGGCTGGGGCGTATCGACGATGCGGAGCATGTGGCGCTGCCACTGGCGCCGCACAACCGGCGGGTGCTGGTCGCCGCGCCGTCCTATCTGCAACGGCACGGGCAACCGGCCACGCTGGACGCGCTGCGCGAGCACGCCTGCCTGCTGTATCTGCTGGCCGGGCGCGCCTACGACCGCTGGCAGTTCGAGCTGGAGGGCCGCCGCCACATCGTGCCGGTGCGTGGCGCGATGCTGTGCGACGACGCCGATATCGTGCGGCGCTGGGCAGTGGCAGGCGAAGGCATCGCCTATAAATCCTGGCTGGATGTCTGCACCGACGTGCAGGCCGGGCGTTTGCAGGTGCTGTTCCCGGAGTGCGGCGACCGCCTGCCTCTGCACCTGGTGTGCCCGCATCGCAAGCAGTTTTCGCCGGCGGTGCGGCAGCTGCACGCGCTGTTTGCGCAACGCTGCCAGGCGATGACGGCGCTGTACCCGCTGGCGTCTTATGTGTATACCGCCGCCAGTGCCGGCGCCGACGTGGTCGCGACCATGCAGCGCCTGGCCAAGGCAGGGCGCGGCTTGAGCACGTATATCAGCCAGAGCGTGCGCGACGCTTACGCAGGCAAGCTGACGGTGTAGGCAAGCGGCGACGGAGCAGGTTGCACGCGTCGATCTGCATGGCTGCACGAACATACACATGCCCATTGCAGCATCCGCTCCGTTGAACGCAGACGCGGCAGCCGTGCTGCTGCAATGATGCATCGACGCACGCGCAAGACGCAGAGCAGTCACTGGCGCAGTCGTCTGCACGCACTCACCACCTCCACCCCCGGGCACATATGCTGGACATCTACGGAAAGCCGACATCGATCAACGTGCGCAAGGTGCTGTGGCTGTGCGAGGAACTGGCGCTGGACTACACGCTGCACGCGTATGGCAGCGGGTTTGCATCGCTGGATACGGAGGCCTTTCGCGCGCTCAACCCCAACGCACTGGTGCCGGTGATCCGCGATGGCGATCTGGTGCTGTGGGAGTCGAACACGATCTGCCGGTATCTGGCCGCGCGTGCAGGGCGCGCCGACCTGTTGCCGACGGCGCCCGCTGCCCGGGCGCTGGTCGAGCAATGGATGGATTGGCAGGCCACCGAACTCAACAACGCCTGGCGTTACGCGTTCATGGCCAGCGTGCGCGGCAGCGCGGCGCATGCCGATCCACAGGCGATTGCGGCGAGCGTGCGCGAGTGGAACCGGCACATGGCCATCCTCGCGGCACAGCTGCAACGCGGCGGCCCGTTCGTGCTCGGAGCCGACTTCACCCTGGCCGATATCGTGTTGGGCTTATCCACGCAGCGCTGGCTTGCCAGCCCGATCGCGCGGCCGGCGTTGCCGGCGGTGGTGGCGTATCACGCCTGCCTGAAGACGCGTGCCGGCTTTCGACGTCATGGCTGCAATGCGCCGTAGACCAGGCGAGCAGCCGCTACGCAAAGCGAGCAAGACAGTGCGGCGATGCTGGATTTGCATGCGGATCGCATCGCATTGACCTCAACGTGACCTGCGCATCGCTAGGGTGAGGCTTCGTTCCTGCCAGGCCACCCGATGACCACCGCCACCAACCAAACCCGTCTGTTCGCGCTGGGCCTGTTCGTTTTTCTGGGCAGCTTTGCCGCGATCGTCTGGTACCTGATGCGGCCGTACGGCACGGCGTATTTCTTCCCGGTGCATTTTTTGATCGGCGCCGCGTTGCCGTTTTTGTTCTATGCCATTGGTGGAACACGGCTGTGGTTCTGGATCGGCATCGGGGTCACCGCACTGGTGCTGCTGTGGTTCAACTTCTGGGGCCACGACGCCAATGGCGCGGCGCCGCGGGTACTCGATTGGACCCATTTCGCTGCCGGTGCGGTTGGCCTGATCGGCGCGTGGGCGGTGCAGTTGGTCTATCGCAATGTGCGCCCACCGCATCGCCCGTCTGTGGAGTGAGCGGGAATTGGGGATTGGGGATTGGGGATTCGCAAAAGCGGGATCGCGGGTGGTGGTCGCTTGGCCGGAGACCGGCGGGCGGCCCGCACCCGGCTGATGCGGTGGGCGCGCGTGCGCAGCCATGCTGGCGCCGACGCATGACCTTGGACCGATAGCTTTGCTGCGGCGCGTTGGGCGACACTCGCGCCTTCTTTTGTTCCCGCGAGGTCCGCATGTCGTCTTGGCTCAGGCGCAAATCCATCGATCAGGTCACCGTGCACGAGGCCGGCCGGCAGCTGGTCCGCAGCCTGAGTTGGCCGCATCTGGTCGCGCTGGGCATCGGCGCGATCGTCGGCACCGGCATCTACACGTTGATCGGCGTGGGCGCGGACAAGGCCGGCCCGGCGGTGCTGCTGTCGTTCGTGGCGGCCGGCATCGTGTGCGCCTGCGCGGCGCTGGCGTATGCGGAGATGGCCACGATGATGCCGGCTGCCGGCAGCGCCTACACCTACAGCTACACCGCGCTTGGCGAGAGCATCGCCTGGGTGGTGGGCTGGAGCCTGGTGCTGGAATACTCGCTGGTGGTGAGCACGGTGGCGGTGGGCTGGTCGGGCTATTTCGTCGGCTTCCTGCAGTGGTTGGGGGTCAACCTGCCGCATGCCCTGGTGGCCGGGCCGCATGCCGGCGGCATCGTCAACCTGCCGGCGGTGGTGATCACCTTCCTGGTCGCCGGCATGCTGATGGCCGGCACCAAGGAAAGCGCCACGCTCAACGCGGTGCTGGTGGTGCTGAAGATCGTGGCGCTGGGCGTGTTCGTGGCGATTGCGTTGCCGGCGTTCGACAGCGCCAACCTGCAGCCGTTCATGCCGTATGGCTTCCCCAAGACCGAAGGTGCCGATGGCGTGGAGCGCGGGGTGATGGCCGCGGCGGCGATCATCTTCTTCGCGTTCTACGGCTTCGATGCGATCTCCACCGCGGCCGAAGAGACCAAGAACCCGGGGCGCGATCTGTCGATCGGCATCGTCGGCTCGATGATCGGCTGCACGCTGATCTATGTGCTGGTGGCGTTGTCGGCGGTGGGCGCGATGAGCTTCACCGTGTTCGGCAAGAGCCCGGAGCCGTTGGCGCTGATCATGCGCGAACTCGGCCACGGCAAGGCGGCGCTGGTCATCGGTGCGGTGGCGATCATCGCGCTGCCGACGGTGTTGCTGGCGTTCCTGTACGGGCAGAGCCGCATCTTCTTCGTCATGTCGCGCGATGGCCTGTTGCCGCGCGGCCTGTCCAAGGTCAATGCCCGCACCGGCACGCCGGTGGCGATCACCCTGTTCACGGCGGTGCTGGTGGCGGCGTTGGCAGGCGTGGCGCGCCTGGATGAAATTGCCGCATTGGCCAATGCCGGGACCCTGGCGGCGTTCACTGCGGTGGCGGCGTGCCTGCTGGTGCTGCGCGTGCGCGAGCCCACGCGTGCGCGCTCCTTCCGGACGCCGCTGGCATGGGTGGTGGGGCCGGTGGCGATCCTGGGCTGCCTGTATCTGTTCTGGAGTCTGCCAAGCACGACGCAGGGGTGGTTCCTGGCCTGGAACGCGCTGGGCGTGGTGGTGTATGTGGCCTATGGCCGGCGCAATAGCCGGTTGGCGAAGGTGGGGTAGTTCCTCCTCCCAGCGGGAGTGTGCCCTTCTCCCAGCGGGAGAAGGGGCTCGCAGTACGGATGAGGGGCGCCTCGGACACCCGGCAGGTGCCAGCGATGACGAACGCGTCGCCACGCGCCTTCAAGAACGAATCAACACAGGCGAGCTGTGCCCTTCTCCCGCCGGGAGAAGGGCTTTCAAGCTTTCAGGCTGCGCGCCGGCCCGCGCTCGCGGTACCGGCGCTTGAATCACGGTGCCGCCGCAGGCGTGGCGCAGAACGAGGCAGGCAATGCCTCTGGTTGCGTGCCCCAGCCCTGGGTCGGCGCCTGCTTGCTTAGTGCAAACGACAGCGTGCCGCCCTGCTGCAGCTGGGCCCAGTCCAGGAACACCTGCCGCTGCGGTTGCCCGTTGAAACGCACGCTGTCCACGTATTGCAGCGCGCGGCCGTCGGCGCCGGGGGCGTCGATACGCAGGCGCTTGCCGTTGCCCAGCGCCAGCGTGACCCGCTTGAAGCGCGGGGCATGCAGCAGGAACTGCCCGCTGCCCGGCACCGCCGGATACAGGCCCAGGGCACTGAACAGGTACCAGGCCGACATCGTGCCGAGGTCGTCGTTGCCGGTGACGCCATTGGGCGCGTTGGTGAACAGCTGCTGGGCGGCGCGCACCACGGTGGCGGTCTTCCACGGCTGGCCGATCAACGTGTACATCCACGGGGCGTGCAGGTCCGGTTCGTTGTTGGGGTTGTAGCGGTACTGGTTGTAGTAGCTGTACGGGCCGACCACCCAGTGCGTGCGCGCGGCGTTGAGCGGGTCCTTGAGCAGGTCGTCGTAGGCGAAGAACGCATCCAGGCGTTTGCCGGCCTGCTCGCTGCCATGCATGGCCTGCAGCATGCCGGGGATGTCCTGCTGCACCAGCCACTGGTATTGCCAGGCGGTGCCTTCGTGGAAGCCATGCTGCGAGCGTGGGCTGTAGTGATCGTCCGAGGGGGCATACCAGCTGCCGTCTTCCAGCCGGGGGCGCGGAAAGCCGCTGAAGCCGGTGTCGGCATCGCGCACGCCGGCGTCCCAGACGTTGTGCCAGTTGCCGCCGCGTCTGCGTAGCAGCGCGCTGTCGTCGGGGTGGCCGAGCGCCTGCGCCATCTGCGCCAGCGCGCAGTCGGCCAGCGCGTATTCCAGCGTGGCCGAACCGCCGTGGTGCGGGTCCACGTCCATGCCCTTGGAGGGGAAGGCACGGTCATATTGCACGTAGCCGTTGGCCAGGTAGCTGGCGTTGCCCGAGCGCCCGGCGTGGCGCGAATTGATGGGCGGCTGGCCGAAGGCGTTCTGGCGCAGCGCGGCGTAGGCCTCGGTTTCACTGCCCTGCAGCGCGCCGAAGCGCCACAGGTCGACCATGAAGGGCGTCACCGGGTCGCCGGTCATGATGTTGGTGTCGTAATTGGCGTACCCCCAGCGCGGCAGCCAGCCGCCTTGCTGGTGGATGGCCAACAGCGAGCGACCGATGTCGCGCGCGCGCGCCGGCTGCAGCAAGGCCAGCAGCTGGTTCTGCGAGCGATAGGTGTCCCACAGCGAGAAGTACTCGTAGTAGGTCCAGCCCTCGGCACGGTGGATCGCATCGTCAAAGCCGCGATAGCGGCCATCGGCATCGCTGCCGGTCAGCGGCTGCAGCAGCGCGTGATACAGCGCGGTGTAGGCCACCGTGCGATCGTCGGCGCTGGCGCCGGCCAGCTGCATGCCGGCCAGTTCCGTGCGCCAGGCCTGTTGCGCGCGCTGGCGCATCTGCTCCAGGCCCAGCAGCTTGCCGCCCTGCATGCCGTCGGCGCGCAGGTTGTTGCGCGCGCCGTCGGCGTCCACATGCGAGATGGCGCTGACCACGGTCACTGCGCGCGCGGTCTTGTTCTTGCCCAGCGGGAAGCTGAGCCAGGCACCGTTGGGCTTGAGTTCGCCGCCCATGCCGTGGCGCGCGCCGGGCACGCCGCCGTCTTCGCCCCAGACACCGTGCGCGGTAAACGGGCGGTCGAATTCCAGCCGGAACCAGGTGGTGTATTCGTGGCCGCCGCAGAAGCTCTGCGTGGTCAGTTTGCCTTCGACCACGCGGTCGCCGACCACCTGCAGCTGGCTGCCGATCACCACGTGGCGGTCGTTGGCCTGGCCGAGGTTGACCAGTACATGGCCGGTGTCGGCGCCGGGCGCGAAGCTGTAGCGCTCGGCGGCGGCGCGGGTGAGCGCGGTGGCTTCGGCGTCGATGCCGCCGTAGTCGGTCAGCCGCACCTTGTAGTAGCCGGCCTGGCCGACTTCGCCGTCATGGGTGTAGCGCGCGGCATAGCGCTTCTGGTCGAAGGCCTTGGCGTCGGCGGTGTCGAAGTCGCCGCCCGGGCCGATGCGGCCGGTGACCGGCAGCACCGAGACCTGGCCGCCCTGCTCCCAGCAGCCGGCCCCGGACAGGAACGAATGGCCGAAGCCGCGGATGCTGGGGTCGTCATAGCGCCAGCCGGCGTAGTGCGCACCGATCGGGCTGACCTGGACCAGGCCGAACGGGGCCGAGGCACCGGGGAAGGTATTGCCGTCGTCCTTGCTGCCGATGAAGGTGTTGACCTGCGCCGGGTCCTGCGCGGCCAGCGGCGCGGACACCGCCATGCCGAGCAGGCATAGGCCGGCGGCGGCGCGGCGCCAGAACGGCGCCGGAGCGCCCTGCGAAACGGAACGATCGGACCAGACTGCGGAGAGCATGCAAGACACCTCGGAGGAGAGGGCGACCGAAGCCGCAGGTGGGGATCCATGCCGATCGCTGCACCACGCAGCGATCGACGCACAACGACCGCGTTCAAACGGCGACCGGCAGCGCGATTTGGCGCCCGACCTGGCTTGTTTGGATCGATCTAAATTCGATGCGGTCATGGGCCATGTGTCGGCAAAGATTAAGCATTCTCGACCGCTTGCTGCACACCGCGGCGCAGCAAAGTGTGCGGGTGCTGGCAGTTTTGCGGGTGTTTTAGACTTTTGAGGCGATCTGTTGCGCGCTGTCAGGTACTGCCATTCTGAGGCGTGTCAGAGGCACTGACGGATGAGTTGGCTCGGGATTGATCCGTCTGCGCTGCGTGCGGTTGGTTGAAGGTGCCGCTCTTGGGCGTGTTGCGCGTCGGGGGCCGAACCCTCACCCCAACCCCCGCTCCGCGCCCCGGCCCGCGCTAGCAGCGCGGGCGCTCCCAGGCACGCGCGCCAGTGGCGCGCAAGCTGTGCCTTATCGCCCCGGGGGAGGGACTTGGTCCACGGGGCTTGATGGCCCATAAAAAAAGCCCGGTCAGTGACCGGGCCTGGCGACGCTGGCGTGGCGGCGGGAGGGGCCGACGCGCCGGTGACGCAGTTGCTTCAGATCCAGCGCATGCCCTCGAACGGGTTCCAGCTGGTGCTGCCCTTCACCTTGTCCAGGTAGTAGGCGTAGTTGGCGATCATGCCGGTCAACAACGACAGCGGCAGCCACAGCACGTTCTGAAACGCGGCCGGCAGGAACGAGGCCACGATGCTCACCACGACGCTGATGCCGATCAGGCTCAACGCCTTGCGCCACAGGCCGATGATGAAGAAATAGATGACGCCGAAGAAGAAGGCATAGAAGTTCATGCCGACCTTGACCTTCTCGCCAAAGCTCAGGGTCTTCAGTGCGTTCTTGTAACTGGGGTCTTTGGGGCCACCGTGACGGTCGAAGAAATCGAAACGGAACTGCCACTTGGGACTGAGCTGGGTGCGATCGAAGGTATCCATTCCAAACCATGTAGTTGAAAACGATTACATGATAGGCGATCGCGTATTCATCGGCACGTTCTTCGGCACCGGTCGGACGCGGAGGGTCAGCCGCCGATCAGCTTCAGCCGTGGCCGCTTGCAGGCCGCAGCGCGCGTTACTCGCGCTGGTCGCTGACACCGGTGCCGCGGCGCGCCCGGCGCAGCGCGTACAGCGAACGGTCGGCGCGATCGACCACTGCCGCCAGCGCCTCGCCGTCGTGGCGCAGGGCGGTGCCCAGGGTGAACTGGATCGGGGCGTCGTCGGTGGCGGCCACGTAGTCGCGCGCCAATGCCGCCAGCTGCGACTGGGTGGGTTGATGCAGCAGCACCAGGAACTCGTCGCCGCCCAGGCGGACCAGACGGTCCTGGGTGCGCAGCGGCTGGTTGAGGAACCAGGCCATCTGCACCAGCACCTCGTCGCCGCGCTGGTGACCATGGGTGTCGTTGACCAGCTTGAACTTGTCCAGATCCACCACGATGCAGCCCCAGCGCACGCTGGGGTCACGCTTGTCCAGTTCGTCCAGGAAGCGGCGGTTGTAGCAGTTGGTGAGCGGGTCGGTGAACGACCATTCCAGCAGCTGCTTCTCCTGCTGGTACTGGTTGGTGATGTCCTGAGCGTGCGCCAGCACGACGGTGGCGTCGGCCTCCACGTCCAGCACGTTGCGGTACTGCCAGTGGCGCAGGCTGCCATCGCTGGCGACCAGCTCGATCACGCCGGCGTCCTGGCCGTCGAGCACCATCCGCGACAGATAGCCCTGGAAGGCGGCGTACAGCTCGGGGCGGATGAATTCCAGCAACGAGCGCCCTTCCATGTCGTCCACGCTGCGGCCCAGCGAGCGCGCCGCGGCCGGATTGATGCTGATCAGCCGGCCATCCATCTCGTGGGTGCAGATCAGGCCCAGGCTGTACTGGAACATGTTGCGGAACTTGCGCTCGCTGGCAGCCAGCGCATCCACCGCGCGATGGCGGTCGGTGACGTCCTGGATCGCGCCGATCAGGCGGATGCGCCCATCCACATGCTCCATCGAACCGGTGCTGTGCACCCACAGCCGCCGGCCGGTGGCGCTGACCAGCGGCAGTTCCAGGTCCCAGGGCGTGCCGTCGCGCACGCAGCTGTCCACCGCCTCGGTGATCACCGCGCGCGCATCCAGCGGATAGAAGCCGATCCCCTCGGCCAGGGTCGGCCGGTAGCCGGGCGGCAGATCGTGCAGCCGGCAGGTCTGGTCCGACCAGGTCAGCACGCCGCTGGCCACATCCACCTCCCAGCCGCCAACACCGGCGACCCGGCCGGTGCGTTCCAGAAACGCTTCGCTCTCGCGCAGGCGTTGCTGCAGCTGTGCGTTGGCAGCTTCGCGCTCCAGCATCAGCCGGCGCTGCTCCAGCCCTTCGGCGGCGACCCTGGCCAGCTGCTGCAAGGCGGCCAGTTGCGCCGGCTCCAGCGCGCGCGGGCGCTGGTCGATCACGCACACCGTGCCCATGCGCAGACCGTCGGACAACACGATCGGCGCGCCGGCGTAATAACGGATCCCCGGCGCATCGGTGACCAGCGTGTTGTCGCAAAAGCGCGGATCGGCCGGCGCATTGCGTACTTCCATCACCGCATCGTCCTCGATGGCGTGGGTGCAGAACGCGAGCTCGCGTGGGGTTTCGCTGGCGCCGGGCAGGCCGATATTGGCCTTCCACCATTGACGATGCTCGTCCACCAACGACACCAGCGCGATCGGCGTGCCGGCAATCGCCTGCGCGGCGGCGGCCAACGCATCGAAGAACGGCTCGGCATCGGTATCGACGATCTGCAACAGCGCCAGACGCGACAGCCGATCGGTTTCGCGGGAAGTGGATGACGCGACGGTGTCGCAGTGGCTCAACGGAATGCTCGCTTGTTCCCCTGACAATCCGCTCAGTCTAGCGGACCGGGCATACCTGCCTGACGCTGGTTTCGTGCGCCGCGACACAGGATGGGGTGTGCGCCGGCGCTGCGGCCTGCCCGGCGGCACCGGCGTGTCGGCGCCCTAGGCGGCGTCCTAGGCAGCGGGGTCGGCGCCGCTGGAGGCGCTGGTGTCGTCCATCTGCAGGGCCAGGTACAGGCGCACGCAGTCGTCGGTGTTGCCCAGGTCCATGCCGCAGAGTCCTGCGATGCGCTGCATGCGGTAATCCAGCGTATTGCGGTGGATGGCCAGTGCCTTGGCGGTGGGCGCCATGCGCATGCCGGCGCCGAACCAGACCGACAAGGTCTTCAACAGGTCGCCGCGCCGGTCCTGTGCCAGCAGTGCCTGCAGCGGCTTGCGCAATTCGTCGGCCTGCCAGGCCTGACGCAGGTCGTCCACCAGCACCGGCAGGCGATGGTCGTCGTAGAAGAACGCGTCGGCCTGCGGCGCGCGCGCCTTGCCGATGCGCATGGTGGTGCGCGCGATCTGGTGCGACAGCGCCAGCCCGTTGGGCTGCGGGAAGTACTGCCCCAGCGCGAGGCGGATGCGCAGCGGGCTGCTGGCACGCATGCGCTCGAGCAAGGTATGCGCGCGACGGCGTTGTTCGCCCACGTCCCAGTGGCCGCGGCGGTCCAGCGCGGGCTTGAGCACCACCAGTTCGTTGAGCGCGGTGGCGGCGATCAGGTTGCCGCGTTCGGGCGTGGCCAGCAGCGTGTGCAGGCGCTGCAGTTCCACCAGCATGGCGTCCAGGTCGAGGGTGCCGCTTTCCACTTCGATCACGGCCGCCACGCGCGGCAGGTCCAGCGCGATGCCGAGCCGTTCGGCCCAGCCGGCCAGTGCCGGGGTCGGTCCGTCGGCGCGGATCAGGCCGAGCGTGACTTCCTCGCGCAGGCGCGCATCGCGGGCCAGCAGGCGCAGCAGGCCGGCCTGTTCCAGCATCGCTTCGGCCGCCATGCGCACCAGTTCGGCCTGTTGCCCGATCCGCTGCGGCTCGCCGGTCAGCCCGACGCAGCCGACGATGCGGCCATCGGCGATCAGCGGCAGGTTGACGCCCGGGCGCACCGCATCCAGCTGCCGGGCCAGCGCCGCATCGATCTCCACCCGGCCCTGCCTGGACAGCACCAGCAGCGCGCCTTCGTGCAGCTGGCCGAGGCGTGCCGGCTCGCCGCTGGCGATGATGACGCCGGTGTGGTCCATCACATTGACGTTGCCGTCGATGATGGTCATCGCGCGGTCGACGATGGACTGCGCCAGGGTGCGGTCGAGCGTGAGCATGGGCTGGGGTCTGTTGACGGGGTGAGGGAGGCTGCGGTGCCATGGTCGGCATGCACGTCGCCAAGCATGAGGCCAAGGCGCGCCGATGAGCGCGCGTCGCGGCCATGCTGCGGTTGCGCGGCGTCCGGGCCGTGAACCGGGCACGCCACCGGCACGCTGCGCTCACCCGCCTGCACGGCAGTGCGCGTCCGAAGCTGCAGGCAACGACGTGGTTACCCTGTCCTTTCCGCCGACGCGCCGCGCTGCGTGGGCCATGCCCTCATGCGGCAGCCATGCAACGCACGCCGCTCTGCAGCAGCAGGATCCGTGCGAGGCAGCTGCGTGCGGCCATCACTGCAGGTCAGCGCCTCCCGACGTACACGCCATCGTCTGCCCCACCTGCAATGTCGCCGCCACATTGCGTGCGGCGATGCGCACGTTGCTGGCGGCTTCGGCCAGCGCCTGCTCCACCGTGCAGGCGCGGTGCACCACCGCAAACATCGCAGCGATGCCGTGCCCATGAAGCCGCGCGGCGCCGTTGCCCAGGCAACCGGCGATGGCGATCACCGGCTTGCCGTGCCGCTGTGCCACCCGCGCCACGCCCACCGGCGTCTTGCCGTGCAGGCTCTGGCTGTCCAGACGGCCTTCGCCGGTGATGACCAGATCGGCCTGGGCGACCAGCGCATCCAGCCCCAGCGCCTGCGCCACGATGTCCACGCCGGGCCGCAACTGCGCGCCCAGGTACGCCACCAGCGCCGCGCCCAGGCCGCCGGCCGCACCGCCGCCGGGCAGGTCGTGCAGGCGCACACCGAGGTCGCGCTGCAGGAGGTTGGCGTAATGCTGCAGGTTGGTATCGAGCTGGCGCACCATGCTGGGCGTGGCGCCCTTCTGCGGGCCGAACACCGCCGAAGCACCGGTCGGGCCGATCAGTGGGTTGTCCACATCGCAGGCCACTTCGAAGTGGCAGTCCTGCAGGCGAACGTCCAGGCCGTCGGTCTCGATGCGGGCCAGCGCCGCCAGCGCGCCGCCGCCGGGGCCGATCGCCTCGCCGCGCGCATCCAGCAACCGCACGCCCAGGGCCTGCGCCAGGCCGGCGCCGCCGTCGTTGGTGGCACTGCCGCCGATGCCGATGATGAAGCGCCGCGCGCCGGCATCCAGCGCGGCCAGGATCAACTCGCCCACGCCCGCGGTGCTGGTGCGCAGCGGCGCGCGCTCGGCCGGCGGCACCAGCGCCAGGCCGCTGGCGGCGGCCATTTCGATCACTGCGGTGCGGCCGTCGCCGGTCAGGCCGAAGAACGCCTGCACCGGGGTGCCGAGCGGGCCGCTGACCGTGCAGGCGATCACCCGCCCGCCGGTGGCCGCCACCAGGGCGTCGACCGTGCCTTCGCCGCCATCGGCGACCGGCACCTTGCGGTACTGCCAGTCGGGGAACACCTCGCGGAAGCCGGCCTCGATCTGGGTGGCCACCTCCAGCGCGGACAGGCTTTCCTTGTAGGAATCGGGCGCGATGACGATCTTCATGGGCACACTCGCTGGGACGGACGCATCACTGGTTCACCGCGCGTGCCGGCACCCGCAGCACCAGCGCCGCGCCCAGCAGCATGGCCCCGGCCAGCACGTACAGCGCCAGCTCGGTGCTGTGGGTGGCGTCCTTGATCCAGCCCACCAGGTACGGGCTGACGAAGCCGGCAACCTGGCCGGTGGAGTTGATCAGCGCCAACCCGCCGGCCGCCGCAGCGGCGGTGAGAAAGCCGTTGGTCAGCGGCCAGAACAGCGGCAAGCCGCTGACTGCGCCCATCGTGGCCAGGGTCATGCCGAACAGGGCCAGCGCCAGGTTGTCGGTGACGCTGGCGGCGATGCACAGCCCCGCCGCGCCCATCAGCAACGGGATCACCAGGTGCCAGCGGCGCTCGCCGCGGCGGTCGGCCGAGCGGCCCATCAGCACCATGAACACCGCCGCGGCCAGGTACGGGATGGCGCTCATCAGGCCGATCCGGGTCGGGTCGGTGACACCGCTGCCCTGGATGATCGACGGCAGCCAGAAGTTGATCGCATACACCCCGCTCTGGATGCAGAAGTACACCGTGCCCAGCAGCCATACCGCCGGGTTGCGCAGCACCGCGCCCAGTGAGGTGGAGGCGCCGGCCGGCTTGCCTGCTTCGTCGGCGGCCAGCGCGCGGGTCAGTGCCTGCTTCTCCTGCGGGTCCAGCCAGCGCGCCTGCTGCACGCCATCGCTGAGCAGGAACCACACCCCGATACCCAGCAGCACCGTGGGCAGGCCCTGCAGCAGGAACATCCATTGCCAGCCGGCCAGCCCGCCCTGCCCGGCCGAGAAATGGCTGAGGATCCAGCCCGACAACGGCCCGCCCAGCACCCCGGAGATCGGAATGGCCGACATGAAGACGGTCATGACCCGGCCATGCTGGGCGCGCGGGAACCAGCGCGTCAGGTACAGCACGATGCCGGGGAAGAAGCCGGCCTCGGCCGCGCCGGTGAGCAGGCGCAGGGTGTAGAAGCCGGCCGGCGTGCGCACGAACATCAGGCAGGTCGACAACAGGCCCCAGCTGACCATCATGATCGCCACCCAGCGGCGCGCCCCGATGCGCTGCAGGATCAGGTTGCTCGGCACCCCGCAGGCCAGGTAGCCGATGAAGAAGATGCCCGCGCCCAATCCATACACGGTCTCGCTCATGCCCAGGTCGTCCAGCATCTGCAGCTTGGCGAAGCCGACATTGACCCGGTCCAGGTAGTTGAACAGGTAGCAGACGAACAGGAACGGGATCAGCCGCCACAGGATCCTGCGGTAGGTCGGGCCCAGGCCGTCGGAGGGCGGCAGAGGCCGGGAGGCTTGGGTCATCGCACGCTCCAGCAGTGGGTAAGCCCACCGGTGCGCAGTGCGTTGGCACCGACGCCACACGGGGGTCGGCGCATTCTAGTTGGTGCTTTTTCCCGGAAGCATCGTCAGCCTGCTGCCAGTCCATGGCAGATCGGCGCTAGTTTTTGTGCAAACGCCCAACTTCCCCAGGAGGCACGCGAGGCACATGTCGGACTCGGAGCGCACGCACGACAGGCCGCCTCGGCTTTGCGAATCCGACTCCCGACTCCCCAATCCCGGCACCAATTGCTCTAACGATTCCCCACTCCCGATTCCCCATTCCCCGCCGCATACGCCTGCGCCTGCCCCATCACCCGCAGCAGGTTGCCGCCCCAGATGCCGGCGATCTGCGGCTCGGTGTAGCCCTTGCGCAGCAGCCAGGCGGTGATGCGCGGCAGGTCGGAGACGTCTTCCAGGCCGACCACGCCACCGCCGCCGTCCCAGTCCATGCCAATGCCCACGTGTTCGGGCCCGACCACCTTGAGCACATGCTCCAGATGGGCGAAGAAATCCTCCTCGGTGGCGCGCTTGATCGGGTAGCGCGCATCCAGGTCCTTGAGCGCGGCGCTCAGGGCAGTGCCATCGGCGATCTTGATGTGCTCCCAGCCGCCGTATTGTTCGGTCAGCGCCTTCTCGGCGGCCTTGCGCTCGGGGCTGGCGCCGCTGTCGACCAGGTAGCCGCCATAGGAATTCACCTGAATCACCCCGCCGTGTGCGGCCAGCACCTTCAGCCGCGCGTCGTCGATATTGCGCGGATGGTCGAACACCGCACGCGCGCCGCTGTGCGAGAGCACGATCGGCACCGGCGACAGCGCGATCAACTGGTCGAACACCGCATCGGAGGCATGCGATTGATCGATCACGATGCCCAATGCCTGCGCCTGCTGCACCAGCTGCTTGCCGGCCGGACTCAGGCCCTTCCATTCCGGCCCCTTGGGATCGGTGGCCGAGTCGGCGAATTCGTTGTTGAGAAAATGCACGGTGCTCATCAGGCGCAGGCCTTGCGCGTAATAGAACCGCAGCAGCGTGGGGTCGGCCACCAACGGGCTGGCATTTTCCATGCTGATGTACACCACGCGCTTGCCGACGGCCTTGATGCGGGCGGCATCGGCCGGCGCGGTGGCGAAGGCGAAGCGCTGCGGTTGCGCGGCCAGCAGTGTGTGGATCTTCAACAACCGCTGCAGGCCGGCATCGCGATCGTCCAGGTGCGCGGCCGCACTGCGATTGCCCTGCCCGGTGTAGACCGCCCAGAAGCCGCCATCCAGCGCGCCTTCGACCATGCGCGGGTAGTCCACCTGCGACAGCCGGTTACCGGCATGCGCCTGCAGGACGTCGAAGTCGGGGCGCTCCAGATTGGCCGGCGTGTCCAGATGCGAATCCAGCGTGACCAGCCGCTGTTGCAGCGCGGTGGCGCGCGCCAGTTCGGCCTTGGAAAACTCCAGCGCGTGGCTGGGTGCGGCCACGGCCAGACTCAGCACGGTGGCGGTGCACAGGCGATGCAGGGTCATGGCAGCTCGCAGAAGTTGGGGGTGTATCGATCATAGCCGCGCTGGCCTCAGCCGCTGCACGATCAGGAGGTTCGCCTGCGTGGTCCGGGGCGTCGTCGCCGACCACGCCCCGGCGCTCACTTGCGTTCGAAGAACTCGTGATAGGCCTTGGATTTGCCTTCCGGCGACTTGCCCACCCCATTGCGGATCAGCGTCTTGCCATCTGCAGAGAACGTCCAGAACTCGCCGACGATCACGTCGTCGTCCTTCATCTTGAGGATCTGGTAGGTATCGGCGCCGGTCTTGCTCACCGCGATCCGGTTGAAGCGCGCCTGCTCGTTGAGCGGGCTGGGTTTGCCATCCAGCGTGGTGACGTAATCGACCTTGTACGGCGTGTCCGGGCGGGTGGTGTTGATGGAGTGGTATTCGATGCGGTTGTCGGAGAACTGCACATTGATGGTCAGCCGCATGCCCTTGGGAAATTTGCCGTCACTCCAGTTGGATTTGGATTCCACCAGGGTCCAGGCGCCGTCGTGCGGATCGGCCGCCGATGCGGCGAACGTGGCAGTCAACGCCGAGACGGCGAACAGGGCGGCGGTCAGAAAGGTGCGCATGGGCGGTGTCCTTGGAGGCTGGGATAGTGGGCGGTGCTGTCGGGGAGCTGCTTGGCGTCGGGCGATCGTCGGAAGCTGGGCATCAGAAGTCGGTGCGCGATTCCAGGTGCTGTTCGACCTGCTCGCGGGTGGTCCACAAGGTGCGGAACTCGCCCTTGGACAGCAGTGGAAGCTGGTCGCTGATGTGCGCCGAACCAGGCTGGCTGGCATTGCCGTAGCTCATCAGGCCCTTGGCCTTGAGCGGCGTGGAAAACTCCACCAGCGAGACCCAGGTTTCGCCGTGCTGCGGCAGGCGTTGGCCATCGGCATTGGGCGGGTTCCAGGTGATCACGTCGAACGCGCCGAGATTGCCGAAACCGCCGCGGCCGGGCACATCGACAGCGCCCAGGTGGAAGCGCGACACCTCGCCGTACGGCCGGTCGATGGCGCCGTAGGTCTTCTTGGTGCTGGCGACGGCCTGCTTGAGTTGGCGCAGCGCCAGCGCCGGGTCCTTCAGGCCGCTGGGTGTGGTCAGCGGGGTGTCCAGCGACCACGGCGTGGCATAACCGGCCTGCGAGAGGTAGCGCGCATCGCCGGTGAACAAGCGCGCCCATTCCTCGAACAACAACGCCCCGCGGCTGTCGGCTTCGAAGTGGCGGTCCCAGGCCTTGAGCACCTTGACCGCGGCGAGAATGTCCGGGTCGGTGCTGTCTGCGGCTGCGGCGTACAGCTGCGGCAACGTGCGATCGGCCGCCAACGCCTGCGCGGTGCGCTTGAGCGCAACCAGCTGATCGAAGTCGATCTTGTCGTGTTCGGCCAGCATCTTCACCGAGTTCTGCGCACGCAATGACATCGGCCCGACCGGTGCGACATATGCGGGGAAGGCGCTCGGTTCCAGCACGCGCGGCCAGCTCGCCAACCACGGCGGATCGTTGGTGTTCTGCACGAAACCGCCGGCCGGGTTGATCACCTTGGGCAGCTCGTCGTAGCTGTGCACATCGCTCCATAGCGTGGACGCGGTATCGCCTGGCACCAATCCGCTCCAGTACTTCAAATCGCCTTGCGCATGCCTGGGCAGGATGCCGTTGTCCAGGAACAGCACATTGCCGGCGTTGTCGGCATAGACGATGTTGAACATCGGCACCTGCAGCTGCTTGAGCGCACGCTGGAACTGCGCAAAGTCCTGCGCCTTGCCCATGTCCCAGTACTGCTTGAGCATGTCGGGGCGATCCAGGCCAGCCACGCGCAGCGCCACGGTGCTGCCGTCGTAGCGTTCGAACACCGGGCCGTGCACCGACTGCCGCACTTCCAGCGTCTGGGTTTTCAGCGTGCCATCGGCCTGACGGATCTTCAGCGTTCTGGTCTCACGCTTGAACGGCAGCACCTTGCCGTCCAGCAGATACCCCTCACCCGACAGCGTGAGTTTGTAGGTGGTCTGGCCCAGCAGCGTGTTCACCGTATTGGTGAAACCCAGCTGCTTGTTGAAGCCGAAACGCAGGATCGGCAGGCCGACCTGGGTGGCGCCGTACAGATCCACACCCGGCCCGTTGAGATGCGCTTCGTAGTAGGTGAAAAAGCCGCTGCCCCAGGGCAGGTGCGGGTTGGCCAGCAGCATGGCGTGGCCGTCGCGGGTCTTGCTCGGCATCAGCGCCCAGGCGTTGGACCCATCGCGGGCCTGGCCGTCCTTGGGAGGCTCGCCCAGCACCTTGGCCGGCGAGGCGATGTAGGCGTAATTCATCAGCCGGTGCGCGTGCGCCACCACGTCCACGCCGGTGATCGGCAGCACCACCTTGACGTTGGCGTCCAGGGCCTCCGGGTGTGCGGCCGCGTAGGCGTTGATGCCTTGGGCGAATGCGTCCAGGTCGGCACGAAAGCCCGGGGCCTGCTGCCGGTACCACTGCTGCGCGCGTGGGTAGACATCGTTGCTGACCAGCCAGCGATCCTGCTCGGCGTACTTCTCGCCCCAGTATTCGGCCGCGCGGCCGCGCGCTTCGCCATACAGATGCAGCAGCAGATTGCCATGGCTGTGGGTCTGCGCCCAACCGAAGCCGTAGAAGGTGCCCGCTTCGGTCCTGGCATAGACATGCGGCACGCCGTAGCGGTCCCACAGGATCTCGCCGGTGTCCTTGCCGGCGCCGGCAAGCGCCGCCGTCGGAGCGCAGAGCACTGCGATCAACAGCCCTGCGCAGATGGAAGCGCTGCGCGCATGCGCCCGCATCGAAGAAAGTCGCGGCACTGGATCACTCCTCAAAAGGTGTAGGTCAACTTGGTGTAGTAGGACCCGCCGGTGAAGCCGTACGGCACGCTGGTCACATAGAAACCGCTGCCGGTACTGGCGACCGCGCCGATGTTGTTCGGGTACTGGTTGAACAGGTTGTTGGCGCCGAGCGTCCAGGTGATGCGCCCGGACAGTGCGTAGGACGCTTCCAGATCGGTGATCCATTTGGCCGGCACGTGCTCGTCGTTGGCCGGGTTGTTCTCCAGCACGTCGAAACTGCCGAAGCGATTGACGCGCAGGTTGAGCGCGAAGTCGCCGATCACCCAGTTGCCACCCAGCAGCAGCTTGCTGCGCGGGGTGCGCGACAGATAGCCGCGCGAGGCGCGGTCGAACAATTCGTAGCCGGCGCCCAGCGAGTCCAGCGCGGCCGGGTTGTCGGCGATGCGGGTGATCTCGGTTTTGTTGTAGTTGTAGCCCAGGTTCCAGTTGACCCGGCCCCAGTCGCCGGCCTCCATGCGCCAGGTCGCCACCACGTCCACGCCGTCGGTGCGGGTATCGATGGCGTTGGTGAAGTACTGCGCGCTGTCGACGCCGGACACGCCGGCGCGGGTGAGCAGGTCGGTGATCGCCGCACCGGTGATGTAGCCGGTCATGCCGATGCGGTCGTCCAGATCGATGCGGTAGGCATCCACGGTGAGGCTGAGCGCGCGCGTGGGGTTATAGGTGAAGCCGATGCTGGTGTTGGTGGATTCTTCCGGCTTCAGCGGTTCGGCCCCCAGTGCCAGCGCGGCGGGGGAATCCACCGGCAGCGTCTTGGCCAGGAACAGCTCGCGGTCGCCGTTGTCCAGCGTGCGCCAGCTGCTGTTGGTGGCCGCGTACAGGGCCTGCGCCAGGGCCGGCGCACGGAAGCCGGTGCTGGCCGCGCCACGCAGCGCGAAGGTCGGGGTAATGGCCCAGCGCGCGGTGAACTTGCCCACCGCGGTGTCGCCGGCCGAATCGTCGAAGCGCTCGTAGCGGCCGGCCAGGCCCAGCGACACGCTGTCGGCCACGTCCCAGGTCAGGTCGACATAGGCCGCGCCGCTGTTGCGATCCAGGCTGCCGGCTTCGTCGGGCTGGAAGGTGATCGCGCCCTGCGCGCCGGGCGGCGGCGCCTGCCCGGCGCGCGGATGCCCGGCCGGGAACACGTAGTTGCCGGCCGCATAGGCCGCCTGCTCGCCGGCCTGGATCTCGTATTTTTCGTAGCGATGCTGCACACCCAACGACACCTGCAGCGGGCGCTCGGCCAGTTGCAGGCCGCGGGTGATGTCCAGGCTGGTGGTCCAGTCGGTGGAGGTCAGCTGGCCGAGATAGAACGCTGTGGGGCTGGTCGGCCCCAGGCTGGCGTTGAGCGTGTGCAGGCCGTCGCGTTCGGAGGCGTTGCTGCCGTAGCTGGTGGCCAGGTCCCAATCCCATTGGCCCCACAGGCCCTTGATGCCGGCGGTGAACTCGTAATCGGTCTCGTCGATGCGCAGGCGCGGGCTGTACCCGTCCGGATAGATCTCCTGCAGGGTGTTGTTGGCGTTGGGATTGCGGAACGACCATTCCAGGTCGCTCAGGCGGCGGCTGTAGGTGGCGTAGGAATACCCACGCAGCTCGCCGCCCAGGCCCAGTTCGGCGTTGTAGGACAGGTTGGCGCCCTTCTGCCAGGGCTGGCCGAAGTTGCGCGTGATCAGGCGGTTGGCGGTGGCCTCGCGCGGGTCCGGCTGGCCGTTGACCGGGTAGTACAGCCGGTAGTCGTCGGCCACCGGCACTGCGCGATTGGAGGTCTGCTGGTACCTGGCGTCGGCGGCCAGATAGACGAAGCCGTCGCTGCCCAGCGCCAGACCCTTGCCGATGCTGGCACTGCTGCTGTCGCCATCGGCGCGGTCGATGTTCTGGCCCCACAGCAGGTCGGCCTTGCCGCCCTCGGCATCGGACTTGAGCAGGATGTTGATGACGCCGGCGATTGCGTCCGAGCCGTACTGCGCGGCGGCGCCGTCGCGCAGCACCTCGATGTGGTCCACCGCCGAGACCGGGATCAGGCTCATGTCCACCGGCACCGAACCGCGCCCAACGATGCCGGCGATGTTGATGCTGGCGGTGCGGTGGCGGCGCTTGCCGTTGACCAGCACCAGGGTGTGATCCGGATTGAGCCCGCGCAGCCCGCCGGTGGCGATCACATACGAGGTGCCGTTGCCGGATTTGGCCGGTGCATTGAACGAGGGCACCAGATCGTTGAGTGCCGACAGCAGGCCTGGGCGACCGGTCTTTTCCAGTTCCGCCGCGCCGATCACATCGATCGGGGTGGGGCTTTCGGTGACGGTGCGCTGCACGCCGCGTGCGCCGGTGACCACCACCGCATCCAGGTTGCCGACTGCGGCATCGGCTGGCGGCGCAGCGGCTGGTGGCGTCGGTGCGGATGCGTCCACCTGTGCGTAGCCCACAGCGGGATATCCGTGCAACGCGGCCGTCATCGGCTGCGCCGAGGCCAGCGTGATGCGTTCGCCATCGTCTTGAACCACGCTCAATCCGGTGCCGGCCAGCAACTGCCGCAATGCCACGCGCGATTCCAGCGTGCCCTGCACCGCCGGCGTGCGTACCTGCTGCAGGTATTCGCCGGGTGCCACGATCTGCACGCCGGCCTGCCGCGCAAATTCCGGCAACGCCACCACCGCATTGCTCTCGGGGAGCGAGAACGTGCGCCCCTGCGGCGAGGCTGCCAAGGAAACTCCCGCTGCCATCATCGCCACGGCCGTGCCGATGGCCTTGCTCAAACGCCTGCTTGCTGCCTGCATCACTGCTCTCCGCTGGCGCGCGTGCGCCGCTGTCCGGTCGTCGTCACCGTTGCTGTGTGGCCCCCTGTCTGTTGGATGCGTGGCCGCCGCTTTTCCGCCATCGACATCGCGGGTGGTGACGTACAGCGGTGCACCTCACTGCGCGAGCGCGCCGCGCAAGTGGATGCCGCCACGGGTGTGTTCGATCTGCAGGCCCATGCTCAGCGCAACGGAGCGTGCGAAGCCTTCCGGATCGTTGGCCGAATACAGGCCGACCACGGTGCGCCGCGCCACCGCGGGGTCGTCGATCAGGATGCGCATGTCGTTGTAGCGGGCGAATTCGGCCGCGGCTTGCGCCAAGGTGTCGCCGTCGAAGGCGATCATGCCCTCGCGCCAGACCAGCAACTGCTGCACGCGCCGTGCTGGCAGCGGCTGCACCTGCACCGCCTGCGTCGGGCTGACCATGGCCAGCATGTTGGCGGCCACCCGCTGCGGTGCGCGCCGGTCGGCCTCCACGTCGACGGTGCCTTCGCGCACGACGACCTTGACCGCATCGTCCTGCCGCCGACGCACGCTGAAACTGGTGCCGACCGCGCGCACTTCCGCGCCGGCCGCCATCACCACGAACGGGCGATGACGGTCCTTGGTCACATCGAACAAGGCCTCGCCACGCAGCAACTGGATCTGGCGACGGTCGGCGCTGAACTCCACCACCACTTCCGAGCCGGAATTCAGCGTCACCGCCGAGCCGTCTGCCAACGGCAGGCGCAACACCTCGCCGATGCGGGTGAGGTGATGGCCGCTGCCGGGCGCGCCGGTGTCGGGGACGGCGGGCTGCAATGCCAGCATGCCGGTAGCCGCAGCGACCACGCAGGCGGCAAGTGCGGCCAGCCACCTGCCGCGTCGATGCGTGCGCCGCGAACACGTCGCTTCCGCGGCAAAGTCCTGCCCCAGCGCGCGCGCACGATCGAAATGCAGATGCACCGCGTGCGCCCGTGCATAGGCGCCGCGATGGCGCACGTCTTCGGCCAACCAGCGGTCGCGCTGCACGCGCTCGGCCGGCGTGAGCGGATCGCGGTCCTCGCGTCCCACCCAGGCGGCGGCAATGTCGTCGATGCTGCGCATGCTCAGCTGCCGCGCTGCGGATCGGCCAGGCGCGTGGCCGGCGCGGCGTGGCCCGCGGCCGGTGCCGATGCGGGCGTGCGGCCCATGCGTGCCATCAGCAGACGCAATCCCTTCACGATGTGTTTTTCCACGGTGTTCTCGCTGATTCCGAGCCGCGCGGCGATCTCGCGCTGCGACAGGCCGTCGACCTTGCGCAGCAGAAACACCTGGCGGCATTTGTCCGGCAGTGCCGCCAGCGCTTCGCCGATGCGGCGCAGCTCCTGACCGGCAATGGCGTGGCGCTCGGGTGAGCGCTCGTCCTGTGTGATGTCCAGGCGCTCGATTTCCGCCACGCTCTCGATCGACACGATCCTGGCGCGGCGCACCTGCTGCAGGAGCACCGACTGCGCAGCGGTGAACAGATAGGCGCGCGGATTGGCGATATGACCCACCTCGCCCAGCCCGGCCAGGATGGCGTAGGTCTCCTGGATGACGTCGTCGCAATCGACGTTGCCGGGGGCGTGCTTGCGCAGCCAGCGCCGCAGCGCCGGCTCGTGCGGCAGGACCTGCGTCGCCAGCCAGGCGGCGCGCTGGGAATCGATGGCCGGCATCTAGGACGCGGCCGCTGACGTGCCCGCACGTCGAAGTGAGGAAGTCATTGCGTTCTCCGGGGGTTCGAGCGAAGGGCCTGCTCTTGAAGTCACGATGCGCCAGCGGCGCAACTCCGCCATGCCCTCCGACGGGTGGCCCGCTGCGATGGCACTACCCGCGCAGCGCGCGCCGGACATCGACGATGTCCGGTCGGATGCGGCCAACGAAATGACCGCTGGCAATGACCTGACTGCCTTGGGTTATGCAGGCGCGCCGCGCACACGGGCGCGCCGCCACGCCAATGGCAACGCGAATGGCAACTCCACGGCGGTGGGCGCCGCCGTGCAGGGCACTGCAGTATCTGGCGGTCCGACTGTGTGGCATCCGGCCACGACGAGCGGCGCCGATGCGCTAGCGAGTACGGTGTTTATGGGGGCCGGGCGTGCTGTGGCGATGTCGATCCGGAGACCGTGACAAAGTCCGCTTCGGGGGCCGATCTGCGCCCTGCGGTGCCGGACATCACCGCAGGGCCGGCGGGTTGGTGATCGGTTGCCGCTGCAACCAGCCGCAGGTCATCGGCGGATGGGCCCGATACGCGCAGGCCGAAGATGGCCTGGCCGGTGGTCCTTCGAGCGGCTGGCAGAAGCGATCGGGCGTGCGCAGTTGGCAGCACGCAGCACGCAAACGATTTGATCTGGCCTGCAAGAAATCCATCGCACGCGCCGTGTTCAGTCGCCCAGTTCGGACAGGCGCGCGCGAACGCTCTCCACATCGACGTGCTCGCGCAGGTGCAGCCACTGCCGCGCCCACACCGAGCGCAACACGATCCAGGCACCGAACACGCCCAGACAGGTCGAGCCCAGCGCCAGCGTCAACGGATGCAACGGCGAGCCGCTGCCGGTCTGGAACAGATACATGAAGGCCCCGGAAAACAGCAGCCACACGCCGAACACCGGCCAGTTGCTGGCCAGCAGGCTGGCATGGGGCCGCTCTATCTCGCGCAGCAACCGGGTCAGCGCCTTGCGTTCCTCATCGTCCGGTGTCATCGACTGGCCGCTCCACGGATTGGTCGCCGCGCTAGATCACGCGGCAGAAAACAGCCTTCAGGTAGCGCGATTCCTGCACGTGCGCCATGAACGGGTGATCCGGACCGGCACCGGCCACCTTCAGGATCTGGATGGTGCGCCCGGAGAAATACGAGGCGCGCCGCAGCATGTCCAGAAACTCCTGCTCGGCCACCAGCCCGGTGCACGAGAAGGTGGCGAACAGGCCGCCGGGCTTGACCACGCCCAGCGCCAGCTTGTTCATGTCCAGGTACTTCTTCAGCGCCGGGATCACCTGCTCGCGGTCGCGGGTCATCTTGGCCGGGTCCAGGATCACCACATCGAACTGCTCGCCGCGATTGGACGCATCGCGCAGCCACGGGAAGATGTCGGCCTGCACGAACTTGGGCCGTACGTTGTTGAGCTTGGCGTTGCCCTTGGCGATGGCGATCACGTCCTCGTCGATGTCCACGCCCAGCACCTCGGACGCACCGCGCGCGGCCGCATACACCGCAAAGCCGCCGGTGTTGCAGCACAGGTCCAGCACGCTCTTGCCCTCGACCTGCTCGCTCAACCACTGGCGGTTCTCGCGCTGGTCGGCGAAGAAGCCGGTCTTGTGCGCACCGGCCGGGTCGGCGCGGAACCTGATGCCGTACTCGGTGATCACCGATGCTTCGGTGGTGGTATTGCCGTGGAAATCGAAGCTTTCCTGCTTCTGCACGTGTTCGTCGGCAAAGCTGTGGAAGCGGCAGCCCGGGAACTGCGCGCGCAGCGCCTCGTAGATCCACTCGCGGTGGCGGAACATGCCGGCGGCGAAGAACTCCACCACCACCAGGTCGCCATAGCGGTCCACCACCAGGCCGGACAGGCCGTCGCCTTCGCTGTGCACCACGCGCCAGGCATCGGACACCGCGTCGAGCTTGAGCCAGTCGCGGCGCAGGCTCACTGCCGCGGCGATCTTGCGCGAGAACCAGCCCGCATCCACCGGCACCGACTGGTCGGTTTCCAGGATGCGCACGGCGATGCGCGAGTGGCCGTTGTAGAAGCCGCGGCCGACCCACTCCCCGTCCACGCCGACCACATCGACGATGGTGCCGGGTTTGGGCTTGGCGGCGGGCTTTTCCACCAGCTTCTGGAAGATCCACGGGTGGCTGGAGCGCCAGGCATTCTTGAGTCGGACGACGGGGACTGGAGTATTCATCCGCCCATTGTATCCGGCTGGATTGACGTGCCTGCCCTCCGGCACGCAGAATCAGGCGCAGAAGGGGAGTAGCTCCCAGCGTTGTCGCCGTCATGACGAGTCCTGCCAGCCAGGCTCCGGTGCAACGGCAACCGGCCCGGCCGGTTGTGAGCGAGACCTTCGCCGCGCAGGCGAAGGTCCGTCACCCGGAATCCACGATTTCCGTGTCACAAGGCCTCAGCCCACCGGCTGTCCAGGTCGTTTCACTATCGGGATTCTTTTATGCAAACCATTGGCAATGTCTGGTTATGGGGCGGCTTCGCGATCGTGGTGATCGTGGCGCTGTTGGTCGATCTGGTGCTGATGCGCCACGGCGGTGCCCACAAGGTCACCTTCAAGGAAGCCACCTGGTGGAGCATTGGCTGGGTGCTGCTGGCGCTGGCCTTCAACGCCGGCCTGTGGTGGTACCTGCAGGGCAGCATGGGCGACGCGGCAGCCGACCGCATCGGGCTGGAGTTCCTGACCGGCTACCTGGTCGAGAAATCGCTGGCGGTCGACAACATCTTCGTGTTCCTGATGGTGATGACCTACTTCGGCGTGCCCGAGGAACAGCGCCAGCGCGTGCTGATCATCGGCGTGCTGGGCGCGATCGTGCTGCGCGCGATCATGATCTTTGCCGGCTCGGTGCTGCTGACCAAGTTCCATTGGCTGCTGTATGTGTTCGGCGCGTTCCTGCTGCTGACCGGCATCAAGATGTGGTTCTCCGCCGGCAAGGAGCCGGATCTGGAAGCCAACCCGGTGCTGCGCTGGATGCGCGGGCATCTGCGCCTGAGTCCGCAATACCACGGCCATGCGCTTAGCGTGATCAAGGACGGCAAGCGCTGGTTCACCCCGCTGTTCGTGGTGCTGATCCTGATTGCGGTGATCGACGTGATCTTTGCGGTGGACAGCATCCCGGCGATCTTCGCGATCACCACCGACCCGTTCATCGTGCTGACCTCCAACGTGTTCGCGGTGCTGGGCCTGCGTGCGATGTTCTTCCTGCTGGCCGGCATGGCCGACCGCTTCCACCTGCTGCCGTATGGGCTGGCAGTGATCCTGGTGTTCATCGGCACCAAGATGATGATCATCGATCTGTACAAGATCCCGGTGCTGGTCTCGCTGGCAGTGGTGATCGTGATCCTGGTCTTCACCATCGTGCTGAGCCTGCTGCGGCCGCCCAAGCCGGCCAGGCACTGAGGGGCTGGGATTCGGGATTCGGGATTCGGGATTCGGGAATCGGGATTCGGGGACGGTAGCGCCGCGTGTGTTGCTGGCATCCGAGCGCACCGACCATCTCGACAGGTCCCTGCGCTCACCGTCGCGGGCCCTTGAGCGGCATGGATGCCGCGCCAGAGCCTGGCTACCCGAGATCCTGGTCGTCACCATCTGCTGAGTTTGGTGCGGCCACCCAAGCCGGCCCCCGCATTGACGGGCTGGGAGTCCGGAGTCTGCAATTGGGATTCGGGAACGGCCGCGCTGCATGCACTGCTCACAACCAAGCGCACCGACCAACTCGACGGGCCCTTGCCTGCTCACCGTCGCGGGACCTTACGCGGCATGGATGCCGCGTAAGAGCCTACATGGACGTACTTGCGGCGTGTCCCGCGACGGTGGGCGGGCAAGGGCCCTGCAGCCAAGCCGCAGATCGTCTGCCCTACGACCGAGGCATCCACACCGTTCAATCCCCTCTCAAGGCCGCCGGGATTTCAGGCGCCAGGTCGCTGGGGCGTTCCCGGGCCGAACTGGCGAGGGCGTGATGCCGCGCTTGTTCGTGTCGCGCCCCGGTCACCTGCATGGTGCCGTGCGGCCGCTGCGCCAATGTTCGGCGGCGGGGCTGGATTATCCCGTCGTCGGGCCTGCTTATCCCGAGGCGGATAACTTGTAAAAAATCCGCGCGACGCCATCCGTGAAGGTATGACACCGCCTCCTGTTGCCGCCGCCGACGCCACCGCGCAAGACCGCCTGGATCGTTCCCGGGTGCTGCGTGCCTTCAACTTCAGCCTGGCCGCCGTGCTGCTGCTGGTGGCGGTGTTCACCGCCCAGAGCATGTTCGACTGGCGCGCCTGGGCGGTGGCACCGCTGCAGGCAGACGGCCTGCTCGGCATCCTCACCGCACCGCTGCTGCATGGCTCGCTCGCGCATCTGGGCGCCAACGCCGCCGCGCTACTGATCCTGGGCACGCTGGCCGGCAGCGTGTATCCGCGTGCCACCGCCCTGGCGCTGCCGTTGTTGTGGCTGGGCTCGGGCCTGGGCGCGTGGTTGCTGGGCGAGCCCGGCAGCCGGCATCTGGGCGCCAGCGGCGTCACCCACGGGCTGATGTTCCTGGTGTTCGTGCTGGGCCTGCTGCGCCGCGACCGCCCGGCGATTGCCACCAGCATGATCGCCTTCCTGTTCTATGGCGGCATGTTGCTGACCATCCTGCCGCACGAAGCCGGCGTGTCCTGGCAATCGCATCTGGGCGGCGCGGTGGCCGGCCTGATCGCCGCGTTGCTGCTGCGCCTGCGCGACCCGCAACAGGCCAGGCCGCGCTACAGCTGGGAGGACGAAGACGAAGATGCTGCGTGGGAAGTGAGCAATGGCGAGCACGACGTGCTGGAACCGCCACCGCCGCGCCAGGTGCCGGTGCTGTGGCAGCGCCAGGAAGACGGCTCGCACAACGTGGTGCTGCACTTCCAACCGCGCGAGCGCCCACCGGGCAGCTAGTGCCTGCATGGAGCAACGACCAAAACGGCCGCTGGTTCCCGTAGGAGCGTGCCTGCGCGCGACAGGGCATCACCGGGACCGCCCCATCGCGCGCAGGCACGCTCCTACAAAAGCGCTGCCTAGCGCGATGCTTGCCCCTGCAATGCGCGCCGTGCCAGGCCCGGGTCGTCGGCGAAGAAGGCATCGATGCCGGCGTCCAGATAGGTCTTGAGTTCGGCCAGTGCACCGGCGTCGTTACGCTCGGTCACCGCGCCGCTGCTGCGGTTTTCGGCAGCCAAGAAGTAGTTCTCCGGGCGGAACGTGTACGGCTGCACCTGCAGTCCTGCCGCATGCGCGTCGTGCACCAGGCTGGTCGGCGTGCCCAGGCGTTGCTGCGCATCCAGCGGAATGATGCTGCGGATGTCCGGGCCGATCGCATCGGCGTAGCTGGCGACCTGCGTCAACCCCTCGGGCGTGATCATCTGCCCGTAGGTCCGCGGCGCGCTGCCCACGCCCGCATCGGGCAACGCCATCTGCGCGCCGGCCAGCAACTGCAGCAGGCGAATGTTGCTGCTGCGCCCGATCTTGCCGCGCAAATAACGCAGGTTGCCGGTCTCGAACGACTGGATCACCACCGGCGCGGTCTGCGTGTAGGCATGCGCACGCAGGCTCGCCAGCAACTTGTCTTCCATCGCCAGATGCAGCCGGCTGAAATAGCTCGGGTGCTTGATCTCCGGAATCAGCCCGATGCTGCGCCCGGTTGCCGCCGATTCGGCTGCGACAAAATCGATGATCTCGTCGAAGGTGACGATCTGAAACTGCCCATCCCAGCGCGTGCCGCGCAACTGCGGCAGACGCTCGCGCGCGCGCAGCGTCTTCAATTCGGCCAGCGTGAAATCCTCGGTGAACCAGCCTTCCATCGCCTGGCCATCGATGGTCTTGCGGGTCTTGCGCGCAGCGAACTCCGGGTGACTGGCCACGTCGGTCGTACCGCCGATCTCGTTCTCATGGCGCGCCACCAGCACGCCATCCCTGGTGGACACCAGGTCCGGCTCGACAAAATCGGCGCCATCGACAATCGCTCTGGCATACGCGGCCAAGGTGTGTTCCGGGCGCAGTGCGCTGGCGCCACGGTGCGCAAAGATCCGCACCGTCTTCGCCAACGGCGCCTCTGCCAACGCGGGCCCGCTCATACCGACCATCATTGCCCCCAACAGCCAGATACGGTGGAACTGCATCATGCCTTTCTCCAACTGAGTGTTGCCATCAAACGCTGGCCCTGATCGTCAAGCCGGCGTGGCAGGTGCTGGTTACCGTCTCATGGATCGCTGATGCGCTGCGTTGCCGAGCACGGTCGATGCCCACCTAACGACGCGTCACAACGTTTGCCAACCACGAAGACGCCCAGCATCATCCGGCATCGGGAATTCCTAAACAGCAACAAGACCCGCTTTTACGATTCCCGAATCCCGATTCCCAATTCCCATCCTCAGAACTTGGCATCCAGCGTCAAAAACACCTGCCGCGGCGCGCTGGCATGGAACGCCAGCTGGCGGCCAGTCGGATCGCTGTTGGCGAACGCGGTGAGGTTGGACGCGTACCGCTTGTCGGTGAGGTTGGTGACGTTGAGCGAGAGCTTGAGCCCCTGCAGCACGCCGGCCTGGCCGAAGTCGTAGCCGGCGCCTGCGTCGAACGAGGTGTAGCCGCCAAAGCCCTGATCGTTGGTGTAGGTGTAGTAGCGCTGGCCGGTGTACTTGCCGCGCAGATTGATGTTCCAGTTGGCGTAGTTGAACGCGATTTCGCTGGCGAACATGCGCTTGGGCGTATCCACCGTGGTCTTGCCGGCGGTGGGGATGGTCACCCCGTTCTGCACATAGTTGTCGTCGTAGGTCGAACGGTTGATCGAGGCCGAGTTGTACCACTGCAGGTAGCTGGTCGGCTTCCAGATCACCGTCAGTTCGCCACCGCGGCTGCTCACCGAACCCACGTTGAAGAAGCGTGTGGTGCAGGCCGGCGTGGTGCCCTGCTGGATGCTGGCGCAGGGATTGAGCGAGAGCAGGCGGTTGTCGAAGGTGACGTCGTAGCCGACCAGCGAGGCTTCGAAGCGGTCACGCACGAAGCGATAACCGGCCTCCATGGTGCGCGACTTTTCCGGCTCCAGCGCACCGACACTGGCATCGAACGAGGCCTGCGTCACCAGCAACGGGCCACCGGCGCCGCCGCCCTGGAACGCGGCGATGTTTTCCGCGTACGAGGCAAACACCTCCTGCCCGTCGGCGATGCGATAACCCAGGCCGACCTGCGGCAGCACCGACTCGCTGGCCTTGATCGAGCCGGTCGCCACCGGTGCTTCCACCGCCAGCCCCGGCGTCTCGCGCGCGGTCATTTCGGTGCTGGGGCTCTTGATGCCCAGATCCACGCTCAGGCGCTCGTCGAGGAACTTGAAGTTGCCCTGCACATAGAACTGCCGCGTGGTGATGATGTAGTTCTGCGAGAACAGCCGGCGATCCGGATCCTGCAGGAACTTGTCGTCGCTGACCGGCCCGTCGATCCAGTAGAAATTGCGCTCCACATCGTGATGATTGCGCTCGTACCACAGCCCGGCTTCGAGGTGATGCGCGCCCAGGTTCCAGCCGAGCGACGCGATGCCGCCGGTGCGGTTGATCCAGTAGTTGGTGCTGCGGATCGAGATCGGCAGCGCCTGCGGCGTCCCCGGATTGGATGCCTGGCCCGGCGACCACCAGTGGCCCTGCCCCTTGTTTTCGTGGTGATAGACCTGGGTGTGCAGGCTGATCGCATCGTTGGGCTGGAAGTCGCCGGCCACGTAGAACAGATCGTCGTCGCGCAACGCGCGGCTCTGGTAGTAGGCATCGTCGACATTGTCCACGCCACCGCTGAAACCGCAGCGCGCCGCATTGCGCGTGGCCGGTGCGCAGTACGCCGCGGCCAACGCGCGGTTCCAGTCCGGTGCGTACAGGTTCCAGTCCCAGCCCAGGCCACGCGCCATGCCGCTCTTGGACAGATACGCATAGTCCGCCTGCGAGGTGCGCGAGGTATCGGCAAATGCGGTCAGCTTGCCGCCGTCGAACTGGTACACGCCCTTGGCATTGAACTGCCGCGTGGTGGTCGGCGAGTCCGGGCGCGTCCACATGTCGGCTTCGGCATTGATGCCGGACAGATAGGCCGAAAAGCCGTTGTAGTCGCCGGTATCCACACGCAGGAAGGTGCGGCGATTGGCGTCCGAGCCCACCGTCTGCGACAGCTGCCCGCCGAACACGCTGGACGGATCCGCCGAGTAGTACTGGATGGTGCCGCCCAGGTTGCTGGTGGATGCAGTGCCCAGCGCGCCGATGCCCGAGGCCAGCTCCACGCCGCCGAAGTTTTCCGCAATCAGGGCGCGGCTGATGTTGAGGCCGTTGTAGTTGCCGTAGGCGTTGTCGCCCAGCGGCAGGCCGTCCAGCGTATAGCCCAGGCGCGTGCCGTTGAAGCCGCGCAGGCTGATCGTCTGCGACTCCTCGTTGGCACCGAAGGCATCGTTGGATTGCACGTTCACGCCCGGCATGCGGTTGAGCAGCTTCTGGATGCTGGTACCCGGCGGCAACACCGGGATGTCCTGCTGGGTGATGCGCTGCACCTGACGCGTTTCGCCCTGCCCGATCACCGAGACCGCATCGAGCTGCTGCACGGTCGTGCCGGTGTCGGCAGTCACGTCGGGGTCGGCAGCATGGGCGGCCGGCGACAGCACGAGCGCGGTGAGGACAGCGGCACTTAAGAGATGGGTCTTGGGCATGGGCGGCAGGGAACGAGTCAAAAGATGACGGCAAGCGTGCGACAGCTGTCTTGCGCCGATGCGACGGCCAGGTGACAGTGCCGCGACAGTCGCAGTGCATCCCTCGAAAGCGCTGCGCCGCGCTTGCATGCAGATGTCATCTGCGCGTCGTAATCTGCGACCTCATCCATCTGTGTTGTCCGAGGGTTGGTCCATGTCCCATCGCATTGCCCGCGCTTGTTCCCGGACGCTGACCGGCGCCGCCATCGCCGTATTGGCCTGGGGATGCGGCATCGCCAGCGCGCGGGATAACGTCGCCGCGACAGGCTCGGTGATCGCCACCGATGCACATGGCTACCTGGAAAAGACACACGTGCCCGACAGCCTGCGCCTGGTGCCGCCGCCGCCGCAGGACGGCAGCGCCGCGCTCGCCAACGATCAGGCCATCGCCACGTCCATGCTCGCCCTGCGCGGCACACCGCGCTGGGACTTGGCCACACGGGACGCCGCGCTGGGGTTTCCCGCAGCCGCCACCCACTTCAGCTGCGCGCTCGGCATCCAGATCGACCAGGCCCACACCCCGCACCTGCTGCGCCTGCTGGAGCGCAGCATGCGCGATGCCAGTACCAGCACCAGCGCGGCGAAGGCGCGCTACCAACGCCCGCGCCCGTTCATGCGCAACGACCAACCGATGTGCACGCCCGACGACGACGCGGCACTGCGCAAGAACGGCTCCTATCCCTCCGGCCACACTGCCATCGGCTGGAGCTGGGGCCTGATCCTGGCCGAGCTGGCCCCCGCACAACGCGATGCCCTGCTCGCCCGCGGCCGCGCCTTCGGCGACAGCCGCCTGGTCTGCAACGTGCACTGGCAGAGTGATGTCCTGCAGGGCCGCATCATGGGCGCCGCCACCGTCGCCGCGTTGCACGACAATGCCGAGTTCCAGAAGGATCTCACCGCCGCACGTCGCGAGATCGCCAAGGCACGTGCGAAGCAGCCGGTCGCGCTGGCGGAATCGCCAGCCTGCGCGGCAGAGAACGCTGCACTGCAGACCGTCCTGCCTGGGGTGATGTAGCAAGTCAGGCTCCTGCACCTGCTACAAACAACGTGCGCCAGCGATCTGTCGCCTGTACATCATTCGTTTTTCTCCGAGTCCCTGGCCACGTCTCTCCTGGCTGGATACTGAGTGGCCGCAAACGCATCGGGTAACTCGGCCACGCGCCGATTGAGACCATCTGGTCTGGATCACTCTATGCGTCCGCCCGCCGCCGGTTGCTTGCATACGCTCTGCATGACCGATGCAGGCCCTTAGCCGCCAGCCCTGACAGCCGGCGTAGCGCTTGCCTGTTCACGGCGACCGCCATCTCACTCCCTGCCCGCACCGCGAAGACCCCGTCGCGGCAAAGCTGCGCCTGCTGATCGAGCCGCCCTCCCTATCGGGATGGTCAGACGCGTGCTCATCGCCCTCACCAGGCGCGAATCGCAACCGGTTGTGTTCGATCAGATAAGCATCCCTACACGAAACAGCTGACCAGGTCCTGGTCCGATAGCCCTGTTTCATAAAAAAGTTCCCGGAAAATGACATATCTGTAAATCTTGGGTTAATATTCAGACTCCCTTCAGGAAAGTGATGCGCCGGGCTGGTCGGCGTTCCCTCGAAGTGGCTCCCCACCTCAACTGCGCCGCAGTGCAGTTGGGTCCCACGGTTTGCAGGCGTTGTGAAGGTACTTCATCAGGAGAAAGAGGAATGACACGTCCAGGGGTTCGTAGGTCTTTGTCCAAGAACATCACACGCAGTGCCTTGAGCATTGCGCTGAGCATGTGCGTTGCCGGCGGTGTCCAGGCCCAGAGCGCGGTCGGCTCCATTTTCGGTAGTGGGCAGCCTGGCAGCACCATCGCCATCCAGAGCCCGCAAACGGGCGTGAGCCGCTCGGCCACCGCCGCTGCAGATGGCAGATTCAGCTTCAGCCAACTTCCTCCGGGCAAATACATCATTACCTCCAACGGGCTGACCCGAGAGGTCGAGGTCAAGGTGGGCAGCGGCGCGCAGGTCTCGCTGGGTAGCAATGCCACTACGCTGGATCGGGTGGAAGTGGTCGGCGCGCAGGCGTTCAACCCCATCGACGTCTCTTCGGTGGAATCGACCACGGTATTCACTGCCGACCAGATGGTCTCGCTGCCGGTGGCCAGCGATGTGTCTTCGGTCGCGCTACTCGCGCCTGGCGCGGTCCGGGGCGACAGCGGGCTCGGTGCGGGCAATCTTGCCTCGTTCGGCGGATCGTCGGTGGCCGAGAACGGCTACTACATCAATGGCTTCGACGTCACGAACATGCGCACGTTCCTGTCGTTCGCCAATCTGCCGTTCCAGAGCATTGGTCAGCTGCAGATCAAGACCGGCGGGTATGGTGCAGAATACGGCCGCTCGCTGGGCGGCATCGTCAGCATCGTCACCAAGGCCGGCTCCAACGAATGGCACTACGGCGGCAGCGTGGAGTGGGCACCGGACTGGGGCGCGGCGGCAGGTAAAAACGTCCGCGAACGCGACCCCGATGCGTCAGACCCGCTGTACCAATACCGCAGCGACGATCAGTTCGACAGCACCATTTACTCTGCGTATGCCAGCGGCCCGATCGTCAAGGACCGCTTGTTCTTCTTTGCAATGGTGGAAGGCCGCCAGGAAACTGAAGACAACTTTTACGCGCTGACCAGCCGGCGCGTCAGTGACACGACCCCCCAGGGCTTGGTCAAGCTCGATTGGTATATCAACGACAGCAACCTGGTCGAATTCACCGGCATCTACAACCAGGCCAAGACCAAGTACCGCACCTACGAATACGCCCCCGACGCCAATGGCGATAACCGCTACAACGTCGGCCGGCACGAAGTGCCGATCGAGCAGTACGAGATGGAGAATGGCGGCAAGATCGGCATCCTCAAATACACCGGTTACTTCACCGATAACTTCACGCTGTCGGCGCAGTACGGCTACCTGAGCAATCTGATCGACTCCCGCCTGCCGGCCGATCCGGCTGGGAGCGAATGCCCTTGGGCCTACAGCTTCGGCCTGACCACTAGCGTGGTCGACCGATACATTGGCTGCAACCCGGGCACGATCTCCATGATCGCCGACCGCGATGCGGAGCCGGACGAGGACATCCGCAAAGCGTTCCGGGTCGATGGCGAATGGGTGCTGGGCGATCACCGGTTGCGCTTCGGCGTGGATCAGGAAAAGTACGAATCCAGCCACCGTGGCCAGACCTACGCCGGTGGCATCAACTGGGCGTATTACACGGTGCCCGGCAATTCGGTAGCCACCGGCGCGTTTGCAGGCCTGCCTGGACGCACGGTCAACGGCCAACTGGTGCCGCGCAATGCGCTGTACGCGCGTTCGCGCGTGTTCCAGAGCAGCAGCTCCACGTACGAAAACACCAATAGCGCGTTTTATCTGGAAGACAACTGGCAGGTCACCGAAAACTTCCTCGCCGTGCTCGGCTTGCGCGGTGAGAAGTTCGAAAACAAGAACGGCGACGGCATTGCCTGGATCGAATCCGATTATAAAATGGCGCCGCGCTTAGGCTTCTCCTGGGACGTGCTGGGTGATTCCAGCTTGAAGCTGTTCGGTACCGCAGGCCGCTACTACATCCCGGTGGCGACAAACTCCAGTATCCGCGCAACCGGCGCCGAATCGACCGTGTCCAGCTGGTACTTCGTCAATGGCTGGAGCGAAGCCGATGGCACGCCGGTTGGCCAAGGTGCGCAGATTGGCCAGACCCAGACCAACGGCTCGCTCACTGCGCCGAATCCAGCCTCTGTCGCGTCCACCAACCTGTCGCCGATGTACCAGGACGAGGTCATTCTCGGTGGCCAACTGCAGTTGACGGAAAACTGGATGGCGGGTGTGCGTATGATCCGCCGCGAAGTGAAGTCCGGGATGGACGACACCTGCACCACCAATCCCTGGATCGACTGGGCGGCGGACAACGGCTACCCCGATTTCGATCCGGGCTCTGTGCCTAGCTGCTACTTCTTGAATCCGGGCAGCGACGTGACCATCAACGTCGATCTCAATGGCGATGGCGAACTGGAACTGGCAACCTTGCCGGCCTCGTATCTTGGCCTGCCGGAATATCGCCGCCTGCATACCGCTCTGGAATTTTTCTGGGAGCGCACCGGCGAGAAGTTCAACTTCCAGGGCTCCTATACGTTTGCCAGGACACGCGGCAACGTCGAGGGCTACGTCAATTCCACGCTGGAACAGGAGGATGCCGGCCTCACCCAGGACTTCGACCACCGTCTGTTCACCGATGGCACCTATGGGCCGACCCCGAACGATCGTCAGCACACGCTCAAGCTTTTCGGTGCTTATACGATCACGCCGGAATGGCAGCTTGGCGGAAATTTGGTCCTGCAGTCCGGGCGCCCGATCAATTGCCAGGGCTATATCCCGCTGGACGACATCCCTCAGCCTGACCAGGGCAACCTCAGCGGTTACAGCGGCTCGAGCTTTTATTGCTTGAACGCTGAAGGCACGCGCGTGCTGCGGCAGCGTGGCGACGAGGGGCGGACACCCTGGACCTGGACGTTCGATCTGGCAGCGGCGTACATCCCCAACTGGGCCGACAACAAGCTGCGTATCAAGCTCGATGTCTTCAACCTTTTCAACAACGACAGGGTTACCGAGTACAACGAGTTCAGTGAAGCATCTCGCGACGTGATCAGCCCGAACTATCTGAACGACGTCAATTATCAGACGCCGCGCTCGTTCCGTTTGACTGCACGGTACGATTTCTGATTGTTCGCTGGTTCAACGATGGCATTACGAAATCCGGCCTCGAAAGGGGCCGGTTTTTTTTTATCAACCGATGTAGCGAAGTCGCGGCACGTTGCGCCGTACTGCCTCACTTGCCGATACAAAAACTCGAGAAGATCTTGCCCAGCAACTCGTCGGCGCTCAGCTTGCCGGTGATCTCGCCGAGGGCTTCCTGTGCCAGACGCAGTTCCTCGGCGGCCAGTTCGAGTTGTTCGAAACCCAGCTCCAGATCCGCCGCATCTGCGTGCTGTTCGGCACGACGCAGTGCGTCGACATGCCGCGTGCGTGCGGAGAATTCACCTTCCACGCTTTCCATTCCATCGCCCAGCGCGAGTTCGCGCAACCGGGCGTGCAACTGCTCCAGTCCCTGCCCGGTCACTGCCGATACTGCGATCGCGTCGCGATCGAGCGCTGCGGGTTCGGCCAGAAGATCGCATTTGTTGTGGATCCACAGCCGACGCGGCACCGCATCGATGGCATCGCCGATCGCGTCGCGTGCGGCCTGCGGGTTGCGTGCGTCCAGCACCACCAGCGCCAGATCGGCGCGCTGCAGTTCGACACGTGCGCGACGCATGCCCTCGCGCTCGATCGCATCGCCACCCTCGCGCAAGCCGGCGGTGTCGACCAAGGTCAGGTCGAAGCCATCGAGCTGGATGGCTTCCTGCAAGGTGTCGCGGGTGGTGCCGGCGACATCGGTGACGATGGCGCGCTCGCTGCCGGCCAGTGCATTGAGCAAGGAACTCTTGCCGGCGTTGGGCGGGCCGATCAGCACCGCATGCAGGCCGTCGCGCAGCTTGCGCCCGCGCTCGGCATCGCGCAGCAACTGCGCGAGCAGGCTGCGAGCCTGGGTCAATCCATCGCGCACCTGCGCCCCGCCCAGCGTGTCCAGCGGCTCGTCGGCAAAGTCGATGGCTGCTTCCACGTGGATGCGCAGCCGGGTGAGGCCGTCGCTGACCGTATCGACACGTTGCGAAAACACACCGTCCAGCGATCTGCGCGCAGCACGTGCCGCACGCAGATCGCCGGCGGCGATCAGATCGGCGATCGCCTCGGCCTGCGCCAGATCGAGCTTGCCGTTGAGAAAGGCCCGTTCGCTGAACTCGCCCGCGCGTGCCTGGCGCGCGCCCAGCGCAATGCAGCGGCTCACCAGCTGCCGCAGCAGCACCGGGCTGCCATGGCCCTGCAACTCCACCACCGCTTCGCCGGTGAAGCTGTGCGGCGCCGGAAACCACAAGGCGATGCCATCGTCGATCACCTCGCCCCGCGCATCGCGAAAGCGTGCGTATCTCGCCTGCCGTGGTTGCAGAGTCGGGACACCCAACTCGGCGGCGATCTGCGCGGCCTGCGGCCCGGACAGACGCACGATGCCGATGCCTCCGGTTCCGGCGGCGCTGGCGATGGCAACAATGGTCGATGGCGAAGAAGACATAGGCAGATGGTAAGGCGTGTGGTCAAAGACGTGGCTTGCATGCGCCTGCGGGCGTGGCGGCGGTATGGCTGCATTTCACGGATATGCCGTAAGCCTTGCGCACGATGGATCGATCTTCAAGACACGATCCAGTGTTGCCTGCACGCTGCTTGCGATAGCCGGCCACGCCAACACGCTGGCGCAACGAGGTGCATCGCAAGCGATGCAACAGCGATGACATCACGACAGCATCCGTGGCATAGCTAAAAAAACGCCATCCGGGCGCACATACACAAAGCCCGCCTTGCGGCGGGCTCTGTGCAACTGCTTACTTGGCGTTGGCCTGGATGATCTTGCTCGGCTTCTCGCCGTGCTGGCGGATCATCCACCACTGGATCAGCAACCCCAGCCCGCCGTTGACTACCCAGTACAGCACCAGGCCGGCCGGCATGAAGGCCATCATGACGCCGAACACCAGCGGCATGAACTGCATCATCTTGGCCTGCATCGGGTCCATGCCCGGGGTCGGGGTCAGCTTCTGCGTGGCCCACATGATGGCGATGTTGAGCAGCGGCAGGATGAAGTACGGATCGCGCGCGGTCAGATCCTGGATCCAGCCCAGCCACGGCGCCTGACGCAGTTCCACCGATTCCACCAGCACCCAGTACAGCGCGAAGAAGATCGGCATCTGGATCAGCAGCGGCAGGCAGCCGCCCATCGGGTTGATCTTTTCCTTCTTGAACAACTCCATCGTCGCCTGCTGGTACTTGACGCGATCATCGCCGTAGCGCTCCTTCAGCTGCGCCAGGCGCGGCTGGAAGCGGCGCATCTTGGCGCCGGACTTGTACTGCGCCGCCGACAACGGATACAGCGCCAGGCGCAGCAACACCACCAGGCCGATGATGGCCCAGCCCCAGTTGTGCAGGAAGCTGTGCAGATGGCTCAGCACCCAGAACAGGCCCTGGCCGATGATGGCCATGATCGAGAAGCGGCTGTAGTCGACCACACGGTCCAGCCCCTTCACGTCTTCCTTGGCGATCAGGCTGACCAGTTTCGGGCCGACCCACAGGCGTGCCTCGGTGGTGGCGGTCTGACCCGGCGCGACAGTGAAGGCCGGGCCACGCAGTTCGGCCACGTCACGCGGGCCGTCCTGGTTCAGCACATACAGCGAGGCCTGGTCCTTCTGCGGAATCCACGCGGTGAAGAAATGGTGCTGCAGCAGCGCCACCCAGCCGCCGGTGATCTGGCGATTGAGGCCGCCGTCGTCCATGTAGTCCTTGAACGCGCGACGCTCGTAGCCTTCCTGCGGGCTGTACCAGGTCGCCCCGTTGAAGCTGAAGGAATCCGGGTTGGTCATGCCGCGGCTGAGGATGGTCGGCACCCGGCTCAGCTTGCGGAACACGTAGCCGTTCCACGGCGCGCCACTGTTGTTGATCACCTCGTCCTTGATCGAGATCGCGTAGCGCCCGCGTTCCAGGGTGAAGGTGCGGCGGATCGACACGCCGTTGGGGCCATTCCACACGAACGGCACCACCAGGGTGTTCTGGCCCTTGGCCAGTGCGAACGCGGTGCCCGGCTGTTCGGCGCGGAAGCCGCCCACGCCAGGCACTGGCGAATGCTCGCTGGCCCAGCCGCTGGTGGCGTTGTAGGGGTGTGCGGCATCTTCGGTCAGCAGGCTGACCGGCGCGGTGCCGTCCTTGGTCTGCGGAAACTGCAGCAATTCGGCATCGAGCACGCTGCGGCCGTCCAGTTTCAGGCGCAGCACGTCCGAGGTCAGGGTGATCACCGGCGCAGCGCCGGCAGCGGCCGGCGTCGCAGCAGTGGTACTGGTCGCCGGCACGGCGCCCGGCACGCCTGCCTGCGGAATGGCCTGTGCCGCCGGCACATTGGCCGCGGTCGCAGCTGCGTCCAGGTCACGCGCGGCCGGCACCGACTGGGTCGCCGCGGCCACCGGCGCATTGGCGGCCGCCTTGTCCTTGCCCCACTCCATCCACAGCAGCGCCGCGACCATCAGCCAGGCAAAAATCAGGAAAACACGGGTCTGGTTCATCGGGCAGCAACTCGCTCAGTCGGAACTGGGTTCCGGCTCTGTCGGGGAAAGGGAGGATGGGTGCATCGTCCTGGCGGGCGGCATTGTGCCGGGCGCGGCAGGCAGGGGCAATGCGCCAGCACGGCGCAGCAGACGCACGAAGGCATCGCGAATCTGTGGATTGGTCGCTTTTGCGGCCGCCGAGCGCGCCACAATCACGTAGTCGCCGCCGGCAAGCTCGGGCAGCAGATGGCGCATGGCATCGCGCAGGACGCGTTTGATCCGGTTACGGCCCACCGCACGCGTATCGACCTTGCGCGACACTGCCATGCCCAGGCGCGGCGGCGTATCGCCGGTCCGCCAGTGCAGGCTGAGCAACGGGTCCGAGGTACGACGTGCCGTATCGAAAACGACCGTATATTGCGCACGCGTACGAACCCGCGCAGAGCGAGGAAATCGCCTGCACGGGTTCGATGCGTTCACGTTAGGGACTGCCTCGGCCGCAGGGAGCGGCGCGGCAATCAAGCGCTCAGGCGCTTGCGGCCCTTGGCGCGGCGGCGAGCCAGGATCTTGCGGCCGTCGGCGGTTGCCATACGTGCGCGGAAACCATGGTCGCGTGCTCGCTTGAGGTTGCTGGGTTGGAAAGTACGCTTGGTGGCCATGGGGCCCTCTGCATGAATGGAGACGAATAGAACCGGCAATTCTATAGGGCCACCCGCGTCCGGGTCAACTCCCCGCACGCTTTACCGGAGGTGACGGCGGTGGCGCCCTGTGGATGGACCTGTGAATAAGTCTGGGAAAACCCTGCCCTCGGTGCTAGTCTGGCCCATCCTCTTTTCACTACCGGGCTGCGAGCACGGCGCTTTTCTGCGCGCCGCAGCCAGCAACAGATGATCATACTTTG
>NZ_LR861806.1:0-17394 GCF_903989465.1 Xanthomonas sp. CPBF 426
ATGATCGCAGCCGGTATCTCGGTCAAGGACGCGACCGACGTTGCTGCGAAGACGGCCGCCGCCAATCGCGTAGCGCAGGCGAGTCGGCCGACGCGCGGTGTTGCACCTAGACAGCGTGTGCGGGGTTCCGAGGGCCAGGCCAAAGAGCAATCACGAGCGAACAGCTTTTCGCCACTCGGCGCACTACTAGGCGGAATTTTGCCGCCTGCGGTGAAGAAGACCAGCGAGCGGATCGCCTACGCCACCGAGAAAGCGACGCCGGCACAGAAGGTCAAGGCTGGACGTGCGGCTGTCCTGTCCGAGCAGGAGCGCAAACTACTCGACAAGGCAACGACCATCGCGAGTCTACCGCCCTCGGGCGAAGACATGGCGTTCACTCATGCCGTGCTGTGCCAGGTTGGACTACCTCGCGCTAAGATCGATGCACGCGAGTTCATGCGGCAATCCGGTGCGGCATGGATCAACGTACAAGCCGGCTGGCTGGACGAGGGTAGGGGACCGGTGCAACAACCCGTCCCCTATGGCGTAATGCCCCGCCTCGCGCTGGCTTGGGTATCCAGCTACGCCAAGCGCCACAACACGCGCGAAATTCCTATCGGGGATAGCGCGGCCGAGTTCTTGCGTCTGATGCTCGGCGAGGACACCGTGGCCCAAGGAGCGCGACACGCGACGTTGCGCAAGCAAATGCACGCCTTGGCGGCCTGCAGGCTGCAACTCGGGTTCAAGGGCCGAACGTTCAACGGCCAGCCTGTTGAGCAGTTCGACGCCTGGCTGTCCAATCGAGACGCCCAACAGCGGCCACTCTGGCCAGGTGTGATGACCTTATCCGAGCACTATTTCAACGAGCTTCAAAACAGTGCTGTGCCACTCGACAATCGCGCGCTTCATGCCCTGAAAGGGTCAGCGCTGGCATTGGACGTGTATTGCTGGCTAGCGCATCGCTTACACCGCATCGAGGGCAAGGGCGTTACCTTGCACTGGAAGTCGATACGGGAACAGTTCGCCCAGGAATACAAAGGCAAAGACCCTGACAAGGACTTCAAAAAAGAGTTCTTGCCTGTCCTGCGCAAAGTGCAAGCTGTGTACCCAGCCGCCAACGTCAAGCAGGTGACCGGCGGACTGCTGCTGATCGGTTCGCCGCCGCCAATCCCAAAGCTACCCAAAGGGCTGAAATGACCTGCCAGACTGGTGACACTGCGGCCGCCGGCGCCGGCGAGATCCGTCACCAGCCAGAAAGGGCGGCGCTGGCCCTGCCGTGCCAGCTTGTATTGCCGACTGCCCACATATCCACCGCCTGGCTACGGGTGCCATAGAAGGCCCCTACGCAGGCCGTGGATATGTGGACAGCGCCGAATGGTGCTGCGGCCATGGTTTGTCAGTTCGTCCCGAACTTCCTACATCGTCTTCAAAGCTGATAGGAGCGACGATGATGGAAAGTAGACCAGAAGACGTGGGCCGAAGATTGCAGCAGCTTCGCCAGGATAAGAGCCAAGAAGAATTTGCCGGTGTACTTGGCATAAGCCGCATGGACTATGCGGCCTATGAGGCCGGCAAGCGGGAGATTCACGCGTCACTGCTCGTCACGTTGCTGGAACGGTGCGCGATCGATCCCACGTGGGTGCTGACGGGCACCCGGCGAGGCACCCTCGCCGACGATGCAGCGGCAACCGCGACTTCCTTTCGTGCCATCCTTGAAGCAGCACAGCGCGCCGGCCTGACGTTGACGCCGGAAGCCTTCGCCTACGCGATCACGGCCGCATTCCCGACCGCGAAGCGAAGCGGCGAAATCGACTCGGTTCAGGCTGACGTTCTCGTAAAACTGGCGACGCTCAACGGCAGGAAATAGGCTCCTGCCTTGGTGACAACGATCGCGCCTGGCCAGCTCGCCGGCGTCACCAATGCGAGCCGGCAGATCGCGGGCCTGTCACCAATCGACGCTCACCCTGGCAAGCCAGGGCCGGGCTGTCGTGCTACGCATCGAGCCAGCCGAGGTCGGCAGTCTCCCCCCTCCGGGCTTCCATCCCTTTCGGGGTAGCTTGATAAATCGCCCCCCCCCTTACTGCCGGCATGAGTCGGGCTGGACTCACCCGTTGATCGCCCAGGCAGCGTCGAGTCGCGCGGAAGCATGTTGGCGACAGATGCCGGGGGCAAGGTGGACCCTATGTCACCATCAAGGCTGTGGAGAAGCCTGTAGATTAGAGCACTTATCCACGATAAATCGCCCCCCCCAGCATGATAAATCGCCCCCCCCTCAGAGGGCGGAATCATGATAAATCGCCCCCCCCTCGCATGATAAATCCCCCCCCCCCTAAAACCGGTACGGTTCTGCCTTTAAAAAGAATCCTATAAATTCTTACCTGTAATGGCCGTCCGGTTCTGTGGATAACTTCATCGTCTGCAGCCAGGATCAAGAGAAAAAGCGCCTACCCTCCGGTCGCTACGCTCCCTTCGCCCCGTCCCTCCGGGCCGGCCTTCGCGGGCTACACCCGCTCCCTGTTGACTGGCCTACGGCCAGACATTTGTTTAGGCGCGGCAAGCCGCGCGTCGGTGCTTCACCATTACGCACAGAGCGGCAACACCGACACTCAAACAGAAAGAAGGGCATCCGAGACAAGAACAGGTCATGAGGGCGTCCAGAAACGGCTATAGAAGCGGTTTTCAGGGCAAGGGGGCTACTACCCCACCAACTCGGCTGCCGAATGCCTCAGCGCGCCGCTCAGGGCGCTACGCTGAATACGCTGAATCTGTCTTGCAGTGTCTTCAAGCGGGGCGCGCTGCGCCCCACCACTCCCCCCCGCCCCTCGCCAGCGAGGGGAGCGAGTCGCCCTCTGTCGTCAGAGGGGCAGGGGTAAAGCTCTCCTGCCCCTCATGACGAAGGGTTGGGTCGCTCCTGTCGCGTCAAGGGGCCGTGTCCTCGCCCTGCGGGCTGCGGGCCGCACCTACCCCTTGACCCGACATCCACTTGGCACGATACACAAAGAAAGACCCCGCCGAAGCGGGGCCATGTGGTCATTGACCTTGGACGCTGCCGCCCCTCGCTCGACCCCAGTTCTTCCCAACGTTGTCCAACACGTGCTGTCGATACGATGGGTTCCACACCGTATTCCCGGCAATCATATGATTGGTCCTGCCTGCCGTGACCATCATTCCTGATTCAAGATCCCGGCGGGTGGAAACAGGATTGACCGCGCCAACGACGGCCGAACCCAGCCCGGATGCACGGGCAGCCATTGTGCCCAACGTGATTGCCGCCGAGGTCATGCCTCCGGCGAGTGCCCCGCCTTTTTGGTAGGCGACATACATCACCCACAGCATCACTATGGTTACCAAGATCAGGCGCAAGGAGTCAAAAAACGGGCTTGCGTCCGGGCTGTCGATATTCGTAGCGGAAACCACTGCAACAAATACTTTCAAGGCGAACGCCAGCACTGCGCTGACCAACGCAATTTGCAAAATTACCGTCATGACTTCACCAAACCAGCGATCAAAGAATGCTTTGGTGGCCGGCCACATAAGCAGCATGATAAAGAACGGGCCGATACCCAATAGCAATTCAAGCAACGTTTTAGATGCAACAATCATCGCTCCCGCAGGAGCAGCAAGAATGAGTGTTGCCGTCGCAATAATGATCGCCTCGAAATACTCGCCAAACATCATTCCGATTTCGGTCATACCTCTATCCGACGCCCGGTTCCAAAGCTCACCGGCCAAATCCCAACCTTTACCAACAGATTCATCAACAACTTGATAGACAGTCGTCGGGTTGGCACCTTTTCCACCTGAAAACGCCTGCGTAATACCAGTTTCCAGATCGTGCCCGGTTGCCACTGCGAAATCCATATAAGTGCCGGAATTTAGAGCAATTGCGCTAATCAATAGAAACTTGCCAGCAGAACGCATCAACTGCGAAAACGGCCCATCGACGCGACCAAGGGCCATTAAAATTCCCATGACAGAATAGTAAAGCGTGCCCAAGAGTATGGCCGTTGTAGTGATCTTGCCTATCACTACAGGAACGGTTGTTTCTACATAGGTGCCCATCGCATTGGTGATGGAGTCGCCTATGAATTGGAAAATCATGGGGTCGGACATGTCTAGTTCCCCGTATTGACAGGCGGCAGCGGAGAATAGCCGCGACGCGAATTAGCTATTTCGTTCTCCGCCTTCTGTGCGTTGATGCAGTTAGGCGACAGACCCTTTTCGCCGGGATTGTTCTTGCATGTCGCCAACATCGAATGGCGTTGCTCCTTGTCAGCCTTAAATTCCTCCACGGTACGCGTCGGCTGGGCGTTATCGCAGCCGACCAACAGGAGCATCATAAAAACGATAAAAGAAAACTTTGCCATGATTACATCCTCTTAATAACGCGCGGTGCTTGCACGAGTGCTGCGGATACTTCGGAAGCAACGATGATTTGCCGTGTTGCAAGCCACCTGAGTGCGGCCTCGGGCATGCCGGCCCGAGTGGCGTCTAGAAAGCGCTGCCGGCCATTCACGAACGCTAGCGCCATGCAAGCCGCCGTCAGGACGAATGCGACTACTTGGGCTTCCCAGCTCGCCAGGTCTTTGATGCCCGGAATAGCAATCCCGAGCGTGTCGTATGCGATCCAATAGCATGCCGCGGACGCGAAGAAGACTGCCACCACGTCCAGGCAAAACATGTGCGCATCGCTACGCAGAGCGTCATTGAAACGGGAAGCGCCGAATTTCCGAACCGAGAGCCAGAACCGGATAGGGAAATTCACGTAACCGAGAACCAGCAGTAATTCGATGAAGTGCAGCATATATCCTCCTTAGAACTCGACCGGCTTCAACGGGGAGTAGCCACGGCGGGCATTTAGCTTGGCATTTATTTCGTGTTGCCTTTGTTGCTGAAGCTTATCCTCTGCCTGCGTCATCATTTGGAATAGCTGCAATTTCGTTTGTTCGTTGCCGATCATGGCTTGCTCAGCAGCAATTCGGCCCTGTAGCTCTCCAATAGCCTTTGGGTCTTGCGTCTGGTTTATTTGCCGCATCAACGAATCGATTTGATCCATGCGCGACTTTGCAGCCGCGTAGGCATCCGTCGCGAAGGCTTTATCCTGAGATGGCTTTACTGCGGCCGCCTGGCAGGCGGTGCGAGCATCGGCCAGGGTAAGAGAGGCACAGGCGTCATAGACCTTGTTCTGATCGTAAATTCCGGATGCGCTACTACTCAGTCCGTTGTAGCCGCCGGTGCGTACAGAGTCATAAACACCTTGCCAGTCCTTGGGCAGGTAGTCCCTTAGTGCCGGATTGTTGAAAATCTCGCCCATGTTTCGCGATCCGGTTAGCGCCGAATACTGCTGTTGCATCTGCTGGTATTGGGATTGCATCTGCTGGTACTGCGACGCCCACTGCCGCATGGTCTCGGCTTGGTTGGCTATGTTCTTTGCGATGCTCGCCGCGTCCGTCACAGGGACTTGCGCGTTGGCATAGCCGCCGAACATGAGGAGGCCGGCGAGAAGAAGCGATTTGATGATTTGCATGAGTGCCACTCCTATTGCGTTAGGAGGACGAGGCCGACTGTTCCGGCAGGTCAGGAGGGGCTTAGGCTCCGTAGCCGCGCCTGTATGGCGGTGGGCTGACTATGCGGCCATTCTGTTCTTGGCTGTCAGGGCCTTCTTTTCAGCCCAGCACCCGGTACGCAATCGCGTTCTTAGGGCAGCTCATCCCAAATTTTTGTTGGAGCCAAGATGGAGCATTTTGGCTCTGTGATTGTCCAACTTTACCGCCCGACAGTCCATCGACCGCCGTGCAATGAGTGTAACACACATTTGATGCAATGAGTAAATGTGTATCGTGCCAAGTGGATGTCGGGTCAAGGGGTAGGTGCGGCCCGCAGCCCGCAGGGCGAGGACACGGCCCCTTGACGCGACAGGAGCGACCCAACCCTTCGTCATGAGGGGCAGGAGGGAGTGGTGGGGCGCAGCGCGCCCCGCAGCGCGCCCCGCAGCGCGCCCCGCAGCGCGCCCCGCAGCGCGCCCCGCAGCGCGCCCCGCAGCGCGCCCCGCAGCGCGCCCCGCAGCGCGCCCCGCAGCGCGCCCCGCACCGCGCCCCGCACCGCGCTACGGCAGAAATCCAGGCTGTAGCTCCGGCATTCGTTCGTATGCGATCGTCACCGCCCCTACCGGCTGGCCTGGCATTTTCAAGAAGCCTTCCAGGTCGGGAAGGTTGAGGATCTCTGACGACATGACCGCCGCTTGGCGCACCCGCTGCAAATTGAAGCTGGTATTTGCAGACTGTGAGGATTGGGAAGGGTTGAACAGCCCCCCCGAGCTTGTTCCCTGCCCTGTCGTCATTTGCAGGCGATCTACGTCCTGTTCGCCAAGTTCCTTACTGAAATATTCGGCCGTCTCGTTATCACCCGCGCGCAAAATCAACTTTGTTGAGAGGTTGGCCAGCAGTGTTTGTGCTTCGTCGCGGCCGTAGGTTTCCCGGAGCTGCGCCACTGTTTGCAGGCCCAGGACACACCGCCCGCCGTACTTGCGCAATTTCGTTAATCCACCGCGCAAGCTCGACACTTTGCCAAGTGAATCAACCTCATCAAACACGTACCATAGCGCCCGATCCGTGCTTTCAGACAGGCTCAGTCCTTCGACAATGCCCAGCTCCAAGATTGAGGCGACCAGGCCGCGCAGCAGGCCCATTTGATCGTCCCGGTAGGTCACGAACAGCCAACCGTCGCTTCCTTCGTCCTGTACCCATGAGCGAACGGAAAACCTTCCTGCATCGGGCAGATACCGCCAGGCACCCAAGTAGGTAGCGATGATGCCCCGCGTGTTGTTGAGCATCTTGTCGTTGCCCTTGGCCGTCAGGATCGCGGCAGGCGTACCGGCAAGCAGGGCGGCTAGCTCCTTCGTGTCGGCCGCGCTCACGAAGTGAAGTAGACGTTTCACCGAGTGCTCACCGTTCAGGTGCAGCGCTAGCATGGTTTCAGCGAGCAAGGTTTGCGCGTAGTGGTGCCATTCGGCACCCTCGCCCGTGCCGTCCGGCACCGCAGCCTTGGCGATCCGCTGGCAATCGTAGTCGTGCCGGATTTCAGCGAACGGCGACCAATCCACGGTGCGCCCGTCGAAGGGGTTGAACAGTAGGTCGCCGGAGCGCGCAAAGCGCGAGAAAAAGCCTCCCGCCGGATCGGCAATCAAGGCGCGTTGGCCGCGTTGACGTACAGCGCGCAAGACGCGGTTGATTGCTTGCGTCTTGCCGGCCCCCGTGGTCCCTGCAAATAGCATGTGCTGGGCTTCCAGCATGTACGGAAGCACCACCCCGCCAATGTCTATGTCCATGTCGGAGGGCTTCGCTCTGCTGCCGTACATGCCGGTTTGCAGGGCGTTCCCCGCGATGACCTGCGTCCCCCGCACGACCCGTTCCCGGTTCTGACCGGCACCTGCTTCCAAGTGCCGGAACATGCGGAGCCAGCAGAACACGGAGATGGTCGCGACGCCAAACGCGAGCAGGGTGGAAGGCTTGCCATCCTTGGCAAACCGTAGGGCGGCCGAACCAATGCCGTAGGCAACTGCCACCGACCAAATTCCGATCCACGCCCAGGTGATCGGCGAGGACCGCATCTTCCCGCGTGCAGCCGCCAGTATGGTGCGCACCAGGGCCAAGGCAGGGACGCCCAAAAAGCCAAACGTCAAAAGTTGTCCGACCGTCATTGCATTCCCCCTGCAGCTAACCACACGACCATTCCACCGACAGCACCGCCAATCACCCCGCCCACCATGGCCGCAAGCCAGACCGGCCCCATGATCGAGCGCCGCGCGTCCTCCATGGCTACGGCTGCGCGGCCGATGGTGCTGCCTACTTCCTGGCGCAGGGCTTCTTTTGTGGCTTCGCGGTAGCTGGCGTGTTCACTCTGTAGGTCGGTTTTCAGCTTGACGGCCTCAGTACTCAATTCCATTAGTGTGGCGTTGCACCGTTCCTCTACCTGCTTGATTACCTCGCCTTGAATGGACCCGGCCGCCTTCACCAATCTACCGACAAGCACCTCAAGCTCTGTTTTCTGGTCTTGGAGGATGGCCTGATTGAGCAATACCACGGCAAAAATCGGATCGTCTTCATCCACGCGGACGCCTGTTTTTTCGACCAACTCTGCAATATATTTGCGTCGGTCCATGGTCAGAACTCGATTTTATCAAGCTGGCTAAAAACATCCTTAGCCACGTTGCGGATACGCTGCTTTTCCATGAGTGCGAAGTCGGGCGACTGCATGATTTCATCAACCGTCAGCCGCTTGATATTCATCTTTTTGATGTCGTCGCCGTAGGTCTGATGGTTGCGTGCTTGCAGCGAAACCACGCCGTGCAGACGAGACTGATTGGCCTTAAAAACCTTAGTGTCGGTGAAATCCTTGCCTTCGTCGGTTTTCATCGGCCCGAAATGTTCATTGAGCCAGAGAACAACCGGCGCATCTTCGATGCCCTGGGCGATTGAGTTAAACCCGTTCGCTGTATCCGCGAGCGTGTCGCCACCGCCAACGACAGTGTGCAAATATACCTTTTTATCGTTCTCGGTCAGGAAGCTGATGACGTTGTTTTCCACCATGTACGCCAGGAGCGGCGAAAAGGTGTTTGCACCGTTGTCGATGACGAACGTACCATCCTCCGTCAGCAACTTTTCCATGAGCGCGTCAAACCGCTTGGCATCGATCGTGCGGGACTCATTCATGACCGGGATGTGTTGCGCGCCGAGTGCCTTATAGTGAGCGAACGTCGTATTTTCCTGATCTGTGTCGAATGCCTTCAGGTCGGCACCTTTGGACTTGAAAAACTGTGCCAGCATCACAGCAATAAACGACTTGCCGATACCGCCCTTGCCTTGCAGGATGAAATGAATGGTGTTCTGCATGATGGGTTCCTATTTCAGAAGATCGTCGTCGGGTTTTGGGTTGTGGGTGAAGCGCTTTGGTACGGGAATTTCAAAGTCCCCGGCCTTTTTGCTGGCCGCTGGTGTTGCTTCCCCCTTTTCTTCGTCATGACGAAGAAAAGGCGTTGGTTGTGCGGATGGGGCTGCCGCACCCTGCCCGCGCTGTTTCCTGATGCGATAAAGGGCGCTCTCAAAACTCTTCAGCGTCATCGTGAAGCCCTGGCCGTGTAGGGCTTCCAGCACCGCCGACCGGCTCACTCCGGCAGCTATGGCGGCTTCCACTTCGTCTATCACGTCGCGCAGGCGGGCCGTTTCAGAGCGGCTTTTCTCGCCCTTCGCAAGCTCGCGCAACACATCGGCCACACTGGTTTTCGTCATCTATCAGCCTCGTTGCGTAGTCCATTCGCTGGAAAACGCCATTTTCGCAGTGCATGTGCAGTGCGGTCAAGCGGATTACGCCGCTTGAGTGCCATTCTTATGCAGTGCATTCGCAGTGTCAAGCATGCTATCGCAGTGCTTGTGCAGTGTAGTAGGGGTGTTGAAGCAATGTCGATGCAGAGTTACACTACTTCTTGCGGCATGATAGGCACGTCGGATATGTTTACAAAACGCTCCGCGTTTTGACACATATCCCGTGCCCAAAGGGGTGACCCCTTTGGAAACCCTGCTGTCGGCCCCCTCCGGGAGCCGCGCCAGATGGCGACAGATCCCCCGGCGCTACTCGCGCCGGCCTACAACCGCCCTGCCCTGGCTGCTGCCCGAGCAGGTAATGAAGGGAGGCCCGACCATGCCCCGTAAGCCCGCAGAAGGCCGGAAGCTCGCCCGCCCGGTGAGCTTCCGGCTTACCGATGCCGACCATGCCGCCTACCTGGCTAAAGTCGAGGCATCGGGCTTGAAGCCGTCCGAATTCTTCCGTGAATGCGTCCTGCAAAACCGCACCCAGGTTGTCGCCCGCGTTCCCACGAGTACCGACAAACGCCGGTTGCTGTACTTGTTCAACAAGACCAGCAACAACATTAACCAGCTTGCACACGCGGTGAACGCTGCTGAGCTGGCGGGCAAAGCGACGACAGCGACCTATTCCGGCATCCTCGCCGAATTACAGGCCATCGCCGACGCGATGCGAGAGGCGGTGGAGCATGCTGATTAGAGTTCGTGGCGGCGAAGCTGGAATCCGGGAATATCTCGAAAATGGCCGGAAGGATGGCCGCGACTATAACCGTGCCGAACTGGACGAGCGCGTTATACTGGCTGGCGACCTGCAATTAACCGATGCCATTATTAACGGCATGGATAAGCAGGGAGAGCGGTATTTGCATATAACTCTAGCATTCAAGGAGGATCAGATTAGCCGGGATCGGTTGCAGTCTATTATCGATGAGTTCCGACAATTTGCTATGACGGCGTACCAGGCTGATGAATATAATTTCTATGCCGAGGCGCATTTGCCTAGGCTTAAAAGTTATATCAATCAGCAGACGGGCGAGTTCATCGAGCGCAAGCCGCATATCCACGTTGTCATTCCTGAATATAACCTATTGAGCCAGCGGAATTTGAACCCGTTTGGCAAGGTTGACCAACAGACCAAGTTCCTTGAAGCCTTTCAGGAGCATATTAACGCGAAATACGGACTTGCTAGTCCGAAAGATAACGCGCGCATACAGTTTACCGACGAAAGCGCGATCATCGCCCGATATAAAGGCGACTATTTCAAGGGCGCAAATCACGACCTGAAAGCGCGCATTCTGGCCGACATGCTGGACAAGGGCGTGACCGACTTCGATCAATTCCGGGCCATCGTCGTACAGCATGGCGAGACGAAGACCCGCAACGCCGGCAAGACGGCCGAATATCTGAACGTGAAGCCCGAGGGCGCAGCCAAGGGCATCAACCTGAAAGACCACGTTTTCAGCCGCGAATTTATCGCGTTACCGGCCGACGAGAAGCGCCGCCGGCTGGCTGGCGAGCTGCGCCAGGGATATGAGGACGCGAAAGCGCCCCGCCCCACCCCGGCTGACATTGCCGATCGCTTGAAGGAGTGGCACGAGGTTAGGGCCGCAGAGCTGAAATATCTCAACAGCGGGAGCCGCAAGGCATATGCAGCCTATTGGGAAGCGGACACCGAGCAACGCCGGGCGATGCTGGCCGAGCGGGCGGCCAATTTCTACACCAAGCACAGGGCCGCCCAGGAAATTGAGCCGCAGCCCGAGCCGCCAGCCCCGACCAGGGCGCAGCCGGCCAGGGAGCCGGCTCCCTTGCCCCCGCCCGCCCAGGATCGCGACGGGCGTCCGGCGGATACCGTTGTCGGCCAACACATCGCAGAGCGACACGAGGCTGTTGCACGCGGGCAGGACACCGGCCGGGCCGAGTTCGACACGATCAAGCGGAAGCTGGACGCCGCGCGCCTGCTGGCGGCCGTCAGCCGCACGCATGGCGCGATGCCCGACAAATACGAGGTTACGACGGCCAAAGACGGCAGCGACCGGATACGGTGCGGCAGTCGAAATTTGAACGTGACCGACTTCCTTACCCAAGAGCTGCATTTGCCCTGGCGAGAAGCCGCGCCACTCTTGCGCCGCGTCTACGCCGAGCAGCAAGGCCGCGAAGTGCACCAGCAAGCCCGTAGCGCTCCACGTCGTGACCTATGGGCAGAGTATCGCCGGGAGTGGCAACCACAGCAGCGTGAGCGGCGGGAACGGGATTGGCAGGAGCAGAAGCAGCGGGAGCAGGAACGCCGCAACGAGCTGCGCCGCCGGTATCAAGCCGAACGGCGGGCCATCCAGAACGACAGCGCCAGGAAAGCCCCCGACCGGAAAGCCGCCTTGTCTCTGGTCCGCATGGAGAAGGTTAGACGCGACCTTACCTTGCGCGAGCAGATCGAGGCCGAGCGCACCGAGTTGAAAGCCCGGTATCGCATGAAGCCGGCGGACCAGTATCGCGCTTACCTGGCCGAGCGCGCGGGCCGTGGTGATGCGGACGCCCTGGCCGAGTTGCGACGGCAGCGCGTTACGCCGCCACAACCGACCACACGTGAACGCATCGAGGACAGGGACGGCCTGGACCCCGAGGCCGCGCCAATTAGGAAGCCGGCTGCGCCGGCTGGATACAAGGTCGATCGGGAAGGCAACGTGACGTACTACGACCAGCAGCGCCGGGCCATGTTCACCGATACAGGGCCAGCTGTTGAGTTCAGCCAGACCGAGCGCGACACGCTGGAAACCGGCTTGCGCCTGGCCCTGGTGAAGTTCGGGCCAGCCATCCGGCTAAGGGGCGGTGATGAGGCTTACAGGCATGCCATGGCCGACATCGCGGCCGATAAAGGGCTGCATGTGGAGTTCAGCGACAAGGACTTGCAGGACCGCTACGAGCAGCGCCGAGAAGAGATCAAGGCCGGCCGGACCTACGTTGCCCAGCCCCAGCGCGCCAAGCCCGCCCAGGGCGGCACAGAGCGCACGGCCGAGCCGGAACAGAAGCGGGGGCAGGAGTCACAGCGGCAAACCCGCGACGCCAGGCGCAGCCGGTAGCGCTCCATCCTAATTGGAGACACCGCAGAGCTGGCCAGGTCGCCGCGGTGTCACCAATTCATTTGAGTAAATGAGTAAAATTAGACTTTACTCCAATGCTGCCGGCGGCTACACTCAAATGAGTAATTGCGGTTTTGTTCATTCATTCGGGAGCATCCATGCAGGTTATCGCCGTACTCAATCAGAAAGGCGGGTCAGGCAAAACGACCATCGCCACCCACCTTGCCCGTGTGCTGCAACTGGACGGGGCAGACGTGCTGCTGGTCGATTCAGATCCCCAAGGTAGCGCGCGCGATTGGGCGGCTGTTCGGGAGGACCAGCCGGTCACCGTCGTCGGCATTGACCGACCCACCATCGATCGCGACTTGAAGAACGTCGCTCGTAAGGACTTCGTGGTGATCGACGGCGCGCCCCAGGCGGCCGACCTGGCCGTGTCGGCCATCAAGGCCGCCAATTTCGTGCTGATCCCCGTGCAACCGTCGCCCTACGATATTTGGGCGACCGCCGACCTTGTGGAGCTGGTCAAACAGCGCATCGAGGTCACGGACGGCAAGCTGCAAGCGGCGTTCGTTGTATCGCGGGCCATCAAGGGGACGCGCATCGGTGCGGAAGTCACCGAGGCTCTGAACGGCTACGGCCTGCCTGTTCTGGAAGCACGCATCACACAGCGCGTGAGCTATCCCGGCACGGCGGCCACCGGCAGCACGGTCATGGATGCCGAGCCGGACGGCGATGCAGCGGCCGAGGTTCGCGCCCTGGCAAACGAAATTAAAAAGAAACTCATTTGAGGATTTGAGGATATGAGCAAAGGAACCAGCCTCAGCGCCGGCCGACCCAGCGCCAAGACCAACAAGGCGGCCACCCTCGCCAGCTTGGCCGACAAGGCGACGACGAAGCGCGTCAACTTCGACCTGTCCGCCGAGCAGCACACCCGACTCAAGATCTATGCGGCCAAGCAGGGGAAGACGGTAAAGGATGTTCTGACCGATTTTGTGACCCAACTTCCCGCTGAGTAACGGAGTAAGTGAGTTTATGAGTGAATTTCTAGCAGGATGGCAGGAGGCCGATCACGAAGACCTGCATGCGTTACGCGAGCGGTGCGGGGCGCTGGAAACAGCACTGCGCGGCAACGTCGATGCCGCGCGCATGGCACAGCTACAACGCGAATTGAGCGCATGCCGCCAACGAGTTTTCGAGGTCGAACAGCAGGATGCGCGTGTGCAGGATGGGCAGTCAGAGCCGTTAGCCAGGGGAGGGATGCCCGAAGACGTGCAGAGCGCAGCCAACGCCGTTCAAGCCGTCGTCCCTGTCATCGAGGCCGACGCGCCTGCGATCGAGCTGAGCGACGATGGCCGGCGTGCGGTCGAGCCTGCGCAGTTCGAGCAACCGCGCCGGGAACAGGATGCCGTACACGTGCAGTCCTCTGGCGGGAGCAGAGAGCGGGAGCGGTTGAACCCCGACATTGCCCGTTTCTCCGAGCTGGTTGAGGCGCATCGTTCAGGCGCGCTTGGGCTGATCTACGACAGATCGCTGGACTTCGGGACCGGTTACACGGGCGAGCGACCGCTCCAGCATGAGCCTGAATTGGTCGACCTTGCGGCACAGCACGATGCCCGCCTCTTAGAGCGGGACGAAGCGTTCACGGGCGACGTGGTGCAGCATGTCGAACACGATCAGGGCGCTGCGTATGTGATCGAGGCCGACGGCGACCGGGTGATGGTTCCGCAGGCCGAGGGGGTCGAGCTGGACATAGGCGACACGGTACAGGTCAACCGAGACCGGCAAGGGCAATACGACGTTGAGGCCGGACACGACTACGGCCGGTAATGTTGGCAATGAGGTTATGTGCAAATGAGTAAAAAATCATTGCGGAGGAACTATGCAGCAGTACACCTATGAAATCGAGCCGCGCCCGATCGAGCTTGGCGGCGGCTGGCGATTGCGACTTCTCCAGGATGGCCAAGAAGTCGGGGGCGGCGTCTTCCCTCTGGCTGAGGGTGAAACGGATGCTGCGATGGCCGCTGTAGAGGCCCACGCGGCCGCCTTGGCCGAGGGTGCCGAATGGCTGGCCTCGCAGAGCGTTGAGAACCACCAGACGCCCCAGCGAAAACTAGACCCTGCCGAGCTACGCAAGCGCCGGGACGCTATCACATACGGGCGGGCGAGCGTCGAGCTAGAGGGCTTCAAACTTCCGGCAGAATACCTGGCTGCTGCAGACCGCTTCGCAGCAGGAGAAATCACGTTCGGGGAGCTAGGGGAAGTCGCGGATGAACTGGCAAGGCAAATCAAGGCGCAGCAGTCGTGACAGAGAAGGTTGGCAGGAATTGGGGTTCCTGCCTGTCCTTCTTAGGCGGCAAGGATGCGGCGAAGCATTCGTTCTGCCTCCAAATCATCACCACATCGATAAACCTCTTTAGCCATCTGACGCATCGAAACGCCAGGAGCTATTTCGGCCTCTCCATCTGCTAGATCAACCCCAGCGAGATCTTCATCCGAGGGCAGGCCATGGGGGAATTCCACAATGACCCATACATCCACAGCACGGAATACGGTGCCGGCTCGGGTCTCAATTCGATCAAACAGTTCGGTCATTTTTTTTGCCCCTGCGCCATACATCAGGGCAGCGTTCAGGGTGGGGCTTAGACGTACTCCGATCAATGGATCGCGATTGTGGAAAGTGATATCGCAGTAGCCCTCGTGTCGCGATAAATCCACTAAGCGGCGCATGTTGTGTTGCAGTGGCGTGATCTGTTCTTCTTGCATGTCAGTCCTTCCGTTTGGGTGTAGGTTCAAAAGTCTTGTTGTTCACATGCTTGTAGTAGGTGCTGCGCCCGATCTTCAATGCTTTGCACACTTCCGCCACGGGCCTATCCGTCGCGGCCATTGCTTGGATCGCGGCGACCTTCTCGCCGGGTAGGGAAGGGCGACCGCCGCGTTTGCCTCGTGTCCTTGCCGCGACCAATCCGGCTCGCGTGCGTTCCACGATCAAGCGCCGCTCAAATTGGGCGATTGACCCGAAAATATGGAACACCAATTCACCGGAAGCGGTTGTGGTGTCGATGCGCTCCGTCAGGCTTTCCAAGCCGATGCCTGCTGCTCCTAGTTGATCGACCAGGGCGACCAGCTCTTTCAACGAGCGGCCTAGCCGATCCAGCCGCCAGACCACGAGGACGTCACCCGCGCGTGCGAAAGCCAGCGCTTCGGCCAGGCCGGGCCGCGTCGCCTTCGCGCCGCTTGCCGTGTCGGTACAGATCCGCTCGCAGCCAGCAGACGTGAGCGCATCCCGTTGCAGGTCTAGATTTTGGTCGTCGGTCGAAACGCGCGCATACCCGATTTTCATTGTCCGTTTTACCGTAAAAATTATGAGTTTGTGGATTTTGATTTGTAGACGGGTTTGCGGTCAAGTTCTATCCCTCTGACAGCACTGCATGCCGCCATAGGCTGAATGTCTACAAAACGAACGTTTTAGGAACGCTAGACGTATTGCACGCCACCTAGAAAACGTGCACAATCCAACCACATAGTTTGAAACGAGTCGCGAGGGTCACCATGCAAAGCATGACCATTGAACAGCTTCGCGTCGCCAAGGCATCCGGCGGCGTTGCTGGCGTCACCCTGAAAGGGGAGGGCGGTGCATTCTTCGTCCAGATCGCCACGCGCAACGGGCCGGCCGCCCTGTTGGCGAAAGCGCGCAGCACCGAGCCGCGCAAGTTTGGCAATCCCGCCGCCGCCCTGCATGTGCTGCGAGATATCGGTATCACGGTAGGAGCGTTCGACGCGAGCGCTTGGAACCCTGACGCCAAGCTTGAGACAGCCGGCACCCGTGGTCGCTCCGAAGCGATGCGTAAGGCGCACCAGGCTGCTGCCTATACCAACTGGCTGGCAGCGGAGATTGACGACGCTATTGCGGATACTCGACCTAATCTGTCTCACGATGCGGTGATGGCGGAAATGGACGCCGACATTGCAGCGCTTGAGGCCGAACACAAGCCAGCTCGCAAGAGGCGGGCATAAGCATGTCGGCCAACTGACTTATGGCGAAGTCTCCTACCCCATATCGCATCGAGTGGCGGCCCAAGGCCCGTGACGATCTGCGTGCAATCGTCCGCTACATCGGCAAGGAAAATCCCACCAGAGCGCGCAGTTTCGGCCAGGAATTACGCGACAAGACTACTCCGCTTGCTCAGCATCCAGAGCTTGGGCGTACCGGACGCCCAGGATTACCGGACGGAGTTCGCGAGCTGGTCGCTCACAGAAACTACATCGTCTTTTACCGGGTGCTAACTGAGGCCCGAACCGTAGAAATCCTACGGATCAAGCACACGGCACAGCAGATGCCGTGAACACAACCACGGCGCGCTAACGCCGTAATTCAGGAGTGGCACCCATGAAGCAGAAGAGCCGAAACGAAAACAGCGCAGTTCAGCACGCCAACGTAGACGCAATGGTGGATGAATTCTTTGATGCATTGGAGCCACCGGTACGGCAAAGCAGGGCATGGACGTTCGGACGCCTCACCAGCGCTTGCGATGATCCGAACGCCGAACCGATACAAGCTGTGCTGTACCCGAACGACGGCGCTGGTTTTTCGCTCTATGCGCGGCAGGGCCGCACGCTGCATGCTGTGACCTACCATCGTAAGCCGGTTCGGTTCCGAACTATCGAAAAGGCACTGACCACACTTGCGGACGTGCCTCACCTCGATCCTGAAATCATCATTGATGCATCCGCTTGGCGCGAAGTATCCGGGCCGGTGTGATCGAGGCGAAGACCATAAACGTAAAGGCCCAGACGTGCGCTAACACGTCTGGGCCGAGGTGTGCGGCAGGAGTGGCTACTACGACCGCACAGACCATCACCCAAGAAGGTAGATGACCATGGCAGATGTTAGCAAAAATCCTCTAGGGCAAACAGCCCTCGACCTAGGCGACGCGATCGACAACGCGCGGAATGCCTTCGACGAAATCGCGTACCGCGATCAG